>NZ_JBALDJ010000027.1:0-12493 GCF_036917415.1 Nostoc sp. | reverse complement strand
TTTACCCTAGCCCGGATAGTCCCACTTTGTTTCCAACTTGATTGCCTATCAGGCAAGTCCTTTTGTCAATAGGGTTTGAGACGCGCTAACCCTGAGTCAGCTATGGGTACAGATATTCTAAAGTCAGATTGAATTCGACTTTTTAGTTCGGCAGCTATCAATGAATCAAATCCTAAATTATTCAGCGGCTCATCAATATCTAACTTGGAGGTAGTTAGCCCTAAAGACTTGGCAATTTGTTTGCTGAGATAAGACTCTAGCATTTGCTGAGTTGCGTTTGATGACCCTGCAAGCACGATATCTTGTGCCACTGCTTCTAGTTGGACACTCTCTACTTTTGGTGAGATGTCCTTCACCTCTTGGAAGAATTCTGCAAACAGAGGTAAATCACTATTTGTCAGATTAAATTCTTGCATTTGCTGCCAGGAATCGATCGCACTACGAGCTAAAATTACAGATTGTTTGGCTTCTCCTGTTTGAGGCAGACTTACAGCAGAGCTAAAACCCATCTCTAGTAGCAGCGATCGCCACTGATAGCTGGAAAGTAAGGGATAAGCAGGACGTAAATCTGTATCGGCAAACTTCCACCAACCTTCAGTTAAGCCAAAAATCAAATCTAACATCCGAGATTTTGCGGTTGCTTCCAACAACACCAACATCCCCTCTGGTGCCAAAATTTGCTGAATATGCGCTAATGTCCGTCGTAAATCACTGGTGGCATGGATTACATTTGCCGCCAAAATCAGATCGAACTCCTGGGGTGCAAATCCTTGTGCTAGAGGTTCGCGTTCAATATTTAACAACTTATATTGAACAAAGGGATAATCGTGGAATTTTTGTTCTGCCTTAGCTGTGAAGAGATAGGATACATCAGTGAAAACATATTCTACCCGGTCAGATGGTAACTTGGACAATATATAAGCAGTTGTACCTCCTGTTCCAGCCCCTATTTCCAAAATACGAACTTTGCGATTTGCTGGCAAGTTAGAAAGTGCTATGGCGATCGCTTCCTGTATCAAGGTATTATTCAATCGGGCGGCGGGTGATTCTTGATACAATCTTTCGGTAGTAGAAAATGTCCCATCAGCAAACAACAATTCCACAGCATTGCATTCACCACGTAGCACTTGTGCCAAACGCTCGCCGCATCGCTGTAGCAATATTAACTCTGCATCAGCTTTCGGGTATTGTTTTAACAAAGCTTCTGGCGACTGCACCTGTAAATTCAACTCTTCGGGCAGTTGACAAACTTCCCAACCTTCGTTGACTTTGTTTAACATCCCCTCTTCCTGTAATATCTCTAGCATCCTGCCTAATAATCGGTAATGCTGCGGAATTACACCGTACTGATGAGCTAAATTTATTACAGAAAGTTGTTGATGTTGTGAAAACTGACAGCCTAGTTGCTCGAAAGCCCGCAGAATGTAAACAATACTTAAAGTATCCAGACGAGTTAACAACTCTTCATAATTCTGTAAACCAAACCGATCGATTAATTGAATGATTTGCGGTTGTATGCGATCGCTGATTTCTCCTGGCTGTAGTATGTAATCAGCTGCAAGGCTAGTAATATTTTTCTGCTTAACGATTTGGGTATCAAGCTGCACACGTTGAAAACGTATCCCTTTAATTTCGGCAAAGATTAACCCTGTTTCATCTAGCAATACAACGTCACCCTCAAAGGCATTTAAGTCACCATTGCCATTGGGATGGAGATGGGCATAGCTGAAAAGCTGAGTTGGTGGTTGACACCAGATGCGCATACTACCTACTCTCACCGGAACATATCTAGCCATTCCCTGAGTATCTAAATTTTCTGATAGTAAAGTAGCAGAAAACACCTGTAAACAAGTATCCAAAAGTGCTGGGTGGATGCGGTAAGCCTTCGCCTCTGCTAACAGTGTAGGTGCGAGTCTAACTTTAGCAAGAGCCTCTCCTTCGTGCTGCTATAATTCCTCAATGCCCTGAAGTAGGGAATCATATTTCACACCCAAAGATTCCAAGTTTTGATAAAATTCAGCAACAGAAATTTGATTTGTGCAACGAGTGCGGACTTCATTTATTGAGATAGGTGTGACGGGGACACCTGAAGATGTTTGAATTTTGCCATTAATCAGGACTTACGCAACTGGCACAGTGCGATCGCTATTTGATAGTATTTATGTACTATAAAAGAGTGGCGTACCTAGAGGGGATGGCTGAAATTAGTAACAGCAATCGACTATGTGAAGTATTCTTCAAATCATGAGAAAATCAGTTGAGAATACATAAGATAAATTCTGTATTTTATGAGATTTACTAAACTTAACTATTGCCAGTACTTGTTAAGTAGTCAGATTAATTATACTTTCACAAATTTGGCAGAGCATTTAGAACAGATTAGTCATGATAAAATTAATCGCTATCTTAAGAATTAAAAATTAACGCCACGGTTACTTTGGGATAATGTTAAAGATATAATTCAAGTAAGCGCTCAAGGATATCTAGTTTTTGATGACACAGTAATTGATAAACGACATACCATAGAAATAGAAACAATTAAACGACAATATAGTGGCAATGAGCATAGAGTTATCCAAGGAATTGGGCTAATAAATTGTATATATGTCAATCATGAACTCGGAAAATTTTGGGTAATTGATTATCGTATTTATGACCCAGATACAGATGGAAAAACAAAGATAGTTCATGTGACGGAGATGCTGCAAAACCTTGTGTATCATAAGAGTTTACCATTTCAAGCTGTATTGATGGACAGTTGGTATGCAACAAATAAATTGATGTTATATATTGATGAGTTAGGGAAATACTATTATTGTCCTCTGAAACGCAATCGGCTTGTTGATGATACGGAAAAACAAGAAGATTATAAAAGAATTGAATTGCTATCTTGAGATAATGAGGAGTTAAAATCAGGTAAAATAGTTAAAATCAAGAAGTTCCCTCAAGCCAAAAAAGTGAAACTATTCCGGGTGACTGTCTCTGCCGACAGAACGGATTTTATCGCTACGAACGATTTATCTCAAGGTTCTATGGACGTTGTACAAAAAGTGTGTAAGGTTCGATGGAAAGTTGAGGAGTAACACCTTTGAATAAACAATTGACTGGCATTGAATCATGTCAATGTCGTAAAGGTCGTATTCAAAGAAATCATATTGCCTGCGCTATTTTAGTCTGGCTGAGGCTCAAAGATTTAGCTTATAAAACTGGTCAAACAATCTATCAAATTAAGCATGGATTGTTATCAAATTATTTAGTTCAGCAACTAAAACGTCCGGATGTTCCTATGTTTGTCGCTTAATTGTTTGGCGCGTGGCGCGGTGTAACCGCGCCATTGCTTGTGACAGTTGCGTAAGTCCTGTTAATATGCAATATCCACTTTGTGGGTTGGTCATCAGTTGCAGTTTGCAAGCTAAATACCTGAAAAGTTATTTCTCCGGAAGCATCAGGAGAAAGAACCGTTTGCACTGTTTTGCTAATATCTGCTGACAAAGACAGCTTTTTTAGAAAAGCGACTTCTAACAAGCTATAAGAATCAAGTTTCAAAGCCTGATTGACAGCCGCATTAGCCATTTCTAAATAAGCTGCGACTGGTAGTACAACTTCTCCTTCCACTTGCTGGACAGCAAGGTAAGGCAGTTTATCAGTATCAAGCTGGGATTCAAATATTTGCAATGCCGCCAGATACTGTGTACCCAGTAAAGGATGAACAGCACCTGTGTATGTATGCTTGAGGCGATTTTCTTTTTGGTTAAACTCACACCAATATCGTTGTTGTTCAAAGGGATATGTTGGTAGGGGGATGCGACAACGTAAATAATCTTGGTCAAATCCTGCCCAATTAATATCCACACCTTTAATATATAACTCGCCCAAACTGTTTAGCAGTATCTGCCAGTCGTCTTGCTCTTTTTTTAAAGAAGGCAACCAAGTTACATTTTCTGACGTTAGGCAACGCTTGCCCATGTTGATGAGAGTAGGATGGGAACCGATTTCTATAAATAAGTCGTAACCCTGTGCCGCTAAAGCTTGAATTCCTGATGCAAATTGCACAGACGATCGCAGGTGACGAGTCCAGTAACTCAAATCCAGTATTTCCCCTGGTTGAAGAATCTCACCCGTTAAGTTAGATGCTAGTGGAAGTCTTAAGGGTGCAAACTGAACTTGAGAAAGCTTTTGCTCAAATTTGTCAAGGATGGGATTCATCAAGGACGAGTGGAAAGCGTGGGAGACATTTAAAACTTGAACAGTGATTTGCTGTGCTTGCAACTGTGCGATCGCTGTTTCAATTGACCCTTTAACTCCAGAAATGACAATATTTGTAGCTCCGTTGACTGCTGCAATACATACATTTTCTCCATAAGGTGCGATCGCTGTTTCCACAGTGGCGACATCAGCAAAAATAGCAGCCATCATTCCATTTTTGGGCAAAGATTGCATGAGGTGCGATCGCTCGGCAATCAGTTTTAGCCCATCCTCTAAACTAAATACTCCTGCAATGCAAGCCGCAACGTATTCACCGAGGCTATGACCAATAACTGCATCTGGGATGATTCCCAAAGACAGCCATAGTTGTGCTAAAGCATACTCTAAAGCAAATAGTACAGGTTGAGTATAAATTGTTTTAACTCCAGCATTAGCCTCTGCTGAGGGTCCATTTGTTGTGCTTCTCGAGGAGAGATGCCGAAAAATTGTGCATCGAATTGGTCTATCCCCTCAATAAATCCACCCCATTTACTAATGCTTTTATTAGGTTCTTCAGGTTTGGTAGAATAAAACTTCTGAATATCCCATCTTTCTGAGGGAATTTCCGTGATACTGTTAATGCCTTGTTGAAGATTACGCCAAAATTGATGATAATTGTTTGCACCTGGAAATCGACAAGCTATACCAATAATGGCAATTGAATCATTGGGCATGACTAAAGAATCTTGAATATTTTCAGAAATATTTTCTGGAACTTTACTTAGCATAAGCTTTATAAAATGAGTTTATTTGGTTTATTACCGCTAATAAACGAAGCTTTTCAATTGGACTTTAAACAAATTTAGCAAGACAGGATAAAAGTTTTCTGTGATTACGCTATCAAGCAAAATTTTTAATTTGTCCTGAACGGTGCTAATTACCACCGTTCAGGACAAGTTAAAGAGTATTTAGTCTCGCTCAATGCAGAATTATCAAAATAACTATGTTTGATAACTTGTGAGCGCTTTCCTCTGAATAACTATTTACATTTACTATAATTATCGAAATAAAACTAGAACAAAATCGGAAAAAGTCAGGAAAATATTCTATATAAAATTAGGTATTAAATTAATCAAAGACAGGACTTACGCACTGAAAACCTGAAACCTAGATCCCTCCTAATCCCCCTTAAAAAGCAGGGTGGTTTCATACAAGCAAAGAAAAATTAAAACTGGGTTTCAAAGCCTCTCCCCCCGTGGGGGAGAGGAATGGAAGTGAGGGAAAAAGCCATGTCACTTTCACGAGAAATCAAGACTTATGTATTTTCTTTTTTCGTATGAAACCACCCTGCCTAATCCCCCTTAAAAAGCAGGGCTGTTTCATTCCCCAAAGAGCTTTAAAAATCAAGAGTTCTAGCAATTAAAAATTGGTTATTTTGTTACCAGCGTGCCGAGAAAATGAACTATTTTACTGATATCTCAGTAATTAAATGTTCATTTCATCGCCACCCTTACTTACAATTTTCTCGCTAACCATCTTGACAAATCCTATTTGAAATGGAATGAAATAGCCCTGCCCTTATAAAGGGGGGGGAACGCTAAAAGCCTCTAATTTATCAGGGGTTAGAGGATCTCTTGTCCGTAAGTCCTAAAAAAATAAAAAATCAGGATTGATAGGTAAGAAATTTAAAAAAATAGGAATAAATCAGGTTAAGAACCTAAACGACAAGAAAACGCATCTAAAGCCAGCAAATCTCATTATGAAAATTACTGACTTTAGGCTCAACTTAAGTACAAAGTTATGTTTTTAACGTCATATAACCTTAAAAACACGACAAATAATCTTGATATGAATTAAAGCAAAAAGTCAGCGAAAAGAGAACTTAAATATAAAATTTTTAAGCACTACTGGGCTTAAGGAAAGAATGGAAAATAAAGTCACAAAAATTATCAAATTTATTTCTACATGACGCATAGCTACTTACAACACTCTGCAGAAATACTCACGGTACAAATTGCATCTAGGCATTACCTGATTGTCCTGTTGCTGCACTAATCCCATACTATGCAACTTATAAATCTGCATTAGACCTATCCTTAATATAAACTTTATGGGATTATTAAAGAATAATTAAGCAATACGTAAATTGAATAATGACAAGTCCTTTGGCAAGAATTGAATCACATTCGCAAGAAGCAAAGCGACTAATCGGTATTGATTATGATCAATTTTTAGCATTAGTAAATTTGGCGGAAAAACGCCATTTAGAAAAACGCACAGAAATTGAAAAAAATAAAATTCGTATTATTGCTCCTGGTGGTGGACGAAAACCGGATCTATCTCCGAAAGAGGGGGTATGCTTATGCCTACTTTATCTTCGACAAAAACCAATTTTTGAAATATTAGGCTTACTCTTTGACGTTTCCAAAACGAAAGCGAATGATGCCTTTAATTATTGGGTAGAAATTTTAAGAGATATCTTACCAGCATCTCAAATAGAAGAAGTAGAAGGAAATAGTGAAAAATATCAAGAGTTGCGTCGAATACTTGGTGAATACGAATTAATTGTGGATAGTGCAGAACAAGCTATCTTCTTGACCTGTAGACTATGAAAAACAGAAACAATACTATTCGGGAAAGAAAAAGATGCATACTTTAAAAAATCAGTTTGTTACGTCCATTAAGTGCTTACGATCGCACTCCAACTATAGTCCCTCAAACCATTGTATAGTAAGCATTTTGCATTTGCGGATAAGTCTAATGAATCTAATTCCACAGGCTCAAGTGAAGTGACCACCTTTTTTAACGCTTCTTTTAAACCTTGAGCCTCTTCCGAGTGTAGCATCTCTAAGTACCACCGCAGATGGTTGCTGTAAATTCCTGCTTCTGTGGAAGCATCTTGTAATAGCTGCTTTAGCGTTGTCTTTGTAGTGTAAACTTCGTACATTGCTAATCGCAGTAGATAAGGATGTCCTCCCACTATATTCATTAATTCCTTTACCTGAGTATCATTCCAATTTACTCCATGAAGGTGAGCCAAATCTATCACCTGCTTGTGGTCAAATTCTCGCAACGCCACTGGTAGCCCCGCATTAAAGGGAGATTGGTTCATGTCCAACGGGATATAAACTTCGGTAGAATGTGCCATCACCAGCCTTAGTTGTTTCCATTGCTCAGAAATTTTCCCTTTCTCATGCCAGCTTCGCAGCATCCCGAAAAAGTCTTCAATCACTTGGTTATAGGGAAAAATCCGATCAACCTCATCTAACCCTAATACCAAAGGACAATTTATTTGTGGCAATAAATACTCCTCAAAGTACACTGTACAGTTATGATTGCTACCTAAAATTTCTGTTTCCCAATAATCTTTTAATCGATTTTCTAACTTTAACTTCCGACCAACCATAAAACACAACCAAAGCACGAACTTGTCCAAATTCGTTAAAATTGCCCGCTCTACACTACTTAAATCCAAATATACTGTTTGATAATTCTGGGATTCAGCATGAGCCAGAATCCTGGTAAGCAATGAAGTTTTGCCCATTAGCTTCGGTGCTTTAATCCGAATTAGGGAAGCGGGTTTGACAATTGTCTCATAACAAACAGACTCTAGGCCATCTCGTTCCACATAAAAAGCAGAACCTAGAGGAACTGAACCGTCTGGAAAAGGTAGCTCTGCTAACGGGGATTTTGGCTGCTTGACATTGCTATCAATATATAAAAGTAATTGCCTTTGCGAGGCTCTCTCCAGCGCTCCTTTAAAATTACTCTTTGTTACCTCTTCTCCTAACGCCTCTGAAAGCTTTCGCCACAGATGAAAACCCACATCTCCTCTGAGGTAGCTTACAGAGAGATGGTACTGCTCTGCCATCTTTTCATAAGTCAGACTCTGCCACGAGCCTCGAAGCACGTCTAATTCAATATCTTTGAGGTGTTCTCGAAGATTATTGAAAACAATTTGCTCGGTAAGCTGTTTAGCTTTCTCCCAAGTAAAGGCTAATTTTGAGTTCATGGATGCTGAGGAAATAGCTGTTTTTGTTGTTTGTCTATAGTTTCATTTATCGGAATCCAATCTGATTTCTAAACTTATTTACATAGGTAGGGAGTAGAAAAGAGGAAATCAGTTCTTTCGAGTTGTACAGAGTTTTTTTACCCAACAAATAAGAGTCCTATATATAGTAGTATAAAATAAAATATATAGATGACAGTCCTATCTAATCTGTTAAAAATATTTTTTTAACGTAGACACAAAGCGGTAAGGGAGTCGCAGTTTTGGCGGTTTCCATCGTTAGCGAAGCAGTAGCGACGTTCGCGTAGCGTCTCCGTCAGGAGAAGGAGCGTCACCCCCAGACCCGGAGGGCTTCCCGTTCGCTACCGTAAAGAAGGTTCTACAACAAATTAGTAGCAGCAACATTAACTAATGAATCAGAATGAGTGATTGGCAAGTCACCAACGAGTTGCCAGAAAAATATTCCGCCTAGACCTTGTTGTTCAACATAATTAACTTTTCCAAGGACTGATCGTTTATCTTCGTAGGTACTAAACTCTTGTTTTTCAGAATTATAGATATAAGGAACTTTGGCACTATCATCCCAGTAATATTGATATCCATTTGTACCTACCCAATCGTGGATATCTCTATACAAAAGTTGATCGTTTACCGAGGTAGCACTTTGAAATAATCCATCATTGTTAGAACCAGGTTTCACTCCTGCCCAAGTGTCACTGTAGAGAGGAACTCCTAAGACAATATCCTTAGCTTCAACACCAGCACTCAAATACTTTTGAACTGACCAGTCAGCGTTGAGTTTGTCACTATTATATGATTGATCGCTGCTACTTTTATACAAAGCAGCTTGGTGATTGGTTGTGTTTTCCCAACTACCGTGGTAGTCATAGGTCATTAAATTGATAAAGTCAACATATTCAGAAGTAGTTTTCAAAACAGTTGAGTTTAAATCGTAAGGATCATCAGCGTAATCTGATGCAGACAATTGATAGGGAGAAGCAGAAAGGGCAGTAGTCAGCAGATATTTATTTCCATCTGTAGTAGATGCGTTATTAAGTTGTTGGCGTAGTTCACCTAGCAATTGAGTGTAATTACTATTCTCCTCCTTCTTAGGAAATTCCCAATCAATATCGATGCCATCGAAACCATTACTTTTCATAAAATTGATGGCAGACTGAGCAAATAATATCCTAGATTGTGCCGTAGAAGCTGCTGAGGAAAAATCATTTTCTCCTGCACCACCAATAGAAACAAGGATTTTTAGCTTGGGATTTTGAGCTTTGAGAGATTTTAATACATTGATGTCACCATCCTGACCATCTTGACTCAGTTTAACGTTACCTTGTGTATCGACATCTGCAAAGGCATAGAACAAATGTGTCAGCTTATTAACCGGAATAGTTGCAGGATTAGTAGTACTACTAATACCCCAGGAAGGTAAGTAACCAGCTACAATATACTGATTATTCATTGGAGCTGGTGTTGTCTGATTATTAGCTAAAGCAACATAAGTTCCATCTTGAGCAAAACCAATAATATCAGCTTTGCCATCACCATTCACATCACCAAGCTGGCGTGGCTTTTGGTCAAAGCTATTCCAATCACCTTTATTAACAGTAAAATCATCATTTTTCACTACAGACGCCGAGCCAAAAGTTCCATTGCTTTGACCAAAAGAGACAAAGACATTATCATATCCAAAACCAACAATATCTGCGCGACCATCACCATTCACATCAGCGAGTTGACGCGGATACTTATCAAAACTAGTCCATCCTCCTTGATTAACAGTAAAACCATCATTTTTCGCTACAAAAGCTTCGCCAAAAGTTCCATTGCTTTGACCAAGAGAGACAAAAACATTATCATATCCAAAGCCAACAATATCTGCGCGACCATCACCATTCACATCAGCGAGTTGACGTGGATACTTATCAAAACTAGTCCATCCTCCTTGATTAAAAGTAAAACCATCATTTTTCGCTACAAAAGCTTCGCCAAAAGTTCCATTGCTTTGACCAAGAGAGACAAAGACATTATCATATCCAAAGCCAACAATATCTGCGTGACCATCACCATTGACATCAGCGAGTTGACGCGGATACTTGTCAAAGCTAGTCCATCCCCCTTTATTGACGGTAAAATTATCACTTATGCCTGTAAAAGCTTTACCAAAAGTTCCATTACTTTGACCTAAAGATACATCAACAGCATTATCTGCAAAACCAACAATATCTGCCCGACCATCACCGTTGATATCAGCGAGTTGACGCGGATATTTGTTAAAGTTAGTCCATCCCCCTTTTTTTGCAGTAAAATTATCGTTTCTAGCTATAAAAGCTTGACCAAAAGTTCCATTAGTTTGACCCAAAAATACATAAACAGCATCACAGCCAAAACCAACAATATCAGTTCGTCCATCACCGTTGACATCTGCAATTTGGCGTGGGAATTTTCCAAAATTAGTCCATTTTTGCAAAAGGCTAAACTTTTTGATAGCTAACTTTTTTGTTACGTACATGATGATAACAATGCTTCATTTAAAAATTTACGATCATTTCACTAAGTTAGATACCCCTTTGAGGTACTGGAAACCACAGCCACAGCTACAAAAACAAAACCTACCTAAATGAGTTTCAAACCATTGATTTTCAGAAGTCTGTAAAGGCGGACTTTGTTTTTATAGTCGTGATTTCTAATTGCCTATTTCATGTTGAGATATTATTCAATAGTTGAGATTTTTGTTGACCGTTTCCGTTGTTATTTGCCATTACTGGGATTTTCCCTCCATTTTGATTTTCTCGATTAGTTGTTAACACTTCTAATACTTTTTTTTGATTTTCTTGTAAAATTTTCTGCAAAATTTCATTTCTAATAGAATTATATTCGGCTAATCCTGTTAATTCTTTATCATTTGGTATTTTCACTGTAATTGATAATATAGTATCAGATAGCTTATCAATCTTTTTACTATTTATTATTTCATTATTTTTTCTCTCTATATCTGACAATTCTTTTGATGTTAAGTAAATTGCATTTTCTTCTTGTGTTTCAATGTAAGCGTCGTATGGGCTATATTTACATAGAAGCTTCAGTGTTATGGGAACACTATCTATCGCAATAAATAAAATAGTAATAAATAAACTACTATATTCAATTGTTGGGTTAGCTTTTTTCAACTCTTCTAAGATTTGAATTTTTCCTATGAGTCCTATATCCTCTTTTGGCTTAAGTCCTTATCGCTTTATTTGAGTTTCTTTTTGAACTGTTTCTCTTTGCTGCTTGTAATCTTCATTGCTTTTTTTCACAAGAGCAGTCGAATAAGAGTTTCACTTTGAAAAAGCTATTTCATTCACTTGTTTATTATGAATTCTCTCCAACTCATCGCTTTCTTCTTTGCTAAAGATTGCGTCTTTTTGAGCATTAGCTTCATCGATTTTTTGGTTTATTTTATTTTCAAAAAATTTTATTTTCACAGGTTTAGCAACAACAAAAACTCATGAAAAAGCCAGCAGTAAACGAGGAATTATTACGATAATATCTCCCCGCAAATTATTTTTTTTCTTCCTGCTACTTAAAATAACGAATCTATCTAAATTAAAAATCTTTATTCCCCAAATAAAACCTATCGAACTAGAGACTAGAACAGAGTTAAATACAGTATATAATGCATAGCTTCCAGATAAAAAAGCTACAACAGCAGTCAGTAAAATAGATGCACCAATAGATGCGTACTTATTCTCTTCTGAAAAACGGTTTTCAGGAGACATAGACTCATGTGATACGATGTTAGTATTGATACCAAAAGCAAATAAAAGAAATTTTTTCAAGCTTGGAAAAGACATTTGAGACTCCTTTAGTAGTATTTAATGGCATCCCTAAATTTCTTTAAACCATACCAGTATCTTTATGCTATGTTGTGAATCATACAAGAGGAAAAAGTCAGATATTTATTAATTAATTAGGAATACTCAAAAATCGAAAATAGGTAAAAGTCAGCTAAAGTCAGTTGATCGATGAAAATAGTATAATTCTTCTCTGGCAATGCTAAATAATAAATTATTTATATGGCTGTATTATGAAATTAAAACTAAATATATTAGAAAATGTAAAGGAAAGCCTTGATGACAGCAGCGAAATCAAACTTTGAATATCAAATTGGAGGGAGTCTTGAGAGTAGCGCTCCTAGCTATGTGAAACGATATGCTGATACAGAATTTTATGAGCGCTTAAAGTGGGGTCAGTTTTGTTATGTGCTGAACTCGCGGCAGATGGGCAAGTCTAGCTTGCGAGTGCAGA
>NZ_JBALDJ010000026.1:0-84929 GCF_036917415.1 Nostoc sp. | reverse complement strand
CTGACTTCAGGCTTTTAACCTGTTCATAGGTCATATATATTACCTCACTCTCACCTACTTATCTCACATCACTAGCGACTTTTGCAAGAAGTCTAGTGTCCGCGAACTAAAAGTGGAAGTGTATCTAGATATTCAAAATCAAGTTGCTAGTCAAGATATCGCCATTGTCGAGTCCCAGCAACCCCGACGCTTACCTTTGGATTTGCAAGCAGAAATACATTTACCGAGCGATCGCTATTCTATAGCATACCGGAAGTGGCTCAAACAACAGGGTGTTACTTTCGGCACTATTTAGAACTTGGCAATGCTTATCATTATGATTAAGAAAAAAGATTTAGATAAAATTGGTTTAGAAGCTAACCCCCTTAAAGAGTTTAAAAAACGGTAGATTTTTAATTGCTCTACCGTTTTTTATGTATGTTGAATGTGGTAATCAAAAGTCATATCATGTCCGGTTAAACACTTATAATATCTGTAGGTTGGGTTGAGGAACGAAACCCAACATTTGATCCTTGTTTATGTTGAGTTTCACTGGTGTTCAAACGCCACTTGCGTCTCCCCAACCTACATTGATAGATTTTATTACAAGTAATAACCCGAACTTGATATCAAGGTGAATTTTTGGTATTTATTTATCCACAAGTGTTAGTTTTAAAGGATACAATGGCTCAGATCCATTTAATTGCCAAATTCTAAATACCAATACAGCAGCTATAGTTAACCACACACAAGAAAATGATAAAGTCATTCCTGCTATAGGATTAGTTTGCCAATAAATTGCCGTTACTACTACAGCAGATAACCAAGGGCCTAAAATAACTACAGGTACAGCAGCACCTAATCTCCGTTCTACAGTAAAAATCGTATTCCAAGTATCCCCTAAAGCCAAATTTACCACAAACAAAATTAAAGGTAACACTAAAAATTGGTGATTCATTTGCTGCCAAACCAATACAGAAGAAATTACCCGCAAAACAGCAATTATCATCCAAACTATGGGAAATACTAAAGGTGGAGGAGACCATCTTGGTCTGATTACCTGGTCATAGGTCTGACGAGAACGGGTATTATCTAAAAGAGAGAAAATTCGAGAACGGATACTTAATAGAGCAAAAAATAATCCAGTCAATAAAGTGCTAAACCAACTAGGAAAAGAAGAACTATCTTCAACGAACATTACTAATTTCTCCATTCCTAGTAATACGAGAATCATCACTAAGATTTGTAGGGTAGTTCCTATTGTATAAACTAAAATTGCCTTAATATCTATTTCTTGTGTATTAGCTATTAATGTACTTGGAGACTGCTGTTGATTCCCAGGTTTTACCCCCATCACTGTATTAACAAACTGTTCAACTATTCCACTATTCTTGGATTGATTCATAATTAAAAGATTGCGCGTAGTTGGTAATTAGTAGTAATAAGTCATTATATAATATTCTAATAATTAAAAATAATTTTTGTAGCTCTTTTCACATCAGAGTTTAGAAGTTCCGAATCTAATGTATAGTCTTTCGTGAGTGATATTGAGGAAAAAACGTGGAATTTCAGAATTTATTGTATATTTTTACTCTAGTAAATATTGCTACGTTTGCTCTGAGTGTACCTGTATTTGCTCAAATCACACAGACTCCCTTTAATTCTTCACAGTCGAGTTGTCGTGCAACTAAAGTAAATACTCCAATTTTCAAAGAACCTTCAACATCATCCAACGCTATTAGAATATTATCGGCAAAAACAAGGATTACTTTAGGATATATACCAGTTAGCGGAGATAGATTTGTTAGAATTAAATCTCCGACTTCAGGGTTTATTCAAACTGCTGTGCTGAAATTTTGTCAGACGAATAACAACGCTCAAAACCTATGGAGTAAACCTACTATTGGCAGTGTATGTCGGCAAATTGTACGACAGGAAACTATACGTCGCCAACCAAGTACAAGAGAACCTTTTATTACAACACTTTATCCAAACACAAGTGTGTTTGTGAGCTTGGTTACAGGTAATGTAGTTAAGTCATACAAATCTGAAAATTACATTTGGGTAGAAATCGACCTTTCCAGAAGTTTCCCTGGAGAATTATCTGGTAATGGTTGGATGGTCAACACTGACTTAGTAAATACTCCTGGATTAAGCAGTCTGGCTTATTGTAGTTAGTAACTTATTTCTAAGTATGTTACCCAGGTATAAAGCGTGTTTTACTCCTGAATTCTGCTGTATATTCGCATTAATATAATAGTCACTATAGTCTTGACTATTGTGTATTTTCTCCTGTGCTACCACGTGATGATTACTTTGACTTGCTTTCTTTGGCAGACATTTATTTAGATACCTTCGACTGGGCGGGTGGTAACACAACACTGGATGCGATCGCCTGTCATTTACCAATTGTCACTTGTCCTGGTGAGTTTATGCGGGGGCGTCATTCTTATGGTTTTTTGCAAGCGATCGCTGTAACACAAACAATTGCAGCTGATACCTCGCAATATATTCAGATTGCAGTGCGATTAGCCGTAGATATTGATTGGCGATACTCAGTTCGTGAAGCCCTAAAACTCTCAAGCAACGTTCTGTTTGACAATCCCACTGCTACCCAAAATTTAGAAGCATTCATCAAACAGGCGATCGCGTTGAAAAACTAAAGCAAGTATATTTTGACTTTAGCTGAAAAATAAGTAAGTATTAACACTAGTGATATTCAAAGGCAATGAAAGTCGAAAATGAAACGTCCAAATCGCCTTGCTTGGATGGGAGCGATCGCACTCGCTGCGATCGTTTTACTTAGTTTGTTCGCGGCTCCCAATAATACTAAAATTAACGCTGGCTCTACTTATAACCGCAACTCTGATGGTTATGGTGCTTGGTACGCTTTTATGCAACAACAGGGAATTTCTATTAAGCGCTGGCAAAAGCCTTTTAGTGATATTCAGCTAGAGAACAGCCCAGTTACCTTGCTACAGGTAGGCGGCTATCCCAAGGAGGCGACACTGGATAGTCAAGAGCGGGAATGGGTAGAAAAAGGGAATACTTTGGTAATTTTGGGTGCGAAGGCGCGGGTTACAGAAGCGGAGTTTAGCACTATGCAAAAATCTCCTGAAGGTGATATTAAAATTGATACACGTAGACGATATAAAAAAGCTAACTCCCAGCAAGTTAATTTAGGCGATCGCTTTGGTGCTGTTGTCTGGAAAAAAAATTACAAAAAAGGAAAGGTGATTTTTTCTACTACTCCTTATTTAGCCGCCAATGCTTACCAAGATTATTTAAGTAATTTCAAGTATTTAGCTAGTTTGGTTACTGAAAAAAGTAACACAATCTTTGTCGATGAATACATTCACGGCTATAAAGATGCCGATGTCAGGAAAAAAGAAAGCGAAGGAGATTTATCTAGTTTTATTGCTAAAACTCCTTTACTGCCAATATTGATACAGGTAGGTATTCTGCTATTAGTGCTAGTTTGGGCGCAGAATCGCCGCTTTGGTAAACCAGTAGCTTTAGATACACCAGTTGTAGATAATAGCTCGGCATATATCCAAGCTTTAGCCGGGGTGTTGCAGAAAGCTGATACCACCGACTTTGTTGTTGAAATGGTGGGTAAACAAGAACAACTACAACTCCAAAAAGCGTTGGGATTAGGACAAGTACTTTTAGAACCTCAAGCCTTGATCGATTTCTGGATGGAAAAAACAGGCGCAAGTGCAGCAGAACTAGATGCAGTTTTAAAGCTACAATCTCGCAAACAACCCATCAGTGAACGAGACCTGTTAAGCTGGTTGGGGAAATGGCGAACCATTAGGGAAATTAAAAATTAAAAATTAAAATAGGACTTACGCAAAAACTCTCTCAAACTCTCATTTCTCCGTGACCTCTGCGTTCTCTGTGGTTCGTTTTCCGTTAGCTGTGGGTAAATCCTATAAAAATTAAAAATTAATGTTTTGGAATTATGCATAGTATTTTGGGTTAGTTATTTATCAATAAAAAATATGAGTGAAACACATCCTATCTTAGTTAGGCTTGGTCAAGGTCTTAATCAAGTAATTGTCGGACAATCTAGTTTAATACAGCAACTCTTAGTAGCACTGCTAGCGGGTGGGCATGTAATTTTAGAAGGAGTACCGGGAACTGGGAAAACCCTACTAGTAAAAGTGTTAGCGCAGTTAATTCAAGGGGAGTTTCGCCGGATTCAATTAACACCTGATGTTTTACCTTCAGATATTACTGGTACAAATATTTTTGACTTGAATAGCCGCAATTTCACTTTGAAAAAAGGGCCAATATTTACCGAAGTACTGCTAGCGGACGAAATCAACCGTACTCCGCCCAAGACACAAGCGGCGCTGCTAGAAGCAATGGAAGAGATGCAGGTAACGCTGGATGGCGAAAGTTTGCCTTTACCAGATTTATTTTGGGTAATTGCGACACAAAATCCTCTGGAATTTGAGGGTACTTATCCATTACCAGAGGCACAGTTAGACAGATTTTTATTTAAGCTGGTGGTAGATTACCCCGATCGAGCTGCTGAAAAGCAAATGTTACTCAATCGTCAGGCGGGTTTTGCAGCACGACGTTTAGATATTAGCCGTTTGAAACCAATCGCAACAGTAAGCGACATTTTGCAAGCACGACAAGCAGTCAAAGAAGTTAAAGTATCAGAAGCGATCGTTGATTATTTGTTGGCGTTGGTGACAATATCGCGTCAATATCCCGATTTGACTTTGGGTGCATCACCCCGCGCTACCGGTGCTTGGTTGCAGACATCTCAAGCCCTAGCGTGGTTAGCAGGAAGGGATTTTGTAACGCCAGATGATGTAAAAGCAGTTGCATCACCGTTGCTACGTCATCGTCTCATATTGAAACCAGAAGCGATGCTGGATGGTTTACAAATGGATGCGGTAATTGCGTCGGTAATTAATCAAGTACCAGTTCCGAGGTGAAAAAATTAAACCTCTTGCCCTCATCCCCCAACCCCTTCTCCCAAAATTGGGAGAAGGGGAGTCCTCACCCTAAGTCCCTCTCCCAAGTTTCGGAGAGGGACTTAGGGTGAGGACTCCAAAATCAGATCGCACCTTTAGATCAATACGGTTCGGTTAAGATCCCCCCGCCTACGGCGACCCCCTTAAAAAGGGGGTAAAAGAGGGTTGTAAGCCCCCCTTTTTAAGGGGGGTTGGGGGGATCTTTGAGGAATAAACACGTTAACCGAACCGTATTGACCTCTAGATTTGCACTTTTCTGTATAGCTTGAAAATTCATCTCCAATTAAAATAAGCGCATACTTCAATGAGTTAGGCCTAAAAGATACAAGATATGACTCTCAAGTTAAACGTCAAAGACGAAGGAATTTTTCATAAAGCTTAAGGAAACTTTGAATTTGGATGAAATTATGGTAGTAGTAAATTTAAAAGAACATCAAGTTTTTGGATATTTACCAGTGGAAAAAAAACTGGGTATTCTTGTTGTAGATGACCACCAATTAATTTTAACTGGTACGCTCGATGTCTTAAGTCGACAGTATCCCGAAGCTGCGATCGCTAAGGCTCAGACGGCAAAAGAGACACTTTATCAACTTCAATATCAACACTTTGACCTGATTGTGATGGATTTATCAATTCCCGATCGCCAAGGAGAGACAGCAGAAATTGATACCGGAATTAAGCTGTTGCAAACTTTGCTCCAAGAATATCCCGATCAGAATTTCATGGTGCAAACTAGTTATGTGAAGGCGTTAATTCGGATCAAACACGAGATTGATAATCATCAAGCTGGATTTGCGATCGCAGATAAAGGATTACCCGAAGATGAAATGCTAATGCGGGTTAATTTGGCCCTTCATGGTGCAACTCACACCAAAGACATCAAAACGGGAATCGAACTCAAACCAGAATGGTTGGAGGTGTTGCGGTTAGCTTTTGAAGAGAGTTTGACAGATAGAGCGATCGCCGAGCGAATGTATAAATCAGAACGAGCAGTCCGTACTTACTGGACGAAGATTCAGGATGTGTTGGGAGTGTATCCTGAAGACTGCAAGCAAAGTGGTAAGAATATGCGAATTCAAACTGAAATTCGTTCCCGTGATGAAGGTTTAATTGATTAATCCGGGGAAATTTAATTCGGTAAAAAACGAGATGATATTATGTCCGTTTGATTACTTATTAAACTCGAATAAACCTAAACAGACAAAGCCTAGCTTTGTCTCACCAAGTAAAGCATCTGGCGTGTGGGGGTGCAATGACTGTGAGAATTATAACTAATTATTCGGACATGATATGAGCAGGAGAATTTGGAATCGCATTCGCCAAGAATTTGGATTGTGGTTACAGGCTGCACCTCCTGGAATCATAGTACTGTTTATGGTGATATTGATACGTATAACTGGAGGAATGCAATCTTGGGAATGGATGCTTTTCGATAAAATGTTATATCTGCGTCCGGTAGAAAAACTTGATGAACGTGTAGTAATTGTAGGTATCGATGAAAAGGATATTGAATCGGTTAAACAATATCCCATTCCAGATGAGAAGATTGCAGAGTTACTCACCAAGCTAGAAACTTATAAACCACTAGCTATTGGGCTAGATATCTTCAAAAATGTTCCTGTTGAACCTGGTGGGAAACAACTGGCGCAAGTGTTACAGCAAAATACTAATATTATCGGGATTCAAAAAATATTACCACCGAAACAAATTTCTCCACCTCAGAATTTGCCACCGGAACGAGTTGGATTTGTAGATTTACCCAATGATAAGGATAGCAAAAATCGACGTTATCTGTTATTTACAACAGACCCTAATAATCCTGACAATATCAACGAAGATAAATATTCTTTAGCGCTGCGGTTAGTTATTAAGTACTTTCAGGCGAAAGGAATTGAATTGGAAACAGGAAAAAATGACCCGAATACAATCAGATTTCGAGGGATTGAATTACCCCGAATCACTCGTAATTTTGGCGGATACGTTAATGTTGATGATGGTGGATTGTCAATTTTGATGAACTTCCGCAATACTTATAAGCCTTTTCATGTTGTCTCGCTACGTGAGATTTTAAATGGAAAAGTAGATGCAGAATTGTTGCGCGATCGCATTGTATTAGTTGGCAACCGCAACACAAGTGTCGGCGATATTTTTTATACATCTGCATTGTCAAACTTAGAATTAAACGGTCAAATTTATGGCATTGACTATCACGCTCATGCGATCGGTCAAATTCTTAGTAGTGTAATCGACAATCGCCCAATGTTGCATAGTTGGGGAGATATAGAAGAGTACGTATGGATCTTTATTTGGGGTTTTTTGCCGATTATTATCGGACGGCTTACCCAATCCATTTGGGAAAATATACTTAGTGTTAGTGTAGCTGTATTTGCTCTATTTAGCTGTGGGTATATAATGTTGTGGATGTGGGGTATATGGATTCCGGTAGTACCTAGTTTGCTGATCTTAGGTGTAAATGGGCTTGGCTTGAGTGCTTTTGCGTTTTACCAGCATGATAAATTTTTGCGATCGCAAATTAACGAACGTCAAAACACAATTCAACATACTTTTACCGTAATTCATAATGGCCCTTTGCAAACTCTTGCTTATGGATTAAAGCATCTGCGTGCTAATGACATCCCCTACGAACAACTGGTTGGGCAATTTGAAAAACTCGATCGCGAAATTCGGGAACTTGGCGAATTTCTCAAACTCGAAGCATTAACCACAGAAGAGAGTTTGCGTTTAGGTAGCGGATTAACACTTGAGTTGAAACGACCTCTACACGATTTATTATATGAAGTTTATTCAACTACATTAGAACGTCAAGATTTTGAACATTTTAAAACATTAAAAGTAAAAATACGCAATTTTGACCCAATTAATGATAAATATTTAAGTATAGAACACAAACGGGGAATATGTCTGTTTTTGGAAGAAGCTCTATGTAATGTTGGTAAACACGCTCAAGGAGTTAAGCGCGTTCAAGCATCAGGTGTTTATAGCGCAAATAAATACAATTTATCTGTGAAAGATAACGGTTCGGGCATTAAATCAAAACTAGAAAATAAAGGCACAAAACATTTTAAAATGCTTGCTAAACAATTAGGAGGAGAGTTTCGCCGTGAATCCCTTTCTCCACGTGGAACTATATGCGAACTTAGTTGGACACCTATGAAGGAATTTTAAGAAAGAATAAGGCGTTAGTCGCCAGAATTCTGAATTTTCCAAAACTTTTAGATAAGCATACTATCAACAGCATTTACCATGAATCATCAACATTTCGTATCTTGGCAAAATAAGCGCAGACTTACAAGCTTGGTTGTCGGGGTAGTTTTTCTTATGACTGCAATCCCAGCATTTGCTCAGTTTAACCCGCGCGATCGCAAACCAGCCAGCGGAAATACCCGTCCGGGTGGTTCGCGTGGATGTTCAACTAGCGGCATACCACTGACACAGCTTGCACCTCAGACATTTATCGGTAAAACCGCTTCTAAACGTCCAATGTTAGCTTGGTATATGTCAAGTTCTCAAAATGCGCGATTCCAACTGTATGAATTTGATTCAGCCAACACCGTTAAAAAAATTGGGCAAGTTAAAGAAATACCCACAACAGTCGGGATTAACAAACTAAAACTTCCCGTTGATTACCCCGAACTCACAGTAGGTAAAACATATTTATGGCAAATTGCAATTGACTGCGAAAACGACACGATTATTAGACGTGCAGAATTTACCGTTATCAATCTTGAATCACTTGCTAAAAATCGATTTACTAGCATTCCAGAAAGCATAAATTATTATGCTGAAAACGATCTGTGGTATGAAGCCCTAGAAGAAGCATTAAAAGCAACTGGTAATGGTAAACTGGGGCGTACTGGGGCAACTTTAGTTAAAGAGCTTGCACAGTCCGAAATGCTTATCGGTGATGGCGTAGATAAAAAAAATATTCAGCAACGAATTGAATATCTCCAGAAAATTGCTAGCGAAAAAATATAGCAGTTTTCATTTTGATGCAACACACTCTGACCTCACTCCAAACCTCTCTCCTAAAAGGAGAGAGGCTTTGAATCTTACTCTCCTTCCAGCAATAAAAATTTTTCTGATCCCCTCTCCTCTTAGGAGAGGGTTAGGGTGAGGTCTTTATTAAACAACTAAGAACCACTATAGAAATAGTAGGCATAATAGAAATGGTGAAAATTTGGCCGGTTGCTGTCACAGGATGGCTGGGATGCGTGGTAGGTATTGCAGTTTCTATTCATCCTACTTTTGCTCAGTTAACTCCCGATAACAGCCTGGGAAAGGAGCGATCGCAAGTCATTCCCATTAATAAAAACAATGACCGCATCGACGGCGGTGCGGCTCGTGGTGCTAACCTATTTCACAGTTTTCAAGATTTTAACGTAAATGAAGGTCAAGGTGTTTATTTTGCTAATCCAGAGGGAATAACCAATATCTTTTCTCGCGTTACTGGTGGTAACTCATCAAATATTTTCGGGAGATTGGGTGTATTAGGTGGTGCGAATTTGTTTTTGCTCAATCCCAATGGCATTTTATTTGGTAAAAATGCCAGTTTAGATTTGCAGGGTTCGTTTGTGGGCACAACAGCGAACGGAATTCAGTTTGGAAATCAGGGGGTTTTTAGCGCGACGAATCTTGAAGCAGCACCATTATTGACGATTAATCCTTCGGCGTTGTTGTTTAATCAAATCCAAGCGAATGCAGGAATTACCAATCAATCGCAAGCAGATGCTGGTAAAAATCTTCTTGCTGAAGATGTCACAGGTTTAAGAGTAGCAGATGGTAAAAGTTTGCTGCTTGTCGGTGGAAATATCAATCTTGATGGTGGGAGTATTCGCACTTATGAAGGGAATATTGAATTAGCAGGTTTGGCTGCACCAGGAAATGTAGGATTAAATATTGCAGGTGATAATATCAGTTTGGCAGTACCTGATGGTGTAGAACGAGCAAATGTTTCTCTAAATAACGCCGCAGAAGTTAATGTTCGCGGTACGAATGGCGGGAATATCAAAATTCATGCTCGTGATGTGAATTTAGCAGGAGAAAGTAAACTTAGAGCAGGTAGAGACATAGGTCTAGGAACACCAAATAGTCAAGGTGGTAATATTGAAATTAACGCTACAGGAACCATAAATCTCACTAACGCCAGCTTTATTTCTAATACATTGCGAAAAGACGCTGTTGGTACATCAGGTGACATTAATATAATTACAGGTTCCCTGAATTTAAGTAATGATTCATTTCTAGATGCCAGTACTTTTGGGCAAGGGAATTCTGGTAAAGTTTCCATCCTAGCTAAAGATAACATTACGCTTACAGATAGTAGTGATATTTATAGTTCTGCGGAAGAAGGGAGTGTAGGTAATGGTGGTAGTATTAACATCCAAACAGGTTCTCTTTCTTTAGCGCAAGGTTCCGAACTCAACACTAAAAGTTTCGGACAGGGAAATGCCGGTAGTATCAATATTAATGCGAGTAATGGCATAAGTTTAGATGGTTTTATAGATACTACTTTAAGTGACGGTGAACCAGATCGAATTTATAGCCGTATTATTAGTAGCGTCAACCCAGAAGGTACAGGTAAAGCTGGAGATATTCAGATAAAAACAGCTTCTCTCCAATCAACTAATGGGGCATTTATTAGCAGCAGTACCCTTGGTAAAGGAGATGGGGGAAATATTACGATTGATGCTAATGATATTACTTTTGATAGTAATAGTGATATTAGCAGCCGGGTGTTTGCTGATGGTGTAGGTAAAGGTGGAAATATCCGGGTTAATACTGGAACCCTCTCATTATTAGGTGGTTCACAAATCTCTACCGCCGTTTCCGGTAAAGGTGATGCAGGTAATATATTTGTTAATGCCCGCGACACAATTCAGCTAGATGGGATAGTAGGCGATTCGATTGCTGGTATCAAAAGTGATGTAATAACTGGAGGTATTGGTAATGGGGGAAATATAGCAGTCACAACTGGCTTGCTGTCGTTGACAAATGGTGCAAGTATTGATACAGGTACAAATGGAATAGGTAACGCAGGTAATATTTTTATTCAAGCCGCAGAGAAAATTTCTCTCAGCGATACTAATAATATTGGTTTAACTCAAATTAGTACTAATGTTGGCGATAAAGCAAGGGGTAACAGTGGTACTATCAACATTCAAGCTAGAAATTTATCATTAGATAATGCTTACATTAACGCCTTTACTCTTGGGCAGGGAAATGCTGGCACTATTTCCATTAAAGTTGATGATACTTTATCTTTGAATAATCAAGCAAATTTTAGTAGTGCAACTTCAGAACTAGGAGGTAATGGTGGAGATATTGATATCCAAACAGGAAAGCTTTCTTTAAATAATGGTTCTTATTTCTTTGCTAGCACTTTTGGCAAAGGAAATGCTGGTAATATCTCAATCCAAGCAACAGATACAGTTTATCTTGCCAATAGCAGTAATATAAGTAGCGCCATTTCCGAAACAGGTGTAGGTAATGCCGGAAATATTGATATCTTCGCCAAGTCTTTTTCTTTAGACGGAGAATCTGCCATTTTTAACAGCAATCTTGGTGGTAAAGGTAATGCTGGTAATATTTCCATAAATACACAAGATAATGTTTCCTTCACAGGTGGTTCTTCTTTGAGTAATGGTACATCGGGTGAAGGTAATGGCGGGAATATTAAAATTCAAGCAGGTGGTGCTGTGACAATTTCTGGACGTAGTGAAAGACTTAGTAGCGGAATATTTAGCGGCGTGTTGGAAACCGGTGTAGGTAACAGTGGTGATATTGAGATTGTAGCCCGTAGTTTAGAGCTATCTGATGGTGCTGATTTGTTTACATTGTCTAATGGTGAAGGCAACGCGGGTAACGTTTTTATAACTACATCAGGTAACACAACAATCAAAGATAGTAATATAGCAACAATTATTGCCACAGATGGAAATGCTGGTAAAATTGCAATTCGAGCAGGTGGCGACGTTTCTATTTCAGGAAAAAGCTTTTTATCCTCCTTTCTTTACCTAAATGCAGTAGGTAAGAGTGGAGATATTGAAATTCAGGGACGTAATTTTTCTTTATCCGATGGTGCTGCTTTATTGTCTATTACTGGTGGTAAAGGCAATGCTGGAAATGTGCTAATTAATGCTACTGGTGACATTTCTTTCACAAATGGTGCTAAAATCAACGCTGCGACAATTGGACAGGGAAATGCAGGCAATGTCACCGTTAATGCTGGCGGAAAATTCTCTCTTCAGGGGACAACTCTCGATGGTTCTAACTTTGACACTGGCATCTTTAGCATAGTCGGAGTAGATGCAGGATTCACAGGTAAAGGTAAAGGCGGGAATATTAATGTCACAGCCCGTGATTTATCTCTCAATGGTGCAGCTTTATCTGCTAGTAGTCAGGGAGATGGAATTGCCGGGAATATTAACATTAATTCAGGTACTGTACAACTAGATAATAAAGGAATTATTGCTGCTGCAACTACCTCTGGTGATGGTGGAAATATTAACTTAACTGCTACAGATTTATTACTATTGCGTCGTAACAGCAATATCACCACAACTGCGGGGTTAGCCAAATCAGGTGGCGATGGCGGTAACATCAATATCAACTCTAAATTTATCGCCGCCAGCCCAGAAGAAAACAGCGACATCAGCGCCAACGCATACACTGGTTCCGGTGGAAGAGTCCAAATCAACTCGCAAGGTATCTTCGGTATCGAAGCGCGGACAAAACCAACCGGAAAAAGCGATATTACTGCAAGTTCTGAATTAGGCGTTTCAGGTACAACAAATATTAACGCACCCGATACCAGTTACATTCAAAACAGCTTCACTGGAACATCTCCAAACGTCATCGACACCAATGCACTCATCGCCAATAGTTGCATTTCAGGCAGTTCCAAGCAAAAGGGTACATTCTTCATTACAGGTTCTGGTGCTTTACGTAATAGTCCAGGGGATGGATTAATTTCAATCTATTCGACTGGTGAAGTGCGTAATGTTGAACCAATATCGCAGACTTGGAAAAAAGGCGATGCAATAGTTGAACCACAAGGGCTTTATCGACTTGCTGATGGACGGTTGGTACTCAGTCGAGAATGTCAGTGAAGCAATTTTTAAATGAGAGGTTGTTTGAAAAGTGATTAACTGTGATTTTAGACACTTCTTGATCCCCCCTAACCCCCCTTAAAAAGGGGGGAAGTAGGATTAAAGTCCCCCTTTTCAAGGGGGATTTAGCAGGGTGGTTTCATACAAGCAAAGAAAAATTAAAACTGGGTTTCAAAGCCTCTCCCCCCGTGGGGGAGAGGAATGGAAGTGAGGGAAAAAGCCATGCCACTTTCACGAGAAATCAAGACTTATGTATTTTTCTTTTTTCGTATGAAACCACCCTGCTTTTCAAGGGGGATTTAGGGGGATCTAAAACTATTTGATACATCATTAAGGACTTTTCAAACATCCTCTGAAAGGGTAGTTAAACCTTGTCTATGTTGAGAACCGTAGTTTTTGCCCTCACCCTAAATCCCTCTCCCTACTTGGGCTACGGTGTACACACAAGTATGACCAGCATAGGTTTCAACTTTTCTAGTAGTTTCGTAGGGTGCGTTATGGAGCAATACGGTTCAGTTAAGGAAATTTATCTGTTTAGGTAGGCAGGGGAAGCAGGGGAAGCAGGGGAGGCAGGGGGAGAGAAAAAGGCTTATCCCAAGCGTATTGTGTTATGGAGACGCCGAAATAACAAATGCGTTGGTGTAGCCCGCACTTCTCTACGAGACGCTGCGCGAACGACAAAGCTACTTCGACTGCGCTTAGTACAAGTCAGTGACCACCGCAGGCATCGCCATGATTGCAACAATTTAGCTTTGTCAGGTTTAGAACCCACATTTTACAGAAGCCGATCGCGATCGCAATATCAAAGCTAGTGTATTACTCAATCACCTGACATGAAGAGATTGAAGTTGTTTTACCAAAACATAGCGATCGCCATGACAACATTACTGATAAAATATGCAAAATGCGAGAACTTTACCCAGCGATCGAGCCTTACTTAGAAGGTAATTTACAAGTTTCCGACCTTCATACTATCCATTTTGAAGAGTCAGGAAACCCGCAAGGTCAACCCATCGTTTTGCTGCATGGGGGCCCCGGTGGTGGATGTCCAGCTTTTTATCGGCAATATTTCCACCCAGAAAAATGGCGGTTAATCATGTTTGACCAGCGCGGTTGTGGTCAAAGTACTCCCCATGCTGAATTACGAGAAAACACCACTTGGGATTTAGTCAGTGATATCGAAAAACTGCGCCAACATTTAGGTATAGGAAAGTGGGTCGTCTTCGGTGGAAGTTGGGGTAGCACTTTATCATTAGCCTATAGTCAAACCCATCCCTCTCGATGCACGGGGCTAATTCTGCGTGGTATCTTCATGCTGAGACAAAAAGAGCTGCGCTGGTTCTACCAAGAGGGTGCTAGCTATATTTTTCCTGATGCTTGGGAAGAATATCTCAAACCGATTCCTATAGATGAACGTGACGATCTGATCGCAGCATATTACAAGCAGTTGACCAATCCAGATTTAGAAATTCAATTAACAGCAGCGCGTGCTTGGTCAATTTGGGAAGCTAGTACTAGTAGACTTTTCTTAGACCCAGAACTCATGCAAAAGTTTGGCGAGAGTGAATTTGCTTCCGCTTTCGCTCGAATTGAATGCCATTACTTTATGAATAAGGGATTTTTGGAAACAGAAGATCAATTACTCTTAAATGTAGATCGCATCCGCCATATTCAGGCTGTAATTGTTCAGGGACGCTATGATATAGTCTGCCCAATGATCTCAGCTTGGGAATTACATAGAGTTTGGCCAGAAGCCGAATTTATAGTGGTTCCTGATGCCGGACATTCGATGAGTGAACCAGGAATTTGCAGTGCTCTGATTGAAGCAACAGATAATATTTAATTCAGTTGAATATTTAGCTTGGGAGATGGGGAGTTTGCCAAAGGAGCGGATGTAAGACCAAACCCACGGCAAGGCAATCCTTACTAAGATTCGAGGGGATTATGCAGTACTTTCACTTCGAATACTTCCATCAGGCATGATAGTTTCGTGGAAGATAGCTCCCTTGCACCTATTAATACTGAAATTTTGAGTACCCCTGAAATCAGCATAACTGAGGTTGGCATCGTCGAAAGACGTTTCCGTCAAAATAGCTCCTCTCAAGTTGGCATGGCTGAGATTAGTATCAAAGAAACCAGTTTGACCGCAAACAACTCCACTCAAGTCAGCTCCTTCCAAATTAGCTCCTTTCAAAGCGGCTTCACCCAGACGTGCTCCCTTCAAGTTGGCATAGCTCAAGTCGGCATAACTGAGATTAGTCCAATCCAGACTAGCGTTTACTGATATCGGCTTCCCTGAAAATAGCCCTGCTAAGATTCACGTCGAGCAAGCGAACTCTTGACAGCTTAACTCCAGTAAAATCTCTCTTCCCAGCAGCGTAGCGTTGCAACAACTCTTCAGCATTCATAACTTATCTCTTACATCAACCAACATATACAGGACTTACGCACAGGTAACGAAAAATCAAACCACAGAGGACGCAGAGGACACGGAGGAATAAGAGTTTGAGGTTTTTTGCGTAAGTCCTAATATATAAAGATAACCAGCAACGCTAACCCTTGTGAATTTGGAAACTTACACTGTATGAAAAGCATCAGTGGAAGTAGTTCACTAGAGAGAAAAAAAATATGCGAATTCTAATTATGAAAAGCAGTATGTTGTTGCTCCTGGCTGCGGTGACAACTAGCTGTGTCGGTTCTTCCTCTGTTCCCAAACAGACACAAGCCTTACCAACAATCACTGAACAGCCGACGAAAGAAGCTGTATTGACCTCAACACCTACACCGACTGAAAAAACTACAGAGAATTCTACCCCTGAAGCCACTACTGGCACGAATCCGGCGCGCTGTGAAACTAGTCAATTGTTAGTGCGCCGAGTCTCTGAAGATGCTGGGGTTGGGAATGTTGCACTTACCTATGCCTTTACTAATAACGGCTCATCCCCTTGCAACCTCTATGGTTATCCGGGATTGGCACTACTGGATGCAAAAGATCAACCTTTGGAGGGGATTAAAGTTATTCGCTCCCAGGACACTTACTTTTCGAGTAAGCAACCTCGACAACAAGTAACTCTAGCTCCTGGAAAACAAGCCTCATTTCAGATAGCATACAACCACATTAGTTCCCCAGAGAAAAACTGCCCAATGTCTAGTAAAATTCAAATCACACCTCCTAATGCTTACGATCACTTTACCCTTACAGAACAAATCAAGCCTTGTACAGGCAAAGTTAGAGTGACTCCAGTACAAGCCGCTAACACTCAACCCTAGTAACTTTCTGTAATTTACTCAAAGACCCAGAAAAAGCATAAATTTAATCAAAGCCTCTGATAAGTTCAAGATTGTACTAATCAAAAAGGTTAAAAAATACTATGGAAGGAATTGATGTTGCCGATCAAGACGGCAGAGTAGATTGGACGGCAGTAAAAAACTCTGGTAAAACTTTTGCGTTTGTCAAAGCCACAGAAGGAGCTAGCATTAAAGATTCTGCTTTTGCTCATCACTGGCAAACCATGAAAGCTGTTGGTATTATTCGGGGTGCTTATCATTTCTTTCACCCCCATACATCTGACCCGGTTCAGCAAGCAAAGGAATTCTTAAAAACTTTAGGCAAATTAGAACCGGGAGACTTACCACCAGTCATAGATGTAGAGGTAACTGACAAAGTAAATAGCCAAGCTGTAATTAATGCAGCCAAACAGTGGTTAGCAGAGGTAGAAAAAGCCCTTTTACAACAAACAAAAAAACCAATCAAACCAATTATTTATACCTTCCCCAGCTTCTGGACAGAACTTGGTAATCCATCTGATTTTGCTAATTATCCGTTATGGATTGCCCACTACGGAACTAGAAACCCAACTATTCCTGGTGCTTGGCAGGGACAATATTTAATCCATCAATATGAAGGTGATATATCTGGTGTGACTGGTGTTAGTGGTCGAGCCGATTTGAATAGATTTAATGGATTACAGCTAGGAGATTCTGGGCTGAGAGTAAAACAATTACAACAGCAATTAAAAGATATTGGATTATATACTGATGCCATTGATGGGCGTTTTTCTGAGTCAGTTAAAAATGCAATTGTTAGTTTCCAAACATCTAAGAAATTGCAGGCTGATGGAATTGTCGGTATAAAAACTTGGGTAGCTTTACTATGGATTTAAGTAAGTAGGTGTGAATAAACAAAGGTTTGTAGTCAACGGCTCCAAACCTT
Source organism: Nostoc sp. (assembly GCF_036917415.1). Classification (GTDB taxonomy): domain Bacteria; phylum Cyanobacteriota; class Cyanobacteriia; order Cyanobacteriales; family Nostocaceae; genus Nostoc. The sequence goes on along the minus strand of NZ_JBALDJ010000026.1, from coordinate 67,614 downwards.
TAATTAATTTTTATTGTATAATATAGTTTGATTTATTGTGACAATTACTTAAGAGCGTAATGCACAAAATTGAGATTTAACCTGGAAAAAACCTTTAAGGATTCGTTTGAGTGAATTAAACTTAACCCGCCTGATAGCTTTATTCACTTCTACCCACTGCCGTTTTCTTTTAGTTGCTTCTGGATAATCTTCACTCAGCATATCGACTGATAATAAATACATTTTGACACAGTAAATTTTGCCTTGTTTGCGGTACTTGTAAGTTCCCAGTTCATTTGCATCTACTTGCCCAATTATCCCTGCTTCTTCCCACGCCTCTTTGGCTGCTGAAGCAGGTGGACTCATGCCACTAGGAATATCTCCTTTCGGAATTACCCAGTGTTGAAAGTCACGGGTTGTAATTAGCAAGATTTCAACTTTACCATTGTTCACTCTGTAAGGAATTACCCCAGACTGTTTAAACACTTTGCTGGCTTTTCGACTCATGTAATTTACATCCTGTACGTCCTAGCTTTTTTGTACAATGTTTACTTCAAAAATTCTAGAGCTGATACCGAATAAATTTTGGTTAACCTTAAGTTATGAAAAGGTTAAAAATTGTTTTTTGCTTATAAAAGTTAATTATTCAAAAAATTTCCAGCATAAGTGTTTGAGCGGGTGATGATGGTTTTAATGCCGCAGTTACACTATTATTGTCAGACTGGTTTTATCTTGAGGAGTCAGACACTATTTGTCAGTTGTCTCCATAAAAGTTATCGGGAATCTGGGCAGCACTTTTGTTCAACTAACTGTAATAACTGTTCCCACACTCTCGTTGGCTAATCTATCCACTGCACACACGGCATAGGTTCCCGCTTGTTGGACGGTAGCGAAGGTTGTGCCAGCAGACAAAATTCGCCCAATTGTCCAAGTATCGCCACTCAGCCGATAAAGTGTCCAGGAACGAACTGGCTGATTATCTCCAGGCTGCCAACTTAGTTTGCGGTTATTGACTTGTAGTCCAATGGGTGGAGATGGTGGTGTTGTATCCTGCCAAGGCAAAGTTGGCGGTAGCGCAGGTTTGTTATAAAGCAGACTTTGAAATTTATCAGCAATGCCCTGACTATTTTCTGTCAAAACACTGAGATTAAAGAAAATATTCCCCAGTGACAACTGTCCAGCTTGGCTACGACTAATTTTCACCTGTTTTTCAATCTCGTCACTCTCCCGACTCTTGTTGCTTGGTTCTGTTAGATTGTTACCAGCATAAACGTGTCTTTGCTTTGTGTTTACCTGTGTCCACCACTTTAGCAACGCTGGATAACTTTGTTGTGGTTGGTCTGTGCGCCAGTAAAGTTGAGGAGCGATATAATCAATCCAGCCTTCTTCTAACCATTTTTTTGAGTCAGCATACAGCACGTTGTAAGCATCCAACCCAGTAATACCAGCGGGTTGTCCGGGGCGATAAATCCCAAAAGGACTGATACCAAATTTAACGTCGGGTTTGGTTGTTTTAATCCCCTGCCAAAGGCGCTGTACCATTTTGTTAACATTGTCCCGTCGCCAGTCGCCAAGGCTGAGTGTACCAGCAGCTGCTTTATATGCAGCGTAGGTTTTATCATCGGGGAAAGGTTGTCCCTCAATGGGATAGGGATAGAAATAATCATCTAAGTGAATGCCATCAACATCGTAGCGTTTCACTACATCGAGAATTACGTTATACGCCCTGTCCTGAACTATTTTTAGTCCTGGGTCCATCCAGCGCTGAGTTTTCCACAAATAAACGCTTTCTGGATTGGTCGCTGCTATGTGGGGAGGGACTGTTTTAGCTGGGTCGGTGGAGGTGCTAGCGCGGTAGGGGTTAAACCAAGCATGGAGTTCAAGATTATGCTTATGACATTCTGCGATCGCAAACGCTAAAGGATCGTAAAATGGTTCTGGTGCTTTCCCTTGAGTTCCTGTAATCCAAGCACTCCAAGGCTCTAATCTAGATTCATACAAAGCGTCTCCCTCTGGTCGCACCTGGAAAATCAGGGCATTGAAGTTTAGCGCTTGTAATTTAGTAATAATCTCGGTAAGTTCAGCTTTTTGTTGAGCAACAGAAAGCCCAGGTTTGGAAGGCCAATCACCATTCCACACAGATACTACCCATGCTCCCCGGAACTCCCGGCTATGATTTACCCTAACGCTACCGACAGGTGTAGGTGTCGGCGTTGGAGTTGGAGTTGGAGTTGGTATCGGTATCGGTATCGGCGTGGGCGTTAATATTGGCGGTTGCACTAAGTAACTAGAGGCAATTTTTTCTGCCTGACCTAAATACACCAAAGCTTGATAAATAATCACTGCTACATCTGCACGGGTAGCTGCGAGATTAGGATTGAGTAATTTGATATTTGGGTAACTAACCACCAATCCGGCGCTGGTGGCAATAGCTACATGATTTCTACCATACTCAGGAATTTGAACAGAATCTTGATAAATTTGTGAGAGTTTTGAGAGAAGGTCAGGTTTTACCTTAGTGGCAATTTCTAAGCCTCCTATCAAGGAAACCAAGACTTCTACTCTAGTAATTCGGTTAGCAGAACGGAAAGTTTTATCAGGAAACCCGCTAATAAATGCTTTTTCGTAAGCTGTTTTAATGGCGGCTGCTGCCCAATAATTCGTGGGTACATCAATAAAGGGAATATACTGCCGCTTCTTGGAAACTGTCCCAAATGCATTGGCGATGATGGCGGCAAATTCAGCACGGGTAAGTGAATTATCGGGGCGATAAGTGCCATTAGGCAACCCATTGACAATACCGCGTTGGGCTAAAGCTGTAATAAATGAGCGTGCCCAATGGTTTTGAATATCCGAGAATGGAGTAGCAATAGATACCATTGATGAAAAGCAGCTAGCTGGCCTTGATTTTGATTTCCTTAGTTAATTTAGCAATTTTGTTAGCATAGGTATAGCCAGCCGTAGGCATCGCTGCTGCAATGTCTTGTAAACTTTTTTGGATACTGGGGATTGGGAATTAGGCATTTAGAAACCTTTCCCTATTCCCTATTCCCCACTTAAGGTAGTTCCGCAGTTAAAGTAGAACGCCCACTCAACGCCAGCATCACACGTGAAATGCCGGTGAAAATAATGCTGACACCAACTAATGTCCCAATCAGCCAAGGCGCATTGAAGGGCCACTGGAACCAAATTATTGCACCTAACACGAGGGTAATAATGCCATTAGCTAATATCCACGTCCAGTTTTCTTGTGGACGCAACTTGAATGCCAGAATTAACTCGAATGTGCCTTCAGTCAACAAAAATGTGCCAAGTAACAGAGTCAGTGTGAGAACACCCGTATAAGGGGAAATAAACAGCATAATGCCGGTCGCAATATAAAGTCCACTCAAGAGAAGTTTCCAAATAAAACCTCCTCTCTCGCGGGTTTGAGTGGCATAAACCACTTTTGTAAATCCGGCGAAAATCAAAATCGCGGCAATCCAAGTTTCAGCGAATAAGGTGGTGAAATTAGGCGCTGCGATCGCAATAATCCCCAAAACACTCAGGATAACACCACTTATCAGTGACCCATTCACATTCTTGTTAGTATCTCTAGAAACATCGCTTGTCATAAAAATCCTTTTCCTATTCTTAGACTAAACTCTACATTTAGGTTAGGGAATTTCTAAGTAACAGCGTATGAACCCTAAGATAGACTCATCAGTATTAATTTGATCGCGATCGTGACTAAAATTTACGACTATTGAGATACTAAATCAATCATCTGATAACAACTGCATTGTCTTTAAGTAACCCTATAAAAGTTCTGCAAGATTGCTTAGGCGTTCATAAACAGAGATGAGACGATCTCCTTCAAGTTCAACAGAAGTATTTGGATAATTCTGAATAGCTCCAAGTAGTGTAACTTCACCATTTTGTTTAATAGATGCACTTAAAGCACTTCGCAAAGCCTGCTGATCTAGTTGTCCTGCGGGAGGGTGAACTACCTCACCAATTTGATTAACTAAAATTGGCCCTGCCCAACTAGACAGTAAGCTATTTAAAAAGGCAGCATTAGCTTTTATTGGAGCTTTCAGTGCCTTACGAGCTACTGCGGGGTCTTGTTGCGCCGCCTGTAAATAAGCTGTTAATGTTGGGGTAGTTTTGCCAGTTTCTGTAAACTGACTTAATTCTTCAACAGATATTTGCCCCTGAAAAGTACCATACTTTAAAACGACTTGCTCGGCAGCATTAGCATTAGTAGTTGAGAATAGAACAATAGTGCCTACACCTAGAGCTACTGTCTGAGTGAGTAAGTTAGTAAATTTTTTATTGTTTAATCGACTAAAAAGTTGATAAATCTGCATTTTGTTAAACTTGATAATGGTATGGAGTAGACATAGGCAAAAAATGCCTATGTTTTAGTATTAAACCTTGTCATTAGGCGAAGCTGCATGAGGTAGTATGGATTTATCTTCGTCTAAAGTTGATGCAGGTACGCCCAAACGCTTCCTTGTAGTTTCTTCAGCAAGCTTTCGGTCTTGTTCGTTCTCGAACTGACTCTCATCTAACAAATGAGGATTTTTTGCTGCTTCATCTCGGCTTGGTCGATAACCATTTTTCCACCTGTACTTCCAGTCCATAATTTGAAAGGCAGATATACTGCAATTTGATTTCCTAGTTGTTTATATTAGACGCTGAATGGAAAGTGATACTCCTGCTATGGGTTGAAGAGGCTCATTCAGAGGGTATAAATTTAACATCATCTTAGAGTAAGAATACTCTATAACCCTAATTTTAAGGTAATTATGAAGTTGCGATCGCAACTCTATGAACGCCAAAATCCTATTCCTCCAAATACGAAATCTTCTTCGACCGCTTGCAGCAGGGTGAATATGACCATCCTGTGTATTTGGCTATGGCACTGGAGAATCTTGCTAACCAGGTATGGCATGAGGTTGACCAAATCTACCCTGGCTGACAAATTGCATCTGCAAGGGATAGGCTAAAACTGATACAAATCCAATCCAATTACAGCCGCGATCGCTTTTCATTGAGAATTGAAAGCTTAATGAAACAGGGCCGTGGGTTGAGTGACGAATTTAACCTCTCAGGGTATATCTTCAGTTAGTTCTATAATTTCATCTTCAAATGCCAATCCTACATCAATTCCCTGGATTGACAATAAGTTTGACTGTCAATACAGTAGTAGAACCTGGCAGGATAACAAGTGTTGGGATTCTGAACATAATCCGATGTTTTAAAGCTTAGTCCTTTGCTCAAACTTTATTTTTTACTTAGTTCTAATTACTCTGATTACAGTTAAGCTGCATCTACCTTAAAAACCGTTATTTTTTGAAATTAAGAAAAAACTCAGAACTCAAGCCATGAACAAATAATATACTTCTACTAAAAAACCAGCTTTTACAATAAATGGGATTTAGTCAAAATAATATAAAATATTTATAAAAATTTAAGAAAAATAATCCTAGAAAACACTGATGCTTTTGAATTAATTATGAGCAAAAATATTATTTACTTCTTTATTAAAGATAATTCTATACATAATGTTTATTAACTCTCTCATCTCTGATAATTTACAACAGACTATCATTCGTCATCCACTCATTGTTAACTCTGAGATTATGCTTCCAGATGTGATTGCACTAATCAATGAGGCATCAGGTAATCACGATAGCTTGTCAATCAAAGATAGCAATTCTTTGACCAACTCAAGTAAAGATATAGCTAGCAACACATCTCAAGCTACCAGTTGTGTTTTAGTTATAGAAAACTCACAGTTGGTGGGGATAATTACGCAACGAGATTTAATTAAGCTGACAGCACAAGGTAAAAATCTAGAGGGTATCAGTGTTGCTCAAGTGATGACCAGAGAGTTAATAACATTGAAGTTAAGAGATTTTAAAGATGTTTTCACTGCATTACATTTGCTGAGGCAAAATCGGATTTGCCATCTGCCTATTATTGGGGATCGAGGAGAATTAATTGGATTAGTGACTCCTACTAGTCTGCTGACAGTTTCTATTCTACAAGCCGAACTTTACAATCATACACGAGTCAAACTTGTAGAACGCCAAAAAATCGAGGCAGAACTGCGATTGGAGCGTAATTTTGTTGCTACCGTTTTGAATCTAGCAGACGCTCTAGTGATAGTACTAGATTTTCAAGGAAAAATTGTTCGCTTTAATCATACTTGCGAACAAGCTACGGGTTACGCATTTGATGAAGTTAAAGGAAGATTTGTTTGGGATGTGCTGCTGTTACCTGAAATCACACAATGTATCAAAGATATTTTTCAAAATTTAGCTAAAAGAGAATTTCCTCAACGTTACGAAACTTATTTAGTTACTAAAGATAGCGATCGCCGCTTAATTTCTTGGTCAAATAAAGTCTTACCTAATCGTGATAATCAAGTTGATTATATCGTCTGTACAGGCATTGACATTACTGAAAGCCGAAAAGCACAAGAGGAACTCCAACAGACTCGCAACTTTTTACAGTCGATGATTAATAATCTGCCTGTAGCCGTCTTTGTTAAAGATGCAAAACCAGAAAGTTTTGGGACAGTCAAGCTATGGAATCATACCTGCGAAAATATTTTTGGTATTACAGCAGAGCAGGCTATTGGCAAAACAGATTACGAATTCTTCCCGAAAGAACAAGCAGACTTTTTCTGCCAAAAAGACCTAGAAAGTTTTGCTAGCGGTTTACCTCAAGATATTTCTGAAGAACCTATTGACAACCCTAGTTTTGGTAGAAGAATTTTACACACGACTAAAATTCCTTTGTATGACAAAAACCAACAACCCGAATACCTGTTGTGTATTTCTGAGGATATTACAGAATATAAACGAGCAGAAAAAAATCTGCAACAAGCAAAAGAGCAATTACAAACGGTTTTAGATGCAGTACCTGGGTTTGTTTCTTGGGTAAATGATGATGGATATTATTTAGGGGTTAATCGCCATTTAGCTGAAAGTTTTAACTTGACTCCCGATGCTTTTGTTGGTCAAGAATTGGGCTTTATGGAAAACAGCCCGCAATTTACAGAATTTATGCGTGAATTTTTAGCTAGGCAAGATGTAGCAGATTCTAAGGTTATCGATGCCCAAATCAATGGTAAAATATGCAATTATTTGCTTGTAGCTCAAAAATATCAACAAAACACAGCCGCTGTTGCAATTGGAATCGATATTACAAAACGCAAACAAGCTGAAATAGCCTTACAAAGTTTGATAGAAAGTACAGCTTCTACGACTGGACGTGACTTTTTCCCAGCATTAGTTGAGCATATTTCTTCTACTTTAGATGTCCGTAACACCTTAGTAAGTGAGTTAATTGATGGGCAAGCTCACACTTTAGGATTTTGGTCTGATGGGCAGTTACAACCGAATATTTGTTATGACCCAAAATCAACTCTATGTGAAATTTTGCTTAAGCAAGGATTTTACCACTGTAGTTCTAGAATTCAGCAGTTCTTTCCTAATGCTAAAAGATTAACTGCTATGGAAGCTGAAAGTTCTATGGGAGTTATTTTGAGTGATGATTTTGGTCAACCAATTGGCTCACTATGCATAGTAGATGACAAACCCATACCTGACCAACATAAATTTGAAGGAATTCTCAAAGTATTTGCAGCCAGAGCATCTGCTGAACTGCAAAGGCAACGAGCACAAGAAGCTCTACAAAAACTCAATCAAGATTTAGAAGTCAGGGTTAAGCAACGCACTTTAGACTTACAACAAAGCGAGGCAGAACTTAGAGCTATTTTTAATCAAGCAGCTGTGGGAATTAAACTAGAAACTTTAGATGGTCATTTTCTTAAAGCTAATCAAAAGTTGTGTGAAATTTTAGGCTATAGCCAAGAAGAAATACTAAAGAAAAACTTTAGAGATATCACACATCCAGAGGATATACAAATCCATCTAAATCATCTGCAAAAATTAATAGCAGGAAAGGTAGAAACATTCTCTATTGAGAAGCGCTATTTACATAAAAATGCTGATGTAATTTGGATAAATCTAACGGTTTCGCTAATTCGAGATCCAATTGGTAAACCCATTTATGCAATCGGTGTAGTTAAAGATATACGCGAGCGCAAACAAGCTGAAGAAAATATTTGTAAAGCTTTAGTAAAAGAAAAAGAACTCAGTGAGTTGAAATCTCGTTTCATTTCTATGACCTCCCACGAGTTCCGAACTCCTTTAGCTGTGATTGCTTCCTCTGCTGGAATTTTAAAAAGTTTTAGCCATAAACTAGATGAACAACAAAAACATAAACATCTCCAGTGCATTCAGACTTATGTTCAACACACTACGCAACTATTAGATGATATTTTGCTAATTAATAAGGCTGAAGCTGGGAAATTGGCATTTGAACCAACTTATATTAATTTAATTAATTTCTGTCGTTCTTTGGTAGAAGAAATTCAACTCAGTTCTCCCAAACATACCCTAGCCTTTTCTCCCCAGTACTTGAGTAATTCATCAACACACGATCGCTTTATGGCTTGTATAGACAAGAAGCTTTTGCGACAAATACTGAGCAATTTGCTTTCAAACGCTGTCAAATACTCACCAGATGGTAGCAATGTTCAAATTGATTTATTAGTTCAAGATGAAAGCGCAGTTTTTCTGATTCAAGATGAGGGTATTGGTATTTTACCAGAGGATCAACAGAACTTATTTGAACCATTCTACCGAGCTAGTAATGTTGGTAATACGCCAGGAACTGGATTAGGTTTGGCAATAGTCAACAATTGTATAGACCTTCATAGAGGAAGAATTACCTTTGCTAGCCAGGTCAGAGTCGGTACGACATTTAGGGTAGAACTGCCACTAATTATAAGTGATTTCCTCAATTAAAAATATCTAATGTGTTATTAGTAAAGAATTTTAGGGAACAATAAATTGCGGTATATTGTTTGGAATCTAAGGTAAATTCCCAAGTTTTTAAGCTGAATAATCAGTTTTAGCAACTGCATTTACTGCGTCTATAGATATCACAAAAACTGTAAGAGAGCCAACACATAGGATAAATATGCAACCAGGTTTTACAAAAACTTTTACAAGACTTAGGCAATCCGCTTTCAAATATCAATATGGCAATCTATATGCTGAAAAACTCAATCAGATGTTGAGTGCGATCGCTACTTGAGTATCCTACAACAAGAGTAGCTAGAAAAATCATGTTTTTGAATGAAATGAATAACTTACAAACACTACTAACCCCAGAAAATGCCAAAACTTTGCAAAATTTTAATTTGCTTAACCATAGTAAATAGTATAGTTATACAACAAGCATATTTAAATATTTCAGCGTTTGTACTTAGGGCATAAATAGGCTTATACGGTATTATTGACAATTAATTTTTATTGTTTAGCAAGATAAGCTTTATATGAATATAGCGTTTCTTAAGCAACTGAAGTATATCCAAATCTTGTTTACTAAGGTTAGTACCTTTGAAAACATATCTTACTAGGTCGAAAATTGCTATACAATATCATGCAAGACCAATAAAATAAAACTGATATTTTTATTTTTACTAATCATAGATGAATACAATTTTAATTATAGAAGACGAACCTCAAGTAAGAGGAAACATTCAAGAAATTTTACAACTTTCTGATTTTGAAACTTTGATAGCTGCAAACGGAAAGATTGGATTAGAAATTGCTCAATCAAAATTACCTGATTTAATTATTTGTGACATTATGATGCCTGAATTAGACGGCTATAGCGTGCTGTCTGCTTTACGTCAAAATGAAGTAACTATCGATATTCCTTTAATATTTGTTACTGCAAAATCAGAGCGTTCAGATTTTCGTCAGGGAATGGATTTTGGGGCTGATGATTATTTGACTAAACCATTTACTCCTGAAGAACTACTCAATGCGATCGCTTCTCGTCTTCATAAACACGCTTTGGTTGAGCGCCAAGCTCAAGCCAAACTAGACGAACTCAGAATGAATATTGCTCACTCATTACCTCACGAACTGAATACGCCTTTAAATGGTATTCTCGGTATGTCACAGTTGTTAATAGATAGTTGTGGCATCATGCCTGACTCTGAAGAAGTCGAAATTGCCGAATTAATTTACAGATCCGCCAATCGCTTGAATGCACTCGTTCAAAGGTTTTTATTATATAGTAATCTGGAATTAATAACTAAAAGTCCCGAAAAAACTCGTCAAATTAAAGAAAAAAAAGATAGATGTTTTACTGAAAAAATTATTAGTGAAGTCGCTCTCAAAAAAGCTACAGAAAACTGTAGAGAAAAAGATTTAAAGCTAGATATCCAAGAATCTCCAGTACAATTACCACAAGAAAATTTGAGTATTCTTATTGAAGAATTAGTAGAGAATTCTTTTAAATTTTCTTTACTGAACAGCGAAATCAAAGTTATGAGTAAAATAGAAGGTAATAAATTTAATTTATATGTAATTGATAATGGCAAAGGGATGGCAATTGAAGAGATTAATAAAATTGGAGCTTTTGTACAATTTAATCGAAAGTTATGGGAACAACAAGGCTCTGGTTTAGGACTGGCTATTGTTCAGCATATAGTTAAATTATATGGTGGTGAATTGACAATTGTTAGCATTCCTGAAAAAGGAACTACTGTAAATGTTAGTTTGCCTTGCTAGGGGATGCTTACAAATATAACTACAGTAAAATATAAATTTACAAAATAGTAATTCAGAGAGTAAAGGAAATCTATCTTAATCTTTTAGGATATTAGTTATATTCCGTAGTTTTAAGTATGCTTTTTCAACACCAAGTTTGCACAACATGACCCTTTAACTGCTGTCCTAACCAAGGTGTATTTTGTGAAAGTGTATAAAGACTTTTACGTTCGACTTTCCAGGTTTGCTGGGGGTCGAATAAAGTAAGTTCTGCTGGTTGATGAGGTACGATCGCACTTACTTTTTGCCCCAAACACTCTGCTGGATTGGTACTCAATGCCCGCCATAATTCTAAAGCTGTAAATTCCTCAGTTTCAACGAGATATTGCCACAGTAAAGGTAATGCTAGCTCTAAACCAATTGCCCCAGCGGGTGCTTCGGCAAAGGCTTGGACTTTTTCTTCGTAGCTGTAGGGTGTGTGATCGATAGCGATCGCATCGATTACACCCGCACGTACCCCTGCACGCAACGCCGCCATATCACTGGGATTACCTAAAGGCGGATCTAAATGCAAGCTGGTGTGATAACTCTTAACTGCTTTGGTATCAAGTAAAAGGTGCATCCAGGTGGTGCTGGCGGTGATGGGTAAACCAGCCGCTTTCGCTGAAGCGATTAATTCCACGCTGCGATTTGTAGAGACACGCATGATATGGATTGGTGTGCCGATGGCTGCAACCAATTCAAGCATTGCTGCGATCGCAGTAGTTTCAGCGCTGGCGGGTATTGGAGGTAAACCAAAACGCAGAGCATCTGTCCCTTCTCTCATTACACCATTGGCTGTTAACTGGCGATCGCTAGGCCAAAATGCTACTGGTTTACCCAATGGCTGGAGATACTCTAACACTCTCCGCACCAGCGCTAAATTTTCTAAAGGTTTACCATCAGTAAAACCAACAACTCCAGCAGACGCTAAATCTGCCAATTCTGTCATCTGCTTCCCAGCAACATCTACGGTGATAGCACCCCAGAGATGAAGCAGGGGAGCAGGGGAGCAGGGGAGCAGAGGGGACAAATTCTTCTCTGCTCCTCTGCTTTTGTGCCCCTCTGCCCTTTTCTGCTGCAACTGTGCCACAAGCGCAGGGTTATCAATAACTGGGGATGTATCGGGTAAAATGCTAACTCTGGTAAAGCCGCCAGCAGCAGCAGCTTGTAAGAAAGACAAGAGGGTTTCCCGTTCTTCAAAGCCAGGTTCACCAGAGTGGCTGTACAAATCAACTAATCCAGGGCCGAGAACTAATCCCTGACAATCTTTGATTTGAGTATCGGAACTGATATCAGAAATGTGCGAAGCCACTTCTCGGATATAACCATCAGTAATCAGCACATCAAAGAGTTCGTCGATTTCAGAAACAGGATCAATTACCCGTACTTTTTGCAGCAGTTCAGTCATAAAAGTTTTTAGTTATGAGTTAGGAGTTAAGTAGGTAGGCATAATTAAACATAAAGTAAAATCTTAGTTTGTAGCGAGCGATTCATCGCTTAAAGCAAGGATTATTAGGACTAAAGTCCTTACTACAAACTTTAATTTATTTACGTCTAGCTACTTATGAGTTATTTGTTCTTCAGTCATCGCTTCTAACTTTATTCCTCATTCCTCACTCCTAACTCCTAACTCCTCACTCAGCACTCAGCACTCAATACTCAGCACTCACAATGCCCCCGCTGCTGTTTTATCTAGTACGCCTCCACCAAAGTGATAAGTGATGTTCATCGCTTGCAGTACTGGTAAACCATCGATTCCAGCAGGGTAGTCGATAACACTGACTGCACCATTACCCTGGCGAAAACTCCAGAAATTTTCCAGCGATAAACCCAGAATGTGACAAAGCAAGGTTTTGTTAGTAGCGTCATGAGCTACTACTAATACAGTTTTGAACTGATTATTTGATGCTGCTTGCAGAATTGATTGCCAAGCTGCAACGCTGCGCTCCCACACCTGTTGCAAATTCTCCCCTTCAGGCATTTGGACTTGCGTTGGTATCAGCCGCCATCGCTGCAATTCTCCCGGAAACTCTTGCTCTATCTCTGTTTCTAATTTTCCTTCCCAGAGACCATGACTGATTTCTCTTAAACCATCTTGCAATTCTAACTTTACATTCGGATGTTGTTTTAAGATAATCTCTGCTGTTTCTTTAGGGCGCAGCATTGTGCTACTGCAAGCATTATCAATTGCTACTTCTTGGAGAAATTTGCTTGCTTTTTGTGACTGTTGTCTACCGTTATCGTTGAGACGGACATCAATTTGTCCTTGAAACCTGGTTTGGCGATTCCAGTCGGTTTCACCGTGACGCACTAGTAACAATCGTACTCCTTGATGATCCGGTCGCAATGAAGGTAGAGTTTCTCCGGTGTGTTGCGTCTGATTTAAGGATTCTAGCTGGACTGGTTCGCCCAATCCTCCAGCAAAATTTAATACGGTGATGCCACAGTTAGATTGCTGTATTGAGTGGTAACGACTGGGGGGGATTCCTAACGCTGTGCTAATTAAGGCGCGATTAATTCCGTTATGTCCCACGATGAGAATAGTTTCACCTTGATGTTGGGACAAAATTTCTTGCCAAAACTGCCGTGCTTGTTCGTATAAAGCAAGAACGGGAAAATGTTCTCTTGTTCCTTCTGCATCATTAAGCAGCATCCGCAGTTTGTCGGGGTGTTGATGCCAAGTGCGGTAGTCTTCAGCAAATTTTTGCTTAACTTCAGCAGTCAGCAATGCTTCCCATAAAGGTAGGTCGATTTCTAGCAGCAAATCAGAAACTTGGAGTACAGCAGATTGTTTAGCCTGAGTAGCTAACTCACTATGGATAATATCTGCTGTGTGTTTCGCTCGTTGTAAGGGACTACTGTAAATCGTATTAAATAAGATATTGCTGAGGGCTTTGCCTACTTTACTGGCATCGTTACGACCTTTTTCGGTTAATGTTGACGCATCAGTGCGTCCTTGGATACGCCGCTCGGTGTTATAACCGCTTTGACCGTGGCGCACAATGATGACACGAGTCATCTCAAAGCCCTCCTCTATCTTGACGATTAATTTTACTGCAAAACGATTGCATAATTATCGACTCAGGAAGGCGGATTGAGTCAGGTGCAAAACTTTATTCTGTTAGAGGAGGCAGTACGATCGGCAAAAACTGCCGTTGTCTGAACGATATTTTCTAATAAAGCTATTTTGATTTAAGTAAAAATATTCCCCTGAATACTATTACAGATAACAGTGACAAAGTACTAGGTACAATTTAGGAATTATGCCTAGTACAGCTTGGCAAAAGTAAGCAGACCATTAAAAGCTACGAAAATTCGGCAGACTGCAAGGCTTAAAAATGGTATGTGTATTTACGCCGCATGGTACTAGTTCATTTATGGGCGCTCTTGAAATATTGCTTTACAAAAACAGCAATTGGCCTGATGATAAAAAAGGAAATTAATGGTAAAAAATAATTCATTATTACTGTTAATAACTGTGTGAAAACCCTGTAATGACAAAGCTTCAGTCAGTTTTAGTTGAACTCATAACCTTAGTTTAAGCTAACAAAATGGCAACGTTACATACTCCACACTTCCAATTAAATTCCGTAATTCCCACCTTATATACGCATAACCTGGTCTTCATTGACACGGCAGTTGAAGACTACCAGAGTTTAATTAACGGTGTTATCCCCAACAGCGAAGTATTCGTTATTGACCCGACACAGAACGGTGTTAAGCAAATTACGCAGATTTTGGCAACTCGCGCTGACCAGGATCTTAGTAGTATTCATATTGTTTGCCACGGTGCCCCCGGTAGCTTGCAACTGGGTAACACTCACTTGGGACTTGATACCCTTGAATACCATAGCCAGCAACTGCAACAATGGCAGAAGATATTTTCCACCTTATCTAAAACCGTTAAACCATTAGTTACATCTGCTACAACAGTAGCCAACTTACTCATCTATGGTTGCAACGTAGCTGACGGCGATCTGGGGGCAGAATTTATTGCCAAACTGCACCAACTTACGGGAGCGAATATTGCTGCTTCCCGTCAGCGGATTGGCAATGCGGCATTAGGAGGTAACTGGGAACTGGAAGTACGCACCAGTGATATGGAACTGACTCTAGCGTTTTCAGAAACGACGCGGGAAGCTTACGCGGGAGTACTGGCAACCTTTACGGTAAATAGTACCGGGGACGCAGATGATGGCGATCCGAATAATGGTATCACGACACTGCGGGAGGCAGTTAACTTAGCTAATGCTACTGCTGGGAATGATGCGATCGCCTTTGGAGGAGTGTTTACTGATACCACCCCAGATGTAATAACCCTCACCTCTGGAAAACTGACCATTACCGATGATCTGAGCATCTTGGGAACTGGCGTATCTCAGCTGACTGTGAGTGGTAATAATACTTCCAGAGTATTCGAGATATCGGGACTAGCGACAGGTGTTACTATTGATGGCCTGGCGATCGCTAGCGGCGGTATTCAAATCAATTCAAATTCCATCCTCAGCCTGACAGGAAGCAGTATTTCTGGCAATACAGAGGAAAGCGGCATCTCTAATAACGGCATCCTCAATCTAACGGGAAGTACTGTCTTTAGTAATACTAAAGGCGGAATCTATAACAGTAGCATCCTCAGCCTTACGGGAAGTCGTGTTTTTGACAATACGGGTCACTTCGGCGGTGGCATCTATAATGACGGTTCCAACGCAAAAGTCGCTACTCTCAAGATAACGGCAAGTACTGTCTCTGGCAATACGGCAAACTACGGTGGCGGCATATACAATAAGGGCGGTACTCTCAACATAACGGCAAGTACTGTCTCTGGTAATACGGCAAACTCCGGCGGCGGCATCGTTAACGGAGATGATGGTGGCTATGGTGGCGGTTCAGCTACTCTAACTAACAGCACCATCTCTGGCAATACGGCGACTGATGAAGGTGGTGGCATCTATGATTCTGGCAGCTACTCAGGCGACAACCTCACTCTGATCAACACCACAATTACTAGCAACATAGCCGACTCAGATGGCAATGGTGGGGGTGTTGCAAATTATGGTAGCCCCATGAAGGTTAGTAACACCATTATTGCAGGTAACTTTGACAACTCCACCTCCGGTGATATACACCCTGACGTGTCCGGTGACGTCGCTGACTTTGGCAATAATTTGATTGGCGATAATACTGATAGTACTAACTTTACCACCAGCACTCTCGTTGGCACAATCGCCAGTCCCATTGACCCAAAAATCGGGCCACTGCAAAATAACGGTGGGGCAAGCTTTACTCATGCCTTACTTGCAGATAGTCCCGCTATTAATGCTGGCAATAATTCCCTAGTTCCTGCTGGTGTCAGCACCGATCAAAGAGGCGCTGGATTTGACAGGATATCCGGCGTTGCAATTGATATTGGTGCTTATGAAGTCCAGCCTACCATAATTACGCTACCGGATAATCCCGATCCCCTCGTACCCACCATCAGGATCATCGCAACTGATAACACTGCCGATGAAAACAGTGGCGATACTGGCATTTACCGCATCAGCCGCAGTAATAGCAGTGGGGCATTAACACTTAACTTCTCTGCCAATGGTAATGCCAGTATCGCAGACTACAACCTCAGCGTGAGTGGCAACCCTGTCAGCGGCAACAGTATTGTGATTGCTGATGGGCAAAGCTATGTAGATATCACCCTGACGCCTGTCAATGATATTCAGGCAGAAACGGCAGAAAATCTTACCCTCACCTTGGCAGCAGATTCAGCTTACCAAATCGATAATGTGGATTATAGTGCGACGGTGGCGATCGCAGCCAATGATTTCGTTGTAACTAATACCAACGATTCTGGAGACGGGTCGTTGCGGCAGGCTATCCTCAATGCCAATGCTACTACTGGGACAGATATTATTACCTTTGCAGGAGTTTTTGGTGATGCCACTCCAGATACGATCGCCCTCACCACAGGGAAACTAACAATTACCGATGATATTACCCTTTTGGGGACTGGGGCAGCAAACCTGATCGTCAGTGGAAATAATGCCTCCGGCGTGTTTGAGATATCGGGGACAGGGACAGATGCCAGCATTGATGGCTTGAAGATTGCTAATGCTAACGATCCCTTTGGCGGTATTTTGCTTAATAACAATACTAGCCTCAACTTGACGCAAAGCATTGTCTCTGGCAACAGGGGGGCGGTAGGCGGCATCTTTAACAAAGGCACTCTCACTCTGACGGGAAGCACTGTCTCTAATAACATTGGGTCATTCTTAGGCGGAGGCATATTTAACAAAGGCAACCTCAGCCTTACACAAAGCATTGTCTCTGGTAATAACTCCTCTCCCGTCGGTGGAGGCATATTTAACATAGGTACTCTCAGCCTTACAGAAAGCACTGTCTCTGGTAATGGGGTTTACGCCAGTGGTCAGTCTCGTTATGAACCTGACCCTTACCCCTCATACGGTGGTGGCATCTTTAACTCTGGCAGTGTCAGCTTGAGTAATAGCACTATCTCTGGTAATTCAGCACTTTCTGGAGGCGGCATATCCAACTCAGGCAGCCTTAACATTACCAACA
The DNA here is from genome assembly GCF_036917415.1 of Nostoc sp. Lineage (GTDB taxonomy): Bacteria > Cyanobacteriota > Cyanobacteriia > Cyanobacteriales > Nostocaceae > Nostoc. The sequence continues at coordinate 50,395 of NZ_JBALDJ010000026.1, read as the reverse complement.
GTACTGTCTCTGGCAATAGGGCAAGTGGAGGGGACGGTGGCGGCATCTCTAGCTCAGGTATCCTCAATCTGAACAGCACCACGATTACCAATAACACCGCAGAAGACCTTTACAACTGGGGGGGCGGCACTGGTGGAGGTGTTTCTGGTGGCGGGAGTGTGATTGTTGCGAACACCATCATTGCAGGCAACTTCAACAACAGGAATCTCTACGGCGGCGACATCAACCCCGACGTTTCCGGCGACTTCACCGACGACGGTAATAACCTGATTGGAGATAACACTGGTAGCGCTGGTTTTACTACCAGCAGCATCGTTGGCAGCAGCGCCAACCCTATCGATCCCAAACTTAGCCCACTGCAAAATAACGGTGGTGCAACCCCTACCCATGCCTTACTTGTAGATAGTCCCGCCATTAACGCAGGCAATAATGCTCTGATTCCAGCAGGTATCACCACTGACCAACGCGGCGCTGGATTTGACAGAATATCTGAGGGTACACTTGACATTGGTGCATTAGAGTTCAACGGTTTGATTGGAACCAGTGGCGCTGATAATTTAGTGGGCAACAACTACGCTGACATAATTGATGCTGAAGGCGGGAACGATATCATCACAGGTAATCAAGACAACGACTTCCTAACTAGTGGCGGTGGTAAAGATAAATTTGTTTACAACTTAGGTGACGGTGTTGATACTATCAGCGATTTCGGTGAGTTAGGAAAAGGCTCAAATCCATCGGCAGCAATCGTTGGCGAATTAGATACACTCAAATTCCAAGGGGCTGGATTGACTGCCCGAAATCTGCTACTCACCCAGAATAGTAACAATCTGGAAATCACTTTTGAAGGCGTAGCTGATGACAAAGTTATCCTGCAAAACTTTGCCCTGGAAAACTTAGACAACCTTTCTAGCGTCGGCAATATCCTGTTTGATGGGCAAAGCAGCATTCGTGATAGCTTTGATGTCTTTAATGCCAATTCCACCCAAAGCACCGTCTTCAACAAAAACACAGTCACCTTTGTCAATGACCTGAACAATAATGTCAATGGCTTTGATAACTCAGATGATGTCATTAATGGTCAGGGGGGTGATGACCGCATCGACGGCAAGAGTGGCAATGACCTATTACGCGGTGGTACAGGTAATGATACCCTACTTGGTGGTGCTGGCGATGACATTCTTATTGGTGGTACAGGTAAAGATATCCTAACTGGTGGTAGCGGTCATGACCAGTTCATCTACCAAACCTTGACCGTTCCCAGTGATACAATCACTGACTTTCATCAGAGCGAGGATAAGTTAGTCCTCACTGATCTGTTTAAGAGTCTGGGCTACACTGGCAGCAATCCCATCGGTGATGGCTACCTACATTTTGTACAATTGGGTACTTCTACACAAGTTAGTTACGGTAAGGATTACACTGACACATTTGTGACTTTGGATAATTTCACCGCGACAAATCTGGTAGTCGGTAGTAATGTCTTTGTCTAGTGCTCAGATTTAGCATAGTATGGCGGGAATACACTTTTGCCGGACATCATTAGGACTTACGCACAAGTTACGGAATAACGAACCGCAGAGGCACAGAGAAGCCAGTGCGTTGGGCGGGTTCCCCGACTTGTAGCAACTGGCGCGGCACGGAGAAATCAGAGTTTGAGAGATATTTTGCGTAAGTCCTAATCATAACTAGTGGTCTGTGTCATTAATTCTGAGGGGTAAAGGAACGAACCACAGAGGCGCAGAGAACACAGAGTAGGAGAAAAACAGAGAGATTAAAAATGAGTTTACCTAGCAAAATTAATGGGACAGACCACTAGTAGTGGTCTGTCCCATTAATTTTGCTAGGTGAATCAGTTTTAAATTTCTCTTCTTTACCTTTTAACTTCGCGCTCTTTGCGTCCTTCTCCCAAGGGGAGACGCTAACGCGAATGCGGTTCGTTCTCTTAATTCTCAGAATTAATGGGACAGACCACTAGTACAATGTCTAACCTAGTTTTAAGGGTTTGTAGTAAGGACTTTAGTGCTTAGAAAATTAAGGACTAAAGTTCTTACTACAAACTTGCTTACCCATCAATTTCAAATTGACAGACTATTAGCAAGGATTTTGGGAAACGCATAATTAATTAAAACTACAGCGTCAGCCTTTATACCTGATTATTCTCTCCTTATATCTAGCTGTACTTGCAGTCCATCATTGTCACTGCCTGACTGAGCTGGTGTTAAGAAAACCGAAGTGTCTGGCTGTGATAATGATTCGTTAAAGCGGATTTGGGCTGGAGCTTTATTGTCTCTTCTATTATTGTTGGAAATACTTGCTGGATTCGTTTGCTCAAAAAAACTTCTAAAGTCATCTTGGGCTGTTTTCCGATCGATTCCAACTAGAGAATCACCAGTTAATCTGTATTGTCCGGGATTTGAGTTTGATGCTGGTGATTGGGCATAGACTTGGCTTCCTAAGCTTGTAAAGGCTGCCGTAATCCCCAAGAAAGCAATAATTTTGGCGTTCATTGTTTTATCCAAATTATTTTTAATATTGCTTGTCTATTATTCTCTGGGAAAAATATTTTGATTAACTCTATCGTTAGGTTCAACTATAATAATTTTATTGCCTATATACTTAGCGTGTCAATGATTTTTGCTATTTTAGGTATTAACAAGTTATAGCTTTGGCATCTCTTTGGAAGTTGGATTATCTGGTTCAGTTTCTTTGCGATCGCAGTTAAGTTCGTTGAGATATGCCAGCATTAAATTAAGGATATTTAACCCGGATTTCTCACAAGACTTTAAAAAATAGAGGTCAAAAACTGCCAAATTTATGTTGCAAAAGGATTCTAGCAGTTTTAAGTATGGCAAGTGGACGAAGTGGACGCGCCTTTAAATAAAATAAATCCGTGTCATCCAGTTTATATAAATGATTTTTTCTCACAAGTGAGAAATCCGGGTTAACAGTCGCAGTAGAGCGATCGCTTGGGTAAAGCTGTTTAATGACCATCACTACAATTTTCGTTACATTATTACAAATTTGTTACTAAAATAACGAATTTAGTTACCATCACGACGATTTTTGTTATAAACATCATAATTTTCGTTACAATGTTACGAATTTAGTTACCATCACGACGATTTTCGTTACAAACATCCTAGTTTTAGTTGATATTACTGAATATATTGTTATAATAAACACTAAATTTTGTGGGTTTTACCCAACCAAAATTAGGCTTTATTAAGGCAAGCTAGCTCTAGAACACCATAAAAAGAACATAATTATGCCTCGTCAAAAGCGTACATATCGCGTTCTAGAAAAAGCTGAATTGAGAATCGCCGGACTTAAAGCAATCGATCCCAGCATGGATTTTGGGGATGCTCGCAACTTGCAAAATGTTGCACAAGTAATTCAGCAGTACCGCAGTAAAATAGATGCTTATAATACCACTCTGGCTGTAATTGACTCTTATAAAAGTGAGATGAAAGAGTTGGAAAAAACTTTGAGCGATCTGAGTGAAAAAATGCTCCTGGGAGTTGCCTTTAAGTACGGTAAAGACAGTCATGAATATCAGATGGCGGGTGGTGTTCGCAAAAGCGATCGCATCCGTAAAAGCAGAGCAACACGCTTGAAAGCGACTTTAGAGGAAGCAACTATTAAGGATGCTACAACTGCATAAAAGCGCCTCAGACTTAAGTCTGCACTATTGAAACAAAGCCTGTTTTTAGCAGGTTTTTAGGCACGAACAGGAATTATGCAGAGTAGAACAAGAACTGCTAATCGCTGTCGTGCTTGAATTTTACATTGTTCTCTTGTCTAAAACACCAAATAAGGCAAAACTTAAGTGATTTTTTCTGCTGTGCATTTTACTTTAGTCATCAGAAACTTTACGTAACTATATCGATGTAACTATAAGTAAAGTCGGTAAAATTCGTGAGGTTTAACAGATAGAAATTAACTACAATTAGCTTTAAATAACAGTCAATATCTGTTAAGCCAAGCAAATTTGTAATAACCGCTCGATTGTTTATAAACAATTATTGCTCAACATAATTTTATCTACTGATGAGCAACTTGAATAACCAAAAACTCAAATTTAAACTTCATCAGTTGCGTTTAGTTCCATATCTAGCAATTGGTTCTCTGATTTTTTATTTCAATTCCAACCTAGATTTAAACTACATAGTTAAAGGATATTTAGTCTTAATGGAATCTCAGCTATGTATAATTGTTATTCATTTTTTGACAGCAAGGTTTGCTAGTAAACCACATAAATAATCAAAAAGCGTCAAAAAGTTTTTTTGTATTATACGCCAATAAATATTTATTAGATTTTATTAAGTAAGGAAATACCATGAAGACTAAATCTACAGCAATTCTGCTTTGCTTTTTTGGCGGAGGGCTGGGTATTCACAAATTTTATTTAGGAGAAAATGTAGCAGGGATTTTGTACTTATTGTTTTGCTGGACTTGTATTCCAGCTTTAATAGCCTTTGTTGAGTTCTTCGGGCTAATTATAATGTCAGATACCGAATTCAATACAAAGTATAATCGAGGTCTAGCAAGCGCAGGTGGAGCAGTATCTGCTAAAGATGCAACCAGTGCCTTAGCTGATTTAAAAACTCTTTTTGATTCTGGGATAATTACTGCAGAAGAGTATGAGGAAAAGCGGCAAAAACTTCTGAAATCTTTGTAAATTCAAATCATAAGTTGATTTACCGTGTCACAATCTAAATCTTGGTTCCAACAAACTCCTGCTTGGGTGTGGTTATCATTAATTCCGACATTTGGGGGATTTGCTATTGCCTATGCAGGTTATAAATCCAAGACTAATACTTGGATTGTCATAGGAATTAGCACCTCTACTTTAGCTTTAGCTTTATCGGCAAATAGTTTAGCAGTTGCAATCTGGCTAGCCCAAATTGGCGTTGCTTTCTACCTGAAAAAATCTTATTTAGTTAAAACTTATCCAAAAAACTTACCAATTCCCGAAGAACAAGAGCTAGCAAAGTTAGTTGCTAGTACTCGTGATAAGGTAGATATTAATGAATGCTCTAAACATGAACTAGTTAACTATTTAGGGCTACCGATAGTTTATGCAAATAACATCGAATCATTGATGAATGAGGGATATGTTTTCACTCATGTAGAAGAGTTAATCGAAATAGCCGGAATTCCCGAAAAGCAGGTAACTCGAATTACACCACTAATTACTTTTAGCTACAACTACAAAAAAGAAGCTGATTTTTCTTGGAAACGATTAAACACATATTCAATTGATGAATTGATTAACTGTGGATTAGATGGAGCGATCGCAGAACAAATTGTTGCCGAAAGGCAGCAACGAGGTGAGTATAAATCATTGATTGACGTAAAGCAACGCACTGGATTACCATTTACTACTTATCGTCACATAGCTTAGTACAGCTCGTCAGAAAAAAGGGTCAAAATTTTATCAAGGAGCCGAACTAAAATACTTAATGATTTCTCTTCACATAACCTGATAACTGCGGCTTGATTTCTGTCCCTTTTTAATCACGTTCTGTACTTAGTTCGTTGCCTTTGAACTTGACTTTACAAGGGAACTGTCTAAGCTGCGTTAATATTCAGTCTCTTTCTTTGGTAGAATTGAGAGTAGCGAGTAAAGATGACCAATGTTGATAAGTTTATTACCTTATCTTGTATTCGGTTGATAAATATACCTACCTTCAACTAACGTCCTAGCGTCAGGACGCGGTTGAAGCGTTGTATCAGTTGTAAATAAGTAAAAAGTTCGTTATTTAAATTTTCCTCCTTTTTATTGAGTATATAATCACACAAAAGATAGAGGTATTAAACGACTTAATTTCATTATTATCAACAATGCATAAAGAAAGATTATACAAAGGAGTCGGTTATTAGCATCCAACTATCACAGAATGTCGTTATTCCTAAATGGCATGATTCTAACATTACTCTGGATCTCAAACGTGCCACAGAAATTGCTGATTATTGTGCAAATAACGCCAGTGTAATAGATTATAATGGTGCTTTTCCCAAGCACGAGTTTGAGTTAATTGCTAAGGCTGGGTTGTTGGCTGCACCATTGGCGAAAGAATTAGGCGGATGGGGTGCAGGAATAGATGCTAGTGTTACCTACGAGCTTCTAATACTATTAAAACAGATAGGGCATGGCAATCTAGCAGTTGGGCGAATTTATGAAGGACATATCAACGCCCTGCAACTGATTCAGACTTTTGGTACTGTAGAACAAGTTACAAGCTACGCTCGTGACGCCCGCGAGGATCATAAAATATTTGGCGTTTGGAATGCCGAAGCATCAGATGGTGTTAAGGTAATTCCTTGTGAGAATGGACGTTATCGGTTGGAAGGTTCTAAAACCTTTTGTACTGGCGCAGGCTATGTGGAACGTCCTTTCGTGAATGGAGTATTGCCAGACGGCGGTTGGCAAATATGCATTGTACCGATGGACGAAGTGACAACAGTTAGTGACCCAGCTTGGTGGCAACCTTCTGGGATGCGAGCTACTGCTAGTTATAAAGTAGATTTTAGCGATGTAGAGTTGGATCGGAGCGCTTTAATTGGACAGCCAGGAGATTACTATCGACAGCCTTGGTTATCTGTTGGGGTGATTCGGTTTGCTGCTGTGCAATTAGGTGGGGCAGAAGCACTGTTTAACCTGACTCGCCAGTATCTCCAGGACTTGGAATATACGAACGATCCATATCAAAAAGAACGGCTGGGCAGAATGGCGATCGCCATTGAAAATGGTAATCTCTGGCTGCGGGGGGCTGCGGATAAAGTAGCAGCGTATGCACCTATATTTGGTGGCTATCCCACAGTTCCCCACCCGCAAGCAGACCAACTCGTTGCCTATGCAAACATGGTGAGAACAGCAATTGAGCAAATATGCATTGATGTAATGCAGTTGTGCGAACGTTCTGTTGGGACTCGTGGCTTAATGCCACCAAATCCGATGGAACGCATCATCCGAGATTTGACTCTGTATCTGCGTCAACCTGCTTTTGATGCATCCTTGGCAAATGTAGGGCAGTATGTTCTGGGTGAAAGTAATCCTGCTAAATTGCTTTGGAATGATGAATAAATCTAGGTTGATTGGATTACCACTAAGCAATCCGAGTGGTTTGCCCTGGCGTTCAATTAACGAGATCGCTTGTAGTTCCGCACTAATTGTCGCACCTCATCCTGATGATGAGACGTTAGGTTGTGGGGGTGCGATCGCTTTGTTACGATCTTTAAATTGTTATCTGCAAGTATTAGTTGTCAGTGATGGTACACTTTCACACCCTCGCTCTCGGAAATATCCCGCTGATAAACTCCGGGCATTGCGGGAAACTGAAACGCTATCAGCAATGAAATTGCTAGGTGTAGAAGGAAATGCTGTCACCTTTTGGAGAATGCAAGATGGGTCAATTACAACACAGTATCAAAGTGCAGTAGCTAGTTGTCGTGCTTACATTACAGAAGTCGCCCCACAAATTATCTTTTTACCGTGGCGATATGACCCTCACGCAGACCATCGAGCAACGTGGAAGTTAATTAAAGCAGCGCTGGATGATTTGCGCTTATCCCCCCGATTGATTGAATATCCTATTTGGGATTGGGACTGGGAGCAACGCGGGAGTCTGCCAGCATCTCTTGAGGTGACAACCTGGCGGTTAAATATTAGCGCAGTAGTGGAGTTGAAACAACAAGCGATCGCTGCTTATCGTTCCCAAATTACAGACTTAATTGACGACGATCTAGAAGGCTTTCGCTTAACTCCTGAAATGTTAGCGAACTTCACTCATCCTTGGGAAGTTTATATAGAGGAAAATCTATGAACCCGTCACAATCCGACTCCTTACCACCCAGCTACTTCGATAAACTCTACAGCGAAAATCTCGACCCGTGGAGATTTGAGACAAGTGAATACGAAGCTAACAAATATGCTGCCACAATCGCAGCTTTACGCAAAGAGCGCTATCGGTCTGCCTTTGAAATCGGCGGTTCGATTGGCGTTTTAACTGAGAAACTGCAACAGCGTTGTGACTCACTCCTCTCGATTGATGTATCAAAAATAGCTCAGGATAAAGCAATAGAGCGCTGTCAGCATCTCTCCAATGTCAAGTTCCAGATTATGCGTGTCCCAGAGCAATATCCTGATGAAATGTTTGATTTAACTCTAGTCTCGGAAGTTGGCTATTACTGGAGCTGGGAAGACTTGAAAAAATCGCAACAGTACATTTTAGAACACCTAGAACCTGGAGGACATCTACTTTTAGTTCATTGGACACTCTATGCTCGTGATTATCCGTTGAGTGGAGATGAAGTTCATAACTCGTTTTTTGAGTTGACACCGAATAAACTGCGGCATTTAAAAGGTCAACGCGAGGAAGAATATCGACTTGATTTATTCGAGCGAGTCTGAGAAATAAAATGAGTCTTATTTTTTGCTGTTTAGTTTTACCTATTAGAAGAAACGGCTTTGGATCTCCCTAAGCGTTACTCTAGGGGAACTTCAAAAAATAAATTATCCAATTTATGGAATTAAAACGACTTTTCCTTGCCTTGCTAAGAGTTCCCCTGCTTAAAAAATGATCGGATATTTTTTTTGGAAGCGTTGCCCTACTTTCGGGTAACGCTTCCCCTTAGCAATTACTGACGCAAACTCTCAAGACGCAAGCGCAGATCCCCAATTGCTTGTTTAATATCCACGTATTTCCAGCGCGAAGCCCAAGTTTGTTCTTCTTGCTGGCGTTCTTCGACTAGTTCAAACAACTGACCAAAGGAATAAGGTTGCGTTAATTTCTGGACAAGCCATTGGGCTGAAACTCCCAGCATCTCTGCCAAGGATGTGACACTAGGATAACATGGCTGATAGCCATTGAGAGCGCACCACCACATCAGTCGTAATTGGCGACGTGCAACAAAACGAGTTTCGATAGCCGCTGCTGGTTCGACTACAAATGCTTGCTGTTGCCGTCCCATTTCTATCCATTCATTTAGTTGATTTGCTAAACCAACATTAGTACGTCCGATTTGTCTTGCCGAAGTTACTACCCGCACTAGCAAACTGTGGCGGAAACGGGCATTTACCCGTACCAAGGCACGGTAAAAAGCCACATCTTCAGGAGTCCGCACTGGTGGTAAGCCTCCTGCCAGTGCATACATTTCTGCTGTTACTGCTAAACTTGCTCCATAGTGTTGATAGTGGCGAGGAAAGCTGTCATAGGGGTCGGGATCGAGATAAGTTTCTAATTCGCTAATTAAATAGCGGTAGCCCACTTCACGCAGAAAGCAAGCTCTGGCGTAAGGGTCTAAAGCCGCACGACCAGCACGCTCAGTGATAATTCGCCCACCGACAGCATCAGCACCACAGTTAATTTCGTACAGGTTGGCAGCAATCCAAGTTGGGCTTACTTGCGAGTCTCCATCAGTTGAAGCAATTACCCCCCTTGTACGTCCTAAACTAGACAAACGGCGATATGCTTCATCCATCAAAATCTGCCGCACTCGACCAATATAGGCTTGTGCAGGTGGTAGAGTTTTTTCAACTACATGCAGTGCTATATCTGGATGTTGCCCCGCGAAACTCCGAGCTATAGCTGCTGAATCATCGCTACAATTATTTGCCAACAAAATTATTTCGTAGCGTCTGGGATCTAAAAGCTGTCCTTGTAGATCAACTTGATGTATTAAGGCAGTAAGGGTTGCTACCAATGTCTGAGCTTCATTGCAAACTGGAACAATTACACAAACTTCACAATGCGGTGAAGGCGGTATTTGGACTAAAGTTTGAGAAGAGTCTTTATCAAGTTGTACAGATGGAAAGTCAGCAACGAGGAGTAAGCGCTTACTTTCCATAAAAACCATTTTTCCATCTCCAGGAACAGCGACACAGGATATTCATCTACAATCGGAAATTATTAGTAATTTGTAATACTATTTTGAATGTTCTTTGATTTACTTGGAATCTACCTACAGTAGGTAGATCGAAAAATTTTGGAGTTTGAGGAAATCAGAAAGGTTTCGGCCAATGCTTTTGGGCTGACAAAAGCGTTCGTTTGCGATCGCAGAAGAGTCCATTTACAACAGAGTTATAGCAGGAGGCAGGAGGCAGGAGGCAGGAGGCAGGAGGCAGGAGGCAGGAGGCAGGAGGTAAAAGTATTACTATTCCTAGCTTTCATGCTTTTAAAATGTCCTAACCTGTGTGACTACGGCTATACTCGAAAAGTAGATTCTAAGTACATTTGAATTAATATTAATTCTCAGGTAACTCCAAATATTAAATTACTCAATTCCTCCATCCAAGACGACTATTAAGATATTTTTTTGCCATGCTCAATAACAGCTTAACAACAGCTCATTTTGCGATTAATTATTTTTTATTAGGAAGTCCTTAACTCCCCCATTCTCCCGCCTTTTTCCAAGGAAGTTTGACTGTAAATCGACTACCTTTACCTAACTGACTTTCGGCATGGACAGTTCCACCGTGCAACTCGACAATTTTTTGCACCATTACTAATCCTAAACCAGTGCCTGGAGAACGAGGGTTAGAGGCAGTTTCAACTTGTACAAAAGGTTGAAATAATTTGAAAAGGTCATCAGAAAGCATTCCAATACCTGTATCTACCACGCTAAAAAAGATATATTCATTGGTGGAACTTGGCTGAACTTCAATCCAGACTTCGCCTCCTTCTTTAGTAAACTTGATCGCGTTAGTCAATAAGTTGATAAATACTTGGCGGATGCGGGGTTCATCAACTTGAATGGGTTCGAGTTCTTCAGGTACTTCTACCCTCAGCCGGATATTTTTCTGGAATGCCAGATGTTTGACAAAACTTAGGCTAGAGTCAGATAATCCCTGAATCGAAGTAGCAGCTAGTTGCAGCTCTATCTTGCTGGATTCGGTGTCGGTAAAGTCAAGGATTTGGTTAATTAATTCTAGTAAGTTTTTACCGCTAGATTCGAGCATATTTAGAGACTGGCGCTGTTCTTCACTCACAGGGCCGTACACTTGCTCTTTGAGTGCTTCTGTGATTCCTAGAATGGAGCTTAAGGGATTTCTCAGATCGTGGTTGATGTTTCCTAAAAAGGTGCTTTTGGCACGATTTGCCACGTCGGCAGCTTCTTTAGCCTGACGCAGAGCGGATTCTGCACGTTTGCGATCGCATACTTCTAAAGTTAGGGCGACAATTTCCGCGATTGAGCTAATGAAGTTTTGCTCGCTCAGTTCCCATTTTTGGGGAATATCAACCTGCTCGTACAATACTGTTCCCACCATTTTGCCCCCAACCCAAAGGCTGGTATCAAGTAGGGATACAATATTATTTGGTTCGAGCAATTTATCCCATAATTCTTGTACTCGTGGATCGGTGCGAGTGTCAGAAACGGCAATGGTACGAGAAACCACCAAAGCTTTAAAGTAGATTAAATAATCTGCAAGGTTGTGTTCTAAACCTGCCGAATGTCTCTGATTGCTGCGTTCATAGAGACTTATGCATTGTAGCTTGGTGCGCTCACTATTGAATAACCACACACTCACTCGCTCTACTTCTAAGGCATTGGCTGCTTTTTCTGTGATGACTTTGAATGCTGTTTCTAAATTTCCTTCAAAAACCGCTTTGTGATTTGCCAGTTCTGCTAGTACTTGATGATGCTTTTCCAGTTTTTGCTCGTTGTTAATCCGTTCTTGAATCTCCTGTTGTAATTCTTGAGTTCGCTGCTTAACTTGCAGTTCTAAATCCTCATTTTTGCTAATCAGTGCAGCAAAGGTTTTGCGTAAATCTTGCGCCATCTCATTAAAAGATCCACTTAGCACCTCTAATTCTTGAATGCCTTGTACTTTCACCACTGAGTCTTCGCTGTTGGTAAAATCAGTTAAATCTTTTGTCGCCCTGCTGAAGTGCAAAATTGGCACAGTAACCCACCGGGCGGTAACAATCCCCAATATAATAGCTAGTGCCAACGCTCCCAAACAGAGAAAAATTGTGGTTTGAGTGTTGCGATTGATTTGTCCCATAAAGTCTGCTTCTGGGACAGCCACTATTATCAACCAGTTGACATTTGGTTCGCCCTCTAACGGTTTAACTTCTAAAAATTGCCGTTTGCCGTCCAAGGAAAAATCCAGTTGCTGTAAACTTTGAATTTGGTCAAAGTTACTAAATTTAGTTTTTAAGTATTTAGCGGTTGCTTGAGTCAAAGAATCGCCGCTTTGGGAAGCTGCTAACCTAATGGGTTTACCATTTTGTAAGCGGAATGGTTCTTCGCTTGTGGAACTTGCCACTAATAGCCCCGATCGCTCGATAATAAAAATTTGCCCAGACTTGCCAACTTTGATGTTTTGCAGCAAATCCCCAATTTGTGATATGTGATTGAGAGTGCTGTTGACTCCGAGTAATTCACCTTGGGAGTTATAAATGGGTTGAGATGCACTAATTAGGAGTGTTGGTTCAGTGCGGGGTGTAAAAATCTGACTAAAGCTGAATTTTTTGGCGGTAACTGCTGTTTGATAATCAGGACGCGATCGCGCATCATAGTTTTTGATTACTTCTGGTAATTGAGTACGTTGACCTTGAGAGTCAATTATGTAGGTATAGAGATCGTACCCAGTTGACTTATCGGCTTTTCTGAGTAAAGATTGGCGATCGTTGAACTTCTCCACCGCTAGATATTCTTGTTCATTGTTTGCAGTTATTGCCAACGCATCTGGAAAAATCTTTAACTGCTCTATTAAGTATGACTCCCAGCTTGCCAGATTCTCTATCTTCAGCAACCCCATGTTAATAAGATTTTGATTACTGCGTAGTACCTGACGCGGAGTTGCCAAATAAGTTTGTAAATTCTGCTCGACTCGATTGGCAACTTCATGACGTAATTCGTTAGCTACCTCATTAACTGCTTTTTGCCCGTTTCCGATTGATAAGTATGCAGTCAATCCCACAGCTAGCCAGATTTGCAGCAGAAACAACGCTACCAAGATGCGACTTAGATGTACGCCTTGAAACAGGGAAAAAACACTACCTTGCCCAGTATTTTTATTCATCTGCCCACTCCCCCTTCCTGTTCTGTAGTATTGAGTACAACACCTCGAGTTTGCTGTCCTGTGGGCTTATGCATAGTTTGTACTCGGTCGGGTCAAGTGCCAATATATCACTTCTGGTAAAAGAACAAAACGTTACTTAACTGCACCTGTAGATTTTACCAGTCAAAAATCGTCCATCATATCGTGTCCGGTGAAAGACTTATTATTAAGACCGCAGGGGGCAGGGAGCAGGGGGAAAGAGGGTTTTCCGGTTTCTGCATAGATTACGGGAATTATAACTAATTAACCGGACATGGTATCACAAAGACAAAGACGCGATAAATCGCCGTCTTTACAATAATCAGTCCTTTGTAGAGACGGCGATGAATCGCGTCTTGCCTGAATTGTAAATATGAAAGAAATTGATGAAAAGCTGAATCAATTCGTAGCTAGTTGAGATTTATGAGTTATAACTGGCATTTTTCAATAAATCTAACTGTAGACAGATGAAATTTGAAACGTTACTCTTATCAGAAGCGTATTTTTTAGCGTTCAGACTATCTTTTAATCTAAGCGCTAAAGAAAAGGAGTTAATCACTTAAAGATTGCTCCTAATTTTACTGCATCTTACTTACAGCCATCCCCAAGAGGTTTTATCACTCATGCTCAACGTATCCACTCACAATTCTCAACAAAATCAGCAATTAATTGACAATACTGACTGGAACGTTATTGAAACGGAGTTTAATCCGACGCAGTTACATCACAAAGAAACTGTCTTCACTCTTGGTAATGGGTTGTTAGGAGTGCGGGGTACGTTTGAGGAAGGGTATTCCCAAGATTTTCCAGCCACACTCATCCACGGTGTTTATGATGATGTGACAATTGCTCATACCGAATTGGTAAACTGTCCCAACTGGCTGCCATTAGTGGTGAAAGTTGCAGGCGTTCGCTTTAGCATGGACAGTGGTGAGATTCTCAACTACGAACGTCGGCTCGATTTACGCTTAGGCTTAGTTAGTCGTGATGTGCGCTGGCGTAGTCCTAATGGTCATATCCTAGATTTTCACTTCGAGCGTTTCACCAGTTTAGCAGACCAACACGTTTTGGCAATTCGCGCTCAAATCACATCGGTAGACTTTGAGGGTGAAGTTACCGTTGAAGCCGGATTTGACAGCGAACCAGATACTCAAGGCATCAAACATTGGCGAACCTTAAACCAAAGTGGTATAGATCGGATTATCTGGTTAAACAGTCAAACTCTCCACTCAGATATTCAACTTGGGATGGCAGCTAAGTTAGTGGTAGATGGTGACGAGACTAGACTCGTGAGCATCGAAAATGCTTCTAGTTCTCCCACTTTGACAACCACCTTAGAGTTATATCCCGGAAAAACGGTAATTGTAGAAAAAATTGTCACCTTGTTTACTTCACGAGAGACAGAAATCCCGATTGCCGCCGCCTTACAAAGACTCGCTGATGAACCGAGATATACTACCCTATTAGCAGCTCATATTGCTGCATGGGAGCAAGTGTGGCAAGACAGTGACATTATTATAGAAGGCGATCGCTTGGCTCAATTGAGCGTCCGTTACAATCTCTTCCAATTACTAGCGGTGACACCGCGTCACGACAACCGGGTAAGCATTCCTCCCAAAACCCTTTCCGGTTTTGCCTATAGCGGACATATCTTTTGGGATACAGAAATATTCATCCTGCCTTTCCTCACCTTAACTCAACCAGCCTTAGCGCGTAACTTGCTCACCTACCGCTACCACACCCTACCAGGAGCGAGACGCAAAGCTCAAGAAGCAGGTTATCAAGGAGCGATGTTTGCTTGGGAAAGTGCCACTACTGGCGATGAAGTCACTCCGCGCTGGGTTCCGGCTGCCAACGGTGAATTAATCCGCATCTGGTGCGGTGACATTGAAGTGCATATCACTGCTGATATCGCTTATGCAATTTTACACTACTGGCAGACTACCAACGATGATGACTGGATGCGCGATTATGGCGCGGAAATTATCCTTGATACGGCTGTTTTCTGGGAAAGTCGGGTGCAGTGGAACCAAGAGCGCCACAGCTATGACATCCTAGATGTGATTGGCCCGGATGAAAATCACGATCGCGTTGATAATAATGCCTTCACCAATCTCATGGTACAGTGGCATTTGCAGTCAGCTTTGGCGCTGTGGGATTGGCTCAAACAAGCTTATCCTGAAACCTCAGCCCAACTAGTGCAAAAACTCAACTTAACCACAGAGCGTCTACACCATTGGGCGGAAATCCAAGAGCGTCTATTTGTCAATGAAGATGCTCAAACGGGTTTAATTGAGCAATTTGAAGGCTTTTTCCAGCTAGAAGACGTTAACCTCGCTGATTACGAACCGCGCAGCAAATCTCTGCAAGGTTTGTTGGGAATTGAAGCTACCAGCCAAAAGCAGATTCTTAAGCAGCCAGATGTATTGATGCTCTTGTATTTATTGCGCGAACGTTATGACCATCAAACCCTCGCCACCAACTGGGACTATTACACCCAACGCACCGACCACAGTTATGGTTCTTCATTAGGCCCAGCCATTAACGCCATCTTAGCTTGCGACCTCAATCAACCAACCGAAGCCTATACACACTTTCTGCGATCGGCCTTGGTAGACTTAGAGGATGTGAGACTGAACGCAGCCGAAGGAATTCACGCTGCCAGTGCTGGAGGAGTATGGCAAGCAGTAGTTTTTGGGTTTGGCGGTATTCGCATGAATCAATTTGGCCCCATTGCCTGTCCCAATCTACCACCTAACTGGACGCGTTTGAAGTTTCGCCTGCAATGGCGTAACGAGTGGTATGACTTCGACTTACAAGCCGAAACAGAAGTCAAAGTTCCCACCTTGGCAGATACACGCTCAAAAATTAGCTAATAGACTTCTTGCGTGAATCAAAAGCCCTCACCCTAAATCCCTCTCCAAATTGGAGAGGGACTTTGAAATTGGCTCCCCTTCTCCCAATTTGGGAGAAGGGGTTGGGGGATGAGGGCAATAAACGCTGGTCTTGTAAAGTGAATTTTCTCTGATGAAAGATTAGATGTAGTAACATCTAAGTATGATTCCGTACAAAAAGTTTTTATTCTGAATATTTAAGAGATGGGAACTCTAGCTAATAAGCTTAATTACATTATCCCACCGAACACTGCTAATCATGTCCCATTTTGCTCATTCCACATTGGGCCAATCTTCTTCCCCTCGCTTAACTAGAAGCTTGAGTGCTGTTGAAAGTTGGAGCTTTGGTTTGACAGCTCATATTTCTTGGACAGCATTGGTTCCAGTTATTCATGCTGCTCTCGGTTCTCAAGCTATTTTTGTTTGGATACCTGCGGTGATTTTTGGAATGCTGCTTAACTATCAGGTAAAACGCTTAGGTATGCATTTCATCAATGTAGCTGGAGGAACACCTAACTATGCTACCAAGCTACTGCAACACTACCCAGGACTAGCTCGCTATGCAGCAATTGGATACCTCCTCAATTGGGTTTCCTACCTGTCAGTGAATACAATCGTACTCAGAGATTTAATTAAAGTAAATTTGCAGGCGCTGGGTATTACCTGTCCAGACATATTTCTGGATATTAGCTTTACACTGTTACCTTTTATTGTGGCGTTTAGTGGGACTCGCGCCCTGAGTATTTTACATTTGTTTTTTGTAATTCCAGCCTTTGCACTGCTAATGACTTTCTGTGTTCAAGGTCTTAGCTGGTTAACGTTTTCTCCCTTTAGTCCTGGGTTTTTTCCTAGCAGTTGGTCATCTTTGAGCTTCGTGGATTGGGCAAAGTGGTTCTTTTTCGTCACTTATGCAACCTACAGTTGTGAAACGGCTTCTTCCTTTGTCGCCGATAGCCGCAACCCCACTCAAACGCTAAGGTTTCTAGACGTTGCCGCCTGGATGATGCCACCCATCTTTTTGGGGGGGTCTTGGGTAGTGATGCGGTTAGCAACAAATCCCAACCTTCAAGACAATGCTTTCCTGAATCTTGTGGCGGCTTCCCGGCCCTTTTGGGGAAGATTCGCTAGTGTAAGTGTTTCTTTTTTGCTAGTAGCTGCTTGTCTACTAGGTTCGGCAACGGTGGTTTCTAATTGCCCGCGAATTTTGTATCAACTGGCCTTAGATAACCACATTTCACCAGTATTTTCTGTTGTCTCACGTCGAGGTGTGTTTGTCCCAGCATTGACATTAACACTGGTGTTGTGCTTAATTTATCTGATTTGGGGAGATGTGGCGCGAATTGTGGCTGTTGGTAACATTGGCTGGTTTATCTCCTTTATGTTACTGCATTTGGGGCTTTGGCTGCGGCGCGATCGCCCGGAAGTTTTGTTTCCTCGCATATCTCTGGCCATTCTGCTGTTAGAAGTTGTGGTGCTATTGGTGGGCGGATTTGCCTGGGGTTGGCTCAACTTGCTGATTGGGCTATTATTTCCCATTGGTGTTATGGGAATAGATGCAGTAATTCGCCGTATGGATTTCCCTGCTTTCCATCCTGATTGGTGGATGCGGCGATATCGCACGCGCCCTGTGGTAATTATCAAAGATTCAGTAATTCTTCAGGTGAGCATCCTGATTTTTTTACTGTGCAGCGCTGTGGCAGTTGGCTGGTTATTTGGCGTCAAACTTAATAAAGTGGCAACTGCGGGCGGTGAGAATATATTTGTGGTGCTACTGATGAGCGTGGCATTTGTGGGAGTAGCGATCGCTTGTTGGACAAGTTTACCGCAAGTGGTGGCGATCGCAGAAGCGCGAGAAGCCGCCGAACATCTATTTACTGTCGCCCAAGATGGTATTTTAGTCGTAGACGACCGAGGCATTATCCGCCAAGCTAACCCAGCCACAGAATCGTTCTTTGGTGTCAACCCCTCTGAGTTGCGGGGAAATCACCTTAACAAATGGCTACCTGCATTAGTCTACTATCCAGAGCAGTGGACAAAGCGTAGCGAACAAATTCTAATCGGTAATGGGAAAAATAGAACTCTGGAAGTTTCCATCTCTGACCGACCCCATCGGGATTTTCAGGAATATGTCGTCATTCTCCACGACATTACCCAGCGCAAACAAGCAGAGCAGATATTGCGATACTCAGAAGCACAATTGCGCCAAGAAGCAAAGCAGCTAGTATCTCAATTGGTGCATAGTGAGAAAATGTCGAGTTTGGGACAGTTGGTAGCAGGTGTAGCGCATGAAATCAACAACCCAATCAATTTTATTTATGGCAATGTCGGCTATGCCAATCAATATATCCAAGATTTATTAAGATTGCTGCAATTATACCAGCAAAACTATCCTAATCCAGCAAAGGAAATTCAACAAGAAACAGAAGCGATCGACTTAGATTTTCTGATCGCAGACTTGCCCAACTTGCTAACTTCTATGACAGTTGGTGCGGAACGAATCACAGAAATTGTCTTATCTCTGCGAAACTTTTCTCGGTTAGATGACGCAGAAATGAAAGCTGTGAATATCCATGATGGGATAGATAATACGTTGATGATTCTGGAACATCGCCTCAAACCTAAATCTAACAATCTAGCAATTGAAGTGATTAAAGACTACGGCGACCTGCCATTAGTAGAATGTTATGCTGGACAACTGAATCAAGTATTTATGAATCTTCTCGCAAATGCGATCGATGCTTTAGAAGAGGCAGTGGAGAATGGTGAGTGGGAAGTAAGGGAAGAAACGCTCTCTACTCGTCAAATACGGATTCAGACTAAACTCACTAGCGAAAATCAGGTAGTTATTTGCATTGGCGACAATGGTATAGGCATTCCAGAAAAGGTACAAAAACAATTATTTGAACCATTTTTTACGACTAAACCAGTTGATAAAGGTACTGGATTAGGTTTATCTATTAGTCATCAGATTATCACCCAAAAACATCAGGGAACATTACAATGTATTTCTGCTCCTGGGCAGGGGACAGAATTTGTAATTGTAATTCCGCTAAACCAGCAAGTTATCTAATTGTCAACATCATCTTACGTGGTTTTATTTTTAACAAAGTAAAAATTTCCCCCTTGGGTTGCAAGAGGTCTATTAGAATGTTAGCTTGATTTAGGCTTTGGCTACAGTGGAATTATCATGTGCGTTCGATACGAAAACCAAGTTTTTCACAAATTTTTTACATGGCATAATTGTTAACGAAGATATCAGCAGTGATTCTGTTTCGTTGCTCATCTCGACTAACTTGCAGTAACTGTTGTCGTAACTCGGTTTCTATATCCTGATACTGAGTCCGATTTGAAAGGGTTAAAAATCACGGCTCAAAATTTAGTAATAGTGTTATAGTTACTCCAATCGGTTCTGATGGGGAGCAGCCATCGGACGCAAGGGGGAAAGTCCGGTGAAAATCCGACGCTGTCCCGCAACTGTGAACCAAAATTAGGTGAGTCAGGATGCCCGCCGGTTAGAATCAATTCGTTTACATAAATCTGCGAGTTACAGATTATGAAAAGAAAAAAACAGGCGTTAGTCAGTCTAACCCTGATGGGAGTTATCAGTTTTTATCTGGTAGTTGGTTTACCCAAACCCGCCTACGCCATGCACATTATGGAAGGTTTTTTACCAGTGCAGTGGGCGATTTTTTGGTGGGTTGTGGCATTACCATTTTTTCTATTAGGATTGCGTAGTCTGACTCGTATTACCCAAGCTAACCCGGAACTAAAACTACTACTGGGCTTGGCTGGTGCTTTTACTTTTGTGCTGTCAGCGTTGAAAATCCCTTCCGTCACAGGTAGTTGTTCTCATCCTACGGGGACAGGGTTAGGTGCGGTGCTGTTTGGCCCCCTGACTATGACAGTTTTGGGTAGCTTAGTATTGTTGTTTCAAGCTTTGTTACTAGCGCATGGCGGCTTGACAACGCTGGGGGCAAATGCTTTTTCGATGGCGATCGCTGGACCATTTGCAGCTTACTGGATATATAATCTGACAATGAAGTTGGGTGGTAAACAAAAAATCGCCATATTTCTAGCAGCTGCGATCGCAGATTTACTAACCTATGTTATCACTTCTATCCAACTAGCCCTAGCTTTTCCTGCCCCTGTTGGTGGATTTATTGCTTCATTTACCAAGTTCGCCGGAATTTTTGCTATAACTCAAGTTCCCTTAGCAATTAGTGAAGGATTACTAACTGTGTTGGTATGGAACTGGTTGCAATCCTATAATCCTCAAGAATTGGAATTGTTGCAATTAATCAAGCAGGAGCGTCAAAGTAATGAGTCAATCTAAAAAAGGGTTGAGTAACTGGCTGTTGGTAGTAGCTGTATTAGCTTTAGCAGTTGCACCGTTAATATTTGTGCGTGGTGGCGAATTTGCCGGTTCCGATGACAAAGCAGAAAAAGCAATTACTGAAATACAACCTGGATATAAACCCTGGTTTAAATCATTTTTTGAACCAGCTAGTGGTGAAATAGAAAGCTTATTATTTGCTTCGCAAGCAGCTTTAGGTGCGGGAGTAGTTGGTTATGCAATTGGGTTGTATAAAGGACGTTCCCAACAACAAAAACGTGAATAATGAGCTTGCAAATAGATACTTTAGCTTATACTAATCGACTGCGAAGATTGCCACCAGAACATAAACTAATTTTTGCATTTACTACTCTTGCTATTTCCCTTGCTACCCATCCGCTAGTGCAAATTTTGATGGTGCTTTGGATGGGTCTTTGGACAGTTATTTATGCAAGAATTCCGGCTGGTGTTTATTTTCGGTTGTTAATGTTCACCATAGTTTTTTGTTTGACAAGTTTACCAGCCCTAATGGTGAATGGAGTTGCGATTACTGATTTGCCAAGGGTGCAATTAGACTCGTGGTTTGGACTAACTTTCGGACACTTCTATATTTATATCAGTCATAGTGGCAGTATCCAAGCATTGGGAATTTTAACCAGAGCATTAGCATCTGTTTCTTGCTTATATTTTCTCATGTTAACTGTCCCGTTCACGGAGATATTACAAACTCTGCGTTACTTACGATTTCCAGTGCTTTTAACCGATTTATTATTACTAATGTATCGGTTTATTTTCATCCTGCTGAATACAGCCAGTGAATTATGGACAGCACAAAATTCCCGTGGTGGCTACCGCACTCTTGCTATTGGAATGAAAAGTTTAGCACTACTAATCGGACAACTATTACAGCGAACCTTACAACGATATAGTCAGTTCTCTCTCGGACTAGAATCACGAGGTTTTGTGAGTGAATTTCGAGTTTGGCATCCCCGGCGCTATCGCCCCCAAGCGCGATATATCATCGAAGCAATTTGCGGTTGTGTAGGATTAATAGGATTAGAATTTTGGCAAAATGCAGGAATATTTACTCGAATTTGAGCAGGTATATTACACCTATCCAGTAGCACAGCAATCAGCTTTGAATGGTCTAACACTGAGAATTCCATCTGGCCAAAAGTGTGCATTAATTGGTCAAAATGGTTGCGGTAAGACGACACTATTCTTATTAGCTAATGGTCTATATAAACCTGATTCTGGCGTTATACGTTGGCGTGGTGAACCGTTAAGTTATAATCGAAGTTATCTCAGTAAATTACGGCAGAAAGTTGGGCTAGTATTTCAAGATCCAGAACAACAATTAGTAGCTTCTACTGTTGAAGAAGATATCTCTTATGGTTTGTGTAATTTAGGTTTGCCAGAAAATGAAATTAAAGACCGAGTAGAACAAGCATTAATTGAATTTGAACTGACAACTTTAGCAGAAAGACCAGTACATCATCTGAGTTTAGGACAAAAAAAACGAGTTTCTATAGCTGATGTCATGGTACTCCAACCCGAACTATTGGTGTTAGATGAACCAACTGCATACTTAGATATAAAACATACTCGTAACTTGATAGCAACTATGAAGAAAATTCATCAAGATGGAACCACTTTATTAATGGCAACCCATGATTTAGATTTAGTTTATCGTTGGGCAGATTGGGTTTTTGTCATGGATAAAGGGCGGCTGATGCTAGAAGGCAAACCACAAGATGTATTTAGCCAGCGTATACTTTTAGAAGAGTTAGAGTTGGGTGTACCATTGATATATGAGATGCTATTTGATGGGCTATCTCCTGAAGAGGAAGTAGTTATAAAAAGAGTACAGCAGCGAATATTAAAGATATTTCATAATTAGACTGATTTCCTATTTCTTAGTCCCTACTGCCTACCTATCGCGTTTAGCACACAACGCAAATAAGTTCAGAAATCAAAGTGGATTTCCATAGTATAATATTTTTATATCATTATTATGCTACCTACTATAGTATCGAGTAAACAGAGTAATGCTGAAGGTTTTTGCTGACCGTGGTGGTACATTCACAGATATTGTTGCTGTTACTAATAATCAAGCATTTATCAATAGACTTTCAAAACATCCCGAACGTTTTTTAATTGTGAATCTACCTAATCAGCAATATATTATAGTCTACAAACTACTTTCAGAAAATCCCGAACAATATGAAGATGCGGCCATCCAAGGTATTCGAGATATCATGGGGATTGCTACCAACGAACCCATTCCTACAGAAGCGATAGAAGTAGTGAAAATGGGGACAACAGTAGCAACAAATGCGCTGTTAGAAAGAAAGGGAGATAGGGTTGTTCTTCTGATCACCAAAGGGTTTAAAGATGCACTGCAAATTGGCTACCAAAACCGTCCAAATATATTTGCCCGCCAGATAATTTTACCAACGATGCTTTATGAGCAAGTGATTGAGATAGATGAACGCTACGATGCTAACGGAAATGAATTAATACCTATAAATATTGAACAAGTCAAAAGTGACTTACAAGCAGTTTACCATACAGGAATTCGGAGTTGTGCTATTGTTTTGATGCACAGCGATCGCTATCCTGAACACGAACGACAAATAGCCAAACTTGCCCAAGCAATCGGCTTTACTCAAATATCCGTATCCCATCAAGTTAGTCCTTTAATGAAGTTGGTTAGCCGGGGAGATACAACAGTAGTCGATGCTTATTTAACTCCTATTCTACGTCGCTATGTCAACCAAGTAGCGAGTCAGTTACCGGGAGTGAAATTAATGTTCATGAAATCTGATGGCGGTTTAGTCGCAGCTGAACAATTTCAAGGAAAAGATAGTATTTTAAGTGGCCCGGCTGGCGGTATTGTTGGCGCAGTTCAAACTAGTAAAAGGGCAGGTTTCGAGTTAGTTATTACTTTTGACATGGGAGGGACAAGTACAGATGTTGCCCATTTTAAAGGAGAGTATGAACGACAACTAGATTCGGAAATTGCTGGGGCGCGGATGCGAGTTCCTGTATTAGCAATTAATACCATTGCTGCTGGAGGTGGTTCTGTTCTCTTTTTTGATGGTTCTAGTTATCGTGTCGGCCCTAAATCTGCTGGATCAAATCCTGGGCCTGCTTGTTATCGGCGTGGCGGGCCATTAACGGTTACTGATGCCAATGTAATGTTAGGTAAAATTCACCCACAATATTTTCCTTCAGTTTTTGGCATTGATGGCAATTTACCTTTAGATAAAGATATTGTTATTCAAAAATTTACCCAATTAACTCAAGACATTCAAGCCGCTACGTTAAATCATTGCACTCTTGAACAAGTAGCCGCAGGATTTATGGCGATCGCAGTGGAAAATATGGCGAACGCAATTAAAAAAATAAGTCTGCAACGCGGTTATGATGTTACCCAATATGTGCTTTGTTGTTTTGGCGGTGCAGGTGGGCAAGTTGCTTGTTTAATTGCCGATACTTTGGGAATGAAAAAAATATTTCTACATCCTTATGCTGGCGTTCTCTCTGCTTATGGAATGGGATTAGCTGATGTGCGGGCGATTAAAGAAGGAGGAGTTGAACAACCTTTAACTCAAGCATTAGTCCCTAAATTACAGCAGTTAATGGAATATTTAGAAACTCAAGCTATAAGCGAAATAGATGAGGCACTGAGTCAAGTAGAAGTAATCCGAAAAGCTCACTTAAAATATCAGGGTACTAACTCTACCTTGACCGTTAATTTTGCCGATGATGTGGTATTGATGCGACAAGAATTTGAGAGTGAACATCAATCTCGCTATGGTTTTATTCAATTAGAGAAAAGCTTAATTGTTGAATCCGCTTCCGTGGAAGTAATTCAGAAAATGGATACTCCCGAAGAACCTTTAATTATTCGTACTCGCCCTTTAAATGAAGTCCCTGTATCTGTTGAGACAGTCAGGATGTTTACTGCTGATAGATGGCACAATACTCCTGTTTATCGACGGGAAGATTTACAACCAGAAGATAGTATTAATGGCCCTGCGATCGTTGTCGAAAAAATTAGCACTATTGTAGTGGAACCTAACTGGCAAGCGAGATTAACTGAATGTAATCATCTAATTTTACAGCGTAAAGATTGATGAATTCATCAAAGACAACGTAAATTTACAAGATAATTAATATTAGTTAACTTGTAGCCAATCTAAATAGAGGTTAAATGTCACCTTACGTTTATCCGGTTATTAAAACCGCAGAAATAGAAACTACATTCTCAGAATTAGCAGAACAATGGCGGCGTGAAACAGGAATGCTCTCTGTTGCTTCAAAAATATCAATGCATCCCGCTTATCAAAGAATAATCGGGATGGGACAACCTGTTGTTCCTTTAATTATGCGTGAACTTGAGCGCGAACCAGACCATTGGTTTTGGGCCTTAAATGCAATTACAGGAGCAAACCCTGTCAAAGCTGAACAGCGTGGTAGACTTCAGCAAATGGCTGTAGCTTGGATTGAATGGGGGAAAGCAAATGGATATAGATGGTAAGTTAGAAAGCTACAGAGAAAATAAATTTCCCAACTTATACCATACTGAATATTCTGTAACCAGCAACCAAGTACATCATATAATTGTTTTGCTTGGGCTGCGGGTGAGGATGATCGCTGGTGGAGTCCAATAGACCCAGATAATATGTATTACTGGGTAGAAGCTGTAACAGCAGAATTAACTATGTCAGCTTTTATCCAAGCATACAAAAGCTTAGGGTACAAAGTTTGCGACAATTCCGAGCTTGAAGTGGGTTTTGAGAAGATAGCAATATACACTACTTCTGATGGTGAACCAACCCACGCCGCCAGACAATTATCTAACGGAAAATGGACGAGTAAACTTGGGCGTTGGGAGGATATAGAGCATGAACTTGAAGGTTTGACAAGTGAAATGTATGGTTCTGTACAGCAAATTTTAAAACGTCAGACTTATTAATTCAAAATTAAAATTCAAGTGACTATGGAAATGAAGCTAACTAGGTTGAACCAAGAGGATTACTTAAAGACGATTAACTTAGCTTTCACAAAGTTATCACAAACAAATCATATTGAAGACGATTTTATTTTACATTACTGCAAAATTGCTTTTAGAGACAAAGTAGATTGGAAAACTAATTTAGATGATTTAAGTTATAGCGAAAAAGTAGTTTTTCAATATTTAATTGATGTGGGACTAGTCGAGAAGCCAGAAAAATCTAAGCAAGCAAAACAGGAAGATTTAGTTAATCGACTGCTAAAATTTACTTTTATTATCGGTATTTTTGGCTTGGGGTTTGCCACACCATTTCTAGCTAATTTTGTAAAGGAGTCTGAGGCTATATCCGACTACAAAAGCAAAATATCAAATTTAGAATTGCAAATCGACAATTATAAAAAAGATATTCAAGACCTGACATCCGAAAGTCAAGAGTTACAAAAAATCGCTAAACCAGAAGTGATTCAAGAGCTTGAACAAAAATTAGATAATGCTGAAAGAGCTAGACAAAATCTTAATGAAGAGCTAGCTAAGGAGAAAAGCAAGAAATGTCTAATTAGACTTCCTTAAATAAATTTGCTGGTGGTAGGGCAAATCTAGCTATGAAATCATCTATCTCAAGAAAATCTCAAAATGTACACAACATCTCAACCCGATCCCGTCCGCTTAGAAATATTCAAAAACCTCTATCAATTTATTGCAGAACAAATGGGGATTGTTCTCCAAAATACGGCAACATCTGTCAATATTAAAGAAAGGTTAGA
This sequence comes from Nostoc sp., assembly GCF_036917415.1. GTDB lineage: Bacteria > Cyanobacteriota > Cyanobacteriia > Cyanobacteriales > Nostocaceae > Nostoc. The sequence goes on along the minus strand of NZ_JBALDJ010000026.1, from coordinate 24,330 downwards.
TTTCTCCTGCGCTATCTTTGACTCTTCTGGATTACTAGTTGCTAACGCCCCCCACATTCCTGTACATTTAGGTTCAATGAGTGAAAGTGTCCGCAGTTTAATTAATGATAAAGGCGACACCATAAAACCGGGAAATGTCTATCTATCTAATAATCCCTATAACGGCGGTACACATCTTCCTGACGTAACTACAATTACCCCTGTTTTTCTAGAAAGTAGAGAAAATTCTGCATCTATTCCCCTATTCTACGTCGCTTCTCGCGGACACCAAGCTGATATCGGTGGAATTACTCCCGGTTCCATGCCTCCCCACAGTACCACAGTTGAAGAAGAAGGAATTATTTTTGATAATTTTCTCTTAGTTGAAGAGGGAAATTTTCGAGAATCAGCAGTCAGACAGCACCTCGCAAATCATACTTATCCTGCTCGCAACTCTGACCAAAATATTGCTGATTTTAAAGCACAAATTGCCGCTAATGAACGAGGAGTACAAGAACTTCGTAAAATGGTTTTCCAATACAAGCTCGATACTGTTCAAGCTTATATGAAATTTGTGCAAGCTAATGCTGAGGAGTCTGTTAGACGTGCGATCGCAGTTCTCAAGGATGGCTCATTTACTTATAAAATGGATAATGACGCACAAATTCAAGTTAAAGTAACGATTCACCCAGAAAACCGCAGTGCTACTATTGATTTTACAGGGACTTCTCTACAACTAAATAGTAATTTTAATGCTCCTAAAGCTGTAACTCAAGCAGCAGTGTTATATGTCTTCCGTACTTTAGTTGATGATAGTATTCCTCTCAATGCTGGGTGTCTTAATCCTCTAGAAATTATTATCCCGGTTGGCTGTATGCTCAACCCAACCTATCCAGCCGCAGTAGTCGCAGGTAATGTAGAAACTTCTCAAACTATTGTCGATGCTTTATATGGTGCTTTGGGTGTTATAGCTGCTTCTCAAGGAACGATGAATAATTTTACTTTTGGTAATCAGCAATATCAATATTATGAAACTATTTGCGGCGGCTCTGGTGCAGGAATTGATTTTGCTGGCACTGATGGCATTCATTCCCACATGACTAACTCTCGCTTGACCGATCCAGAAGTTTTAGAAACCCGTTATCCTGTACTTTTAGAAAGCTTTAGTCTTCGTCCCGATAGCGGTGGCAAAGGAAAATATTCGGGTGGTAATGGAGTTGTCCGCCGCATTCGATTTCTAGAACCCATGACAGCTAATATTCTCTCTGGTCATCGCCTGGTTCCTCCCTTTGGATTAAATGGTGGGGAAGCAGGAAAAGTAGGACGCAACTGGATACAACGACAGAATGGAATTGAAGAAAATTTAGACAGCACAGCAACAGTAGAGATGAAAACTGGAGATGTTTTTGTAATAGAAACTCCTGGCGGCGGTGGATTTGGTAAATTATCTTAATAATCAAAAATTGCTATAAGCTGGCTTCAACTTCCCCAGAAAATTAAGCATAGCTGAAACCACAGCATCCGGCGACTCAATCAAGAAGCCATGACCACCACGTTCGATGACTACAAGTTCAGCATTGGGAATACCTTGAGTAAGTTGTTGGGAAAACTTTAACGGGGTGAGAATATCTTGTTTACCAACCAAAACTAAGGTAGGACAATGAATTTTTTGGAGGCGGTCTATTGTGTCACTGCTAAGGATGGCTTGGCTATGATGATAAAGTGAATGAGTTGCAGGCGGGAAAGGATATCTGATGGCAAATTCAATCAGACCTTCGATCATGTCAGGAATTGAGTAGAAAGCATCTGTAAATATCCAGGGCAATACGACTTTTTCATAAAGTTTTAGGTCTACATTACTAGAAAGTTCGCCCCAAGTCTCAATGATGCTATTGAATAATGCATCACCCTTTGCCAAAGATGAAAGTAGCATCAGACTTTTTACCTTTTCAGGGTGTGCTAACACTAATTCTTGGGCTATCTGACTACCCATTGAATGGCCTGCTAGATGCACCTGATTAATTCCGATGCGATCGAGCAATGCTGCAACGTCACTAGCCATCTGTTTCAGACTATAGGGGTTTTCGGGAGCAGAACTTCTCCCCATACCTCGGTTATCCAAGCGAATGACTTGATACTGCGAAACCAGTGATGGCATAATCAGCGACCAATAGGCATGATCGCAAAGATAGCCAGCTATTAATAGCAAAGGCTCACCTGTTCCCTTAATGTCGTAGAACAAATCAATTCCATTAATCTGAACCTTGGGCATAGTAAATGATTCTGCTAAACCTTATTTTTAAGTAGGGATAGACAAAGGCTAAACTCCTACGTTTTGAATTTCTCATCCACCGGAATTTGATAGCCGTTGGCGAGGCGATTGGTCATATTGGCAGTGGCTGCGATCGCCATTAGTTCCCCGAACATAGTATCATTCATACCCTTGGCACGCGCCGACGCTGTGTGTGAGGCGATGCAGTACTCACAGCCATTCGTCGCACTCACGGCAATATAAATCAGTTCGCGCATCAGTGGATCGATCTCACCAGGGCTAACCATCACTTCCTTTACAGCTTGCCACGTTCGTTTCAGGGTGGGAGGATGATTGGCTATGGCTTTCCAAAAGTTATTGATGTAGTCATTCTGACGTGTAACGCGGATGTCATCATACACTGCACGTACTTCGTCGCTGGCTTCTTCGTATTCGATCGGCTTAGTCATATTTTAATTCCATGTAGTTTCCCCAGCGAGTGGGAACCTCTAAATTGTAATAGTGAGTTGCAATTAAAGATAGTAATATCATCTCTCCTTGGCATCTATTGGTGAAAATTCTACATCGTCTACAAACGACTTGGCATAGGCTAGCATTTCTTGGGCGATCTACTAGAACAGACTAAACAGGAAATTTACCCTATCCTGTCAGATAAATAGGTGGGGTCGTCCATGAAAAAATTGATCCAGCGTATTAAGAGATTGCTAAAACGTATCCTCAAGAGGTCTGCATTCAATTCTCAGCAACCATCGCCCTTAATAAATTCTCGCCCGTTAGACATTTCTATTTCCAGTGTTTCTCCTCGATGGGAGTCTGGTTTGGTGCTTGTGTGTTCGCAATGTGCAAACGAGCGCTCAGGCTCAACAGCTTCCGAAGACTTAGAAAATTGGTTGAAATCTCGTTTAAAGTTTGAGGGATTATGGGGTGAATTTCGGGTCGTTAGCACTAGTTGTTTAGGGGTTTGTCCACGGATAGGTATTACTGTTGTTGTTGTAAGTAATGGAAATCACGGTAATAGTCCATGCTTAATTGTAAATCCTCAGAGCGATCGCGAACTTCTTTATTCATATATCAAACAGAATAAAGGCTGACTGCAAAGGTTTACTAAAGCTTAAAATTATTTAATTCAGAACTGCCTTTTTTCTGGCACTATATTTGGCTCAAGTGGCAAATAAAAAAAGGAGTGAATATTTTAATTCACACCCCTTTTTTCAGGTCATCAGGGAGGTAAAGAATACTTATCCAACCCGTATTAGTGTTATTCCAATCTCAAGAATTATTCTTTTAAACGAGGTATATTTGGTCTGACAAAGGTAGCTGAGGAATTAGTACTTCGAGCATTAGTGCTTGAAGAAGAACTTGGGGAACTGAGATTCAAAAAATCGATGAGTTTGAGAGTACGATTACGAATTTTCCAGCGTCCATTTTTGTTAACGACTTTATCTTCATAAGTGCCATTAGCGACATCAATGCTGGTTTCCGAGCGTTTGTGAGTCGCATGGAGGTAAGAAGTCATCGTTGCTTGATTATTTTGAACTGAAATGTTTATCGTACCCATCAAATGTTGAGTAGCTGTATATCCATTTCCTTGGAATACTGAATAGACAAAATCTGCCCAAGAATCTGTGCCATAACGTGTTTCACTTGCCCCATCAGGAAAAATAGCAGTGAGGACTGAATCTTGAGTAAAACAATCTCGATAAATATTCTTTCCCTCTAGCAGATTTCCTCTACCAATAGCATCAGTTCCCAGAGCGTAACAAGATGTTAATTTTTGAATTTCTAATTCCGCGTTAGGTTGAGCTGCACTTGCTAATTCAAACCTACCTCCAACAAACAGCACAAAAGTGACTGCAAGCACAATCAAAGTTATACGATTTAACAAAAACGAAATAGCCTTTGAAACTATTCCCCTATTCTCTCTTCTTTTTTCCACAAGATGACTTCCTTAATTATTTACGATTTTCGCATCTTGTACTTTACCAAATACTAAAGTTTGGGCTAATAATTTTAGCTCATAAAAATTGGCTAAATGCTTGCATACTTTGCTAGCAATTACGTTTTATATCCGCTAGAAAACCTATTTTCTAGTAAATGATAAAGCTAGTACGTACAAGATTTGATGTATACAATTAGTTATAACAGTTAATTAATAAGTTACAAGTATTAATTGCAACTAAGTTTGTGTTGATTTGATTAAGTAATAAAGTTACCACTTACATAATTTGACTAACAGCAAAATGAATTTTATTTTACCAAGTGTCAGAAATCAAATAGAATTACTATATAGCAATCTGAATTGAAACGAGAGAAAATACGGAGATTAAAAGTACGTGTTTTTAAGCCTTTTAGCGTTTTTCTCTCTCACGAATGATTTAGGATTGCTATAGCAATCCTGGAAGATTTGTGATAAGTCGGGAATCTGCCGCTAAAACTATCAACAATCCCTTATTCTGCCAAAATGGGAATAGAAATTATAAATTGTGTTCCTTGTCCCAAGACTGATTCACAAATCAAATTTCCACCATGATTTTCAACTATAATTTGCCGACTAATAGATAATCCTAATCCCGTACCTTTTCCTACACATTTGGTAGTAAACAAATTTTCAAAAATGCATTCTTTAATTGCTTCAGGCATTCCTTTAGCATTATCTTTAATCTTAATTACCACCTTGTCATTGTCTACTTGTAGATAAGTTTCAATAGTAATAATATTAGGATACTTTTCTTGAATTTCTAAAAAATTACGACCGATATTTGCTTCTTCTAAAGCATCAATTGCATTTGCAATAATATTCATAAACACCTGATTCAATTGTCCCAAATAACATTTTACTGATGGGATATTTGCATAGTGCTTAATAATTTTAATTGCTGGACGATTAGGATCGGCTTTCAGACGATGTTGTAAAATCATCAAAGTACTATCAATACCTTCATGGATATTAGCTAATACTTTAGAGGTAGTATCAGCACGAGAAAAAGTACGGAGAGAGGTACTAATATTACGAATGCGCTGTGTCCCTACTGTCATACCATCAATCATTTTTGGTAAATCTTTTAGCAGAAAATCTATATCTATTTCTTCGGCTTTTTCTTCAATTTCAGCGCCAGGATTGGGGAATTTTTTTCGGTACAGTTGCAGATAGTCTATTAAATCTTTAACAATATCTTTTGCTTGGGTAATACTACCTGTAATAAAACCAATAGGATTATTTATTTCGTGTGCTACACCTGCAACTAAATTACCCAGAGAAGACATTTTTTCACTTTGGATAAGTTGTAATTGTGCCTCTTGTAAATCTTTTATCGATTGTTTTAATTTTTTAGATTTCTCTTGCGCCCTTGTGTACAAACTGGCATTTTCTATTGCAATAGCCATTTGAGAAACTAAGACTTTTAATACCTCTACTCTTTCTAGAACAAAAGCTCCTGATGATAACTGGTTTTCTAAATAAATAATACCAGTAAGCTGTGATTGGTACATAATGGGCAAACAAAAGATTGATTTTGTTTGAGATTTTTGGATATAGATATCAAAATTAAAAGGCTCTGTAACTGTTGCATCATTTAATACAATATATTGCTGGGTTCGGAGAACGTAATTAATTACAGATACCGGTAAATCTTGATAGGTTTCAACAGGAATAGAACGTAAAACCGTCACCACATCGTCAGTAGCATTTCCAGAAGCTTCAATATACAGGTGATTATCTTTAAGTAGGAGTAGTACTGCTTTTTGTGCAGCAGCATTTTCTAGTAAAATTTGGATCAGCTTACCCAATAAATTTTCTAAAACAATTTCATTAGTAATCGCTTGTGAAAACTTGATGAATGCATTAAAATCTAGAAAATCGCTTAAGCTGCTATTGGTAGTAGTGTTAGTGGTAATATGAGTTGTATCAATTTTTGAACTAGTGTTTTCTATGGTAGTAGTTTGTCCTACTAGAAAAACATACTTTAATTCTAAGTGTTTAACTTTAGCGATCGCACCCCAACGAATATAGGCATAATATGCTTTAGTTATATAAGTTTGATGAATTAATTCTTTACCTAGAGACTGATAGAATTTTCCAGCTAACTCATAGGCTAAAGCTTCTTCTTGGAGAAAACCGTTTGCTTGAGATTTGGCAATAGAGTTTTCATAATAGTCCATTGCTTCTAGCTTTTGACCCAAAACCTGATACCGTTCTGCCTCCACGAGATAAAATCTGTGTAAGTGATTGGTGGGAGCATGAGTAGCCCATAGTTCCATCTTTTGCTGATTAACTTGGACTTTTTCTAGAATAGCTTGCTTCTCAGACTCTTTAGCAGTATGATATATTGCCAAGTGAGCTAAAGAATCGTAAAAATAAAATACTGGGACAACAAACAACCCTGTAACACCACCTAAAGATTTTTCTGCGATCGCAGCATTTTCTACAGCTTTAAAATACTCTCCAAATATGTAAGAGAGCATTAGCTTATTAACAAATAAGTGGTTAATTGTGTAAAGGTCATTTACTTGCTGATGAATTGGCAGCATACTTTGCTCGTTGTAGGCTTCTCCAATTAAACACTCCACATTTTCAAAACTTCCTTTCAAATTCAGAACTGTTTGCAAATACACTGAGTTCCAAGTCAAAGCTACTTGTTGATTGATTTTTTTCAGCGAATCACAGTAAGCTATCAGTTCTTTTTCTAGAATCCAAAGTTCTTTACCCAGCCAAAATGAATGATAGGGATAAATGTAACCACAATAACCAGCATATTCCAAATCTCCAGTTTCCAGACCACTAGAATATCCTGACATTGATGATGTTAATGTCTCTCTAACATGCTCTTTCCAATGCATAACATGGGCACTAACAACTGTCAGAATTTTCGCCTTGAGTTCTTCAGCATTAAATTGTGACACCAGACCTGAAGCTAATTTCCCAAATTCATAGCCAGAATCAATTTCTCCTTGAATTCCACAAAGAAGTAATCCATAAAGACTATAACCATAGGCAGATACAGCCGTATTTCCATACCTTAAGGACAAATTGACCATTTTACAAACAATAATTGGCATCATTGCAGGAGCAGTTTGAAAAGCCGCAGGGAGAACTCCCATTAAGATTCTCATAGCTGCAATCTTGTTAGGATCGGTCATTAATGGTAAGTTAATTAAATCTGCAATGGCTTTCCCCTTCAAAGAAGTAGCAATTTCATCCATCCCCTGCTGAATATCAGTTGATGTCGGTTCATCTGGAAAACTTATTCCTAACAATTGCAGAATTGATACTGCTATTTTAATGGCTTCCAGTTGCTTGCTTTGAATGATAGAAGCGATAATTTGTACTTCATAGACTTTCACTTTATCTAAAAGAATTTTAGCTTCTTGCTGCACTACCTCAGCCCATTTTTGCATCTGCTCAAAATCACCGCCCAGATAGGCTGCCTCTGCGGCTCCTTCATATAAACCGATGGTTAAGGTATATTCAGTTTGCCAAGTATTTATATTTAAAAGTTCTATTCCATTTGTGAAGTACTTAAGAGCCGCTTCGTAAGCTGTAGAAGCTTTAGCTTTTTGTCCGGCAATTAAATTTAATCGTGCCAATTCAATTTTTTCAGATTGCTCTATCAGGTTAACAATACCTACATTCAACTGATTGACAATATCAAAAATATTAGCTTCTATTTCCTCTTTAGGTATATTTTGAAGAAGCAATTGCCCAATTTTCAGGTGAGTAGACTTCTTCAGTTCTTCTGGAATCAACGAATATGCTGCTTGTTGTACTCTGTCATGCAAGAACTTATAACCCACCCGTGAAGTGTCAAAATTTAAATTAACAGCTTCTTCTTGATTAAAAACTAAAGGGATACGGTAAGCTTCACTTAAAGGCAGAATTAATCCCGCTTGCAAAGCTGAGTGTAAATCATTGGCTGTCAAAGAAGGTGATTTTTCATTGACTATCGATAAAACATCCAAACTAAATCTGTCACCTACGCAAGCTGCTAATTTTAAAACATCTTGGGTGAACTTTGGTAATTTTTCAACTCTACTGGCAACTAACTCAACTACATTTTTATCGGTAATTCCAATTGCCTGAATATCCTCTAGATTCCATTGCCATTTAGCATTATTAAAATCAAATATTAACAGTTTTTCTTGATGAAGTGCCTGAATTAGTTGTGTTATAAAAAATGGGTTTCCACCTGTTTTGTTACAAATTAACTCAGCTAGCTTAATAATTTTATTGTTAGAAAATCTGGGCTTAACCTCTATTTCTTGAAGAGTTTCGGCAACTAGCTGAGTTACATTATCTAAATTTAAAGGTTGTAATACAAGATTATTAACAACCGTGCCACTATTTTTAATTTCTTCTATCTTTTGGATTAAAGGATGTGTTGAACTAACTTCATTATCTCTATATGCACCAATAAATAAAAAGTATTTGCTATCGAAATCAGTTATTAGCAGTTGAATTAGATTTAAAGTGGCTGAATCTGCCCATTGTAAATCATCTAAAAATATGACTAATGGGTGTTCTTTTTGAGTAAAAACTTGGATAAATTCTTTAAAAACATGATTGAAACGATTTTGTGATTCTGTTGCCCCAATTTGGGCAACTTCCGGCTGTGTACCGATGATTAATTCTACTTCTGGAATTACGTCAGTAATAACTTTTCCATTTGTTCCTAAAGCTGATAAGATTTTACTACGCCATATTTCTATTTTTTCATTATTCTCGGTCAGCAAATACCGCATTAAGTAAGCAAAGGCTTGAATTAAAGAAGCATAAGGTATATTTCGCTTTAACTGGTCAAATTTACCAGAAATAAAGTACCCTTGTCTGCGAGTAATGGGTTTATTAACTTCGTTGACTAAAACTGATTTGCCAATCCCAGAATAACCAGAAACTAGCATCATTTCACTAGTTCCAGATGTAACTCGCTTAAATGCAGCTAAAAGCTCATTAACTTGTTCTTCACGACCATATAATTTTTGAGGAATTAATAACTGACTCAATATATCTAAACGACCTGGCACAAAATCAGTAATGATTTCCTTCGTTTCTAACTGCTTGAGACATAATTCTAAATCTGCTAATAATCCAGTAGCACTTTGATATCTATCTTCTGCATTTTTCGCTATCAGCTTCATCACAATTTCCGAGACAGCAGTAGGAATTTGTGAATTTAATGATTGCGGGTTTATCGCTTGAACTGCAATGTGACTATAAACTACTTCTAGGGGGTCTTGGCTAAAAAATGGTATTTTATCAGTGAGCATTTCATATAAAGTCACACCAAGGGAATAAAAGTCGGTGCGATAATCAAGAATGCGATTCATTCTCCCAGTTTGTTCGGGAGACATATAGGCAAGTGTGCCTTCAACGCAGTTAGGGTTATTAAATTGGGGATTTTCCTTATTGAGACGGGAGGCTATACCAAAGTCAGCGAGTTTAACAATACCTGTCTGGGAGTTAATTATAATGTTATTGGGTTTGATATCTTTATGAATAATCTGGTTATTATGTAAATAATCTAAAGCTTTAGTCAGTTGAATAGTAATCTTTAAATGGTTAATTAAGTCAAGTTTTTTTGTTTGTAGTAGTTGAGCTAAAGACTGACCAGCAAAGTCTTCTAACAACAGTCCTACACGGTTTTCAAAATTTTCTATACTGATAGCTTTAACTATATTGGGATGGTCTAAACCTTGCTGAATTTGATACTCATTTTTAAGGCGAGTAAAGGCTTCGAGAGTCGGATATTCATTTTTAAGCAGCTTGAGGATAACTCGCTGTTGCGTCTTTGGCGTTTGTGCTTGATAAATAATTGTTTGGATTCCTTCGTGGAGAGTCGAGTTGATTTGGTATCCAGTACGATTTGGCATTGATTTTTGACTATAAAGTTATAAAATTACCATCATCCCTGTTCTATCGTGAAAGGGGTTCTAGTTTAATTATTCCCAGTACGTAGAAAAATATTAACATTGTGCTTCGGTATCCAAGGGTTGTAAATTAAAAAGCGATTATTTCTTTGTAACGGAAACTAATGGCTAAACTGATTTTATTGTAACTTTCTACACCAAGCGCAGATAAGGACACTTCCGTAAAAATCCAGATGCCTTATTCTGGGCATCTAAGTTATGAGTATGCGTTGGCGTAGGTCGAATAATGCCATCAAATAGGTCGTCCAACCCGTAAGGTGTGAAAAATTGCCATTGTCCTTGGGTATTTAGTCGAACTCCCACAGCCGTAGCGGTGTGCAGCCAATCTATGATGCCATCCTCTGTACTAGTATAAGGTTTGCTACCAAGACGCCAGCGAGCAAAACTGGCTTGATTTTTGACATCAAACTCGTCATCAGGAAATTGTTCTGTGAGAGTCGCCTTTGCTGCTAGTTCTTGGGAACGGTTTCCCTCTATATCAAAGAATGCAATATCAAAATCTTTAATACCTAACCCACAGTCATTGCCAAAAATTGAAGACCAAACGGTGTTTCGGACTGCACCCCCTGCTAACCACCAGTTAGGTAGATTTAGTTGAGCGATCGCTCTTAATACTGTATTAATACGTGTATCAGCCAAAATCATCTGTAAGCGAGTGTTACTATTCATATCAAATTCCTGGGATTGTCAAGTAAAAGGTGAAAATATTATCATTCACATTTCATTAAACTTACGATGTTGATAGTCCTGTTGTGACACTTTGCAGTTCAATGTTTATCAGGAGAAACTCTGTAGTAATAGTAGAAATAAAACAGGTTACACAGAAGGTGAAATTGTGAATTTAGAATTTAGAATTTTTATTTATGGAAGATTTATTTGCGCGACTAGAACGCACACTCAATCCTGAACTGCCTTCCCTAACAGAGTCACAACAAAAACTCCTACAAGAACTCAGTATTGATGAAAATCAACCCGGTACGATTCTGCATGACTTTCAAACTCTGATAGATTTCTTACAACCAAATGGAGTAGAAGTTAGTAGTGTTAATAACCTTCTACAGCTAAAAGTACTATCAGAAGTTAATTCTCGGTTAAGTCACCCAATTGAAACTAAACTCAAACGCCCCGTACAGAAATCATACCCCTACATTAATGGACTATATCTGTTATTACGCAGTTCTGGAATAGCCCAAATTAAATCCCAAGGGAAGAAGCAGTTTTTAGTTTTAGACACAGCAACTTTGCAATCATGGTCAAGCCTCAATCCAACCGAACGCTATTTCAACTTATTAGAAGCCTGGTTGATTTGGGGAAATAACGAAGTTTTAGGCGAACATCAAGATTCATTAGGGAATTTATTTAGATGTATTCAACTTTGGCCTCGCGTTCCAGATAAAGGTTTAAATTTTCCTAAATATGAAGATCAAAACAATATTAGTTATTATCCTGGACTGCATAATATTGCCCTGTTAGAGTTATTTGGATTATTATCTATCAAACATGGTAAACCACAAGAAGGCAAGGGGTGGCGCATTACTAGTTTACAACGCTTACCCTTTGGTGATGCTCTGTTGCAATTCCTCTTTCCATTAGGTATACGAGGAGAATTACAGGATGATGTGAATGTTAATTTTGGAAAATTGCAGTCACATTTTCAACCATTTTTTCCAGAATGGCAGCAGAATTTACTTGTTCCCAAGCAAGGCTTCACTGATGGTATTTATATTTTCAAAGTATCCCTTTTTAAGGCTTGGCGACGCATTGCCATACCAGCAAAAAAACCATTAAGCTGGCTAGCAGAGATAATTCTCGATGCTTTTGACTTTGATTACGATCACCTGTATGAGTTTAGTTATAAAGACCATTTTGGTCGCATCATAAAAATCGGTCATGCCTACATGGAAACACCCCCATTTGCCGACCAAGTGCAGATTGGTGATTTATCTCTAGAACCGGGTGGAAAAATGACCTATCTTTATGATTTTGGTGATAACTGGAAATTTGATGTGCAGTTAGAAGCAATTAGTCCATCTGATAGCAAAACCAAGAAACCGAAGATTTTAGAAGTTCACGGAAATGCACCTCAACAGTATTGGAGTGAGGATGATGAATTGGATGAAAATGAAGAATGAGGAGGATTTAGGGAAGTGTAGATAATGAAAATTTTTTCGTATCTCTATGTCTTCTGTTTGTGTCTATTGAAACCCACTTTAAGATTGATACCAATTCTTTATAAACACCCATAGAAAGAACCCCACCACCTGCGACACCTCCCCTTGCTAAGGAGAGGTTGAGAGGAGTCAAAATAATGTACAGTTTCACAGATAATTGGTATGAGATAGTTTTAGTTACAATAAGGCAATACAAATTGTCAGGAGAGAAAACCTGTGAGTCTTCCATATACTGGAGGTTGTCAATGTGGACAGATTCGTTATAAAATTCATGCCGAACCGTTAACCCTTTACCTATGTCACTGCAAGGAGTGTCAAAAGCAATCGTCTAGTGCTTTTGGAATGTCTCTCACAGTACTACGAGATGCTGTTGTGATTGTTCAGGGAAAACCGAAAGCTTGGACTCGAAAAAATGATAGTGGACGTGAAGTAAATAACCTTTTCTGTGGCGACTGCGGAACGCGATTGTTCCATGAAAGGGCTTACAAGCCAGATACTATCAATGTCAAAGCTGGAACCTTAGATGATACAAGTTGGTTACGCCCAGTGGGTAACATTTGGACACGCAGTGCCCAGTCATGGGTAATAATTTCAGACGAATCGCTCAATTATGACGGCCAACCAGAGGATACACAGCCTTTATGGGAAAAATGGAAACAACAACATCCATAATATGCATAACTCCTAATATCAGATATCATATCCCTGACAGTTAAAGCAGCGCACTTGGTTGGTAGTCTAACTCATAACTGTACCAAAGGAGATAATAATAAATTTTTACTGATAAAGTGCTTTAATGAACATATTAACTTATTTAAAACAGTAATAGTAAACTCAAATTATAAGTTCAGCTTGTATATCATATATATTTCCATACTTGTCTGCAAATCATTAATAAAGCTAACACAGGATTAATATTTCACATGAAAACTTACTGGATATTTTCAATCAAGTAATTTAAGTGAAATTGGATAAGTAAGGCGATTTTGGTTCATACTCAACACTTTTAACAGTTATTTCTAGACAAGCTTGATGAAAAACGATACACCGCGAGAATTGAACCCAGACCAAGAAATTGGGCGCTTGATTGATGAGGTAATGTCTTCATCTCTGACTGATGAACAGTACCGCAAAAAGATGCAGCGACGCAAAGAAGTACAAGATAAGCGCATAGCAGAAGCTGTACCAGAAAAAGGGTTAATTATTGTAAATACTGGTAATGGTAAGGGTAAAACCACTGCGGCTTTGGGGATGGTGTTGCGATCGCTCGGTCATGGGTATAAAGTAGCGATCGTCCAATTCATCAAAGGTAGCTGGGAACCTTCCGAAAAAAGGGTTTTCAGCTATTGGGAAGACCAGATAGAATTTCATGCAATGGGCGAAGGCTTTACCTGGGAAACTCAAGACCGCGATCGCGATCTTGATAAAGCTAGCGCCGCCTGGGAAAAATCATTAGAATACATCCGCAATCCAGACTTTCAACTGGTATTGTTAGACGAAATCAATATCGCCCTCAAAATGGCTTACTTACCAGTAGAAGACGTTTTAGCAGGTTTGGCACAAAAACCTGCTAACAAGCACGTTATTCTCACAGGTAGAGGCGCACCACCTGCTTTAATTGAGCGTGCTGACTTAGTAACTGAAATGACCCTAGTTAAGCACCCTTTCCGCGATCAAGGTGTGAAAGCACAACCGGGAATTGAGTATTGAATCAGAATTCAGAATTGTTAAAAAACTAGGTTTCCTACTCAGCAGAGATTGGAAACCTGGCTTTTAATTCTCGTATGTCATACCAATTTTAAAAAAGAATGCAACACATAGATAATACATCTCACCAATCCTGCTGCTTTTACTAAGGGGTGGGCGTCAGCGCGGGTGGGCTTATCTGTCTGTCGTAAACATTTTTTGAATTGGTATCAGATGCAAAGTCCCATTTGTTACTTCTTATTCCAAAGATTTAAAAATGTTTGAGAGATGGCTGGGGTCAGCTGACTTTGTAAGTGATTTAGTGCATCACGATGGTTTGCATTATTGTCATCATAATAAGTAAACAGATTCGTCAGCTTGACAATCTCAGGATTTTGATCGTTTGTCCCCCTCCATTTGTTAGTAACTTTGTGTAAAACATCCTTGGGTAAATTTTGTTGTAAATTATTTAATGCTGCGATGTAAGAAGGATTTTGAGGATTCTTTTGGAATTGGAAACACAAATCTCTCAGCTTGACTTGTGACTGGGGCTGGGGCTTATCTGTTAGACTAGATTGCTGTAGAATTTGACGCTGTTCAAAAGTAGCAATACCATTTTCAGTTAAACCCTGAGATTTCTGAAATTTCTTGACTGCTGTATAAGTAGCTGGCCCATAAAAAGGCAAGTCTTTTGGAATTTCAGCATTGGTTGCAAAACCGTGAAACTTCAATCTATTCTGAAGCCCTTTGACTGTATCTTCCATTACAGTTCGAGTCTCTGCATCAGCGTTACCATTAACCGTAAGTTTTTGTGAGTACTGTTTCTGAAACTTTTTAATCGCTTCTTCAGTAGGATCGTCTGTCAAAAAGTTGTTATTCCGCTTCCAGGGAGCAAATTTAGTGAGATCCGGCTTAGGATCAATCTCAGGAGCTAAATATCCCAATCCGATCAATATATGACGGATGACTTCAGGGCTACTAACGGCCATACGTTTTGGTTCCTTTGCGACTAAACTACCATTTAATGTATCTTGTTTTACAAAAATTAGGTAAGTAGGAATAAATAAATCTAACATTTCTTGTTGGCAAGGCGTTCCGAAAGTTAAGCGATGTGTGACGACAAGCTGCAACTCTTTGAGACGTTCGGCGTATGCGACTACAGACAGTGAAAAAGAAAGAGATGCGATCGCTTATTCTCAACTATTAATGATACTACGTGTTCAAGGCGCACATCTGCGCGCCCCTACTGTACCCACTACGAACTTATCAAAATTAATCCCAATTTGAAAAAAGAATGCGACAGATACATACCCCAAACCTTTGTTCTATCTGGCTTTCTTAATTTTGAATTTTGAATTTTGAATTTTGAATTGGTATAATCTGGTGGAATCCTAGCTAACTGACTCTCTGGCGTTGACAACGTATAAAAACTCATTTTCATTCTTAGGTAAGAAAACGAGTGGTTTTTCCCTCGCTGGCTGCTGCAATTGAGAAGGAAGTAAAGTATAAATATTTTGGAAATCAACTGTAATTTTCTTAGTAGTGCCATTAACTAAGAAACAAGATGGATTATTACTTCCACTGCTATATTGATCGTACAGAGCATCAAGTACTTTTTTGCGTAATTCCTCAACAGGAGAAACGTAGATAAAATAACCTTGGGCATCTAGTTCTTTAGCTCTTTTAGCTGCATTGTCTGAATCTAGAAATAAATCAATCTGAGTATCTTGAATTTTTAGAGGACATTGCTGCAAAGGTTTTCCAGCTACTACACTATATAGTTTCTCTCCCACAGGAGCATCAACACTAAATAATTTATTGCCAGTACTTTCAGCTTTTGCAGCTTGGAAGTCGAACCAAGCTTTCGTAATAGAACCATCTCCAAGTGCTTTAACCAGTTGTGGTACTAGTGTTTTATCAAACTCTTCTTTAGTAGCAGGAATCGGAGAATCTGGAGCGAAAGGGGTAGCAATTGCGTATTGAAGTATATCTTTATATACCGTAACTCCTTGTCCTTGTTGTTCTGGGGTACTGTAAAGGGTGGTTACACCTAATACTGTTTTGTTATCAGCTAAAGCCGGACTCAGCCCGCCTAGCCAAAGAATAAAGGTGAGGAGAACTATTAAAATACGATTTAACTTTTTCACTGGATTTCTGAATTGGAAAACTTTTTGTATTTTGCACGTGTAGCTCTGCGCTCACAACCGAAGTTAAGGAACTTAAGAAATAAACTTAAAACTTTTTGGTCGGCAATTTTCCAAAGCTTTGTTCAGCAAGGATTTCATCTACCAACAACCTCAGCAAAACTTTTAATTTATCTCTGGCAGTTCTGCAAAAAATGCATCGTCAGTCACAATAGATATCTGGTGAAATTAAATCTGCGTTATCCATAACCTTTGTATAAACGTAACACTGCTACGTCTCTACATTCATATTTCTAATATTCATAATATTTAACAAACCTGATTTCAGGAAAAGCATATCTCATCTTTGTAGCACCCTCTTAAGTGAAGTAAATATTTTGGCGGCATATTACAGGCGCTAACTACTGACTATTACTTTATGAGTGTACGTACAAAACTTAAGGGACAATAATGAATCCACTACAACGCAGGCGCAAACGGGGTGTTATTCTTACACCTCAAGGATTTCAGAAACTTGAAACGGCGAAATGTCAGGCACAAAGTTGGGAAAACTTAGATAAACGTTACACTTTGGAAGATTTAAGCGATCGCACTGGCTTAGATCCAGATACACTGATGAAGGTATTTCATTGCGAAGTAGGAGTTGACAAGCAAACTCTAAACACCTGTTTCAGGGCTTTTAATTTATTACTTGAATCAAGTGATTATCAATTACCTCGGACTGATGAAGTAATCAGTAATCAATATTCAATCCAAAATTTAACTGATTGGGGCGAAGCACCTGATATCTCTGTATTCTTAGGACGCACAACAGAACTAACAACTCTAAAACACTGGATTCTCGAAGAACACTGCCGACTAGTGACTTTGTTAGGTATGGATGGGATGGGCAAAACTAGCTTATCAGTAAAGCTAGCAGAGCAAATTCAAGATAAGTTTGAGTTTGTAATTTGGCGCAGTCTCCGCAATGCTCCACCAGTAAAAGATATGCTAGCCGATCTAATTAAACTTTTATCCAAAGGGCAGGAAACTAATTTATCAAAAACTTTAGACGGCAGAATTTCCCAGTTGATTCATTATTTAAAAAATGCTCGTTGTTTATTGATATTAGATAATCTAGAGACAATTTTACAAAATGCTTTAGGTAAATATGATATTGGATACTATCATCAAGGTTATGAAGATTATAGCGAACTTATCAGACGAGTGGCACAAACACTTCATCAAAGTTGCTTAGTGCTTACAAGTCAGGAAACGCCGAGAGTAATTAGACGACTGCTAGGAGAAAACTTACCTGTTAAAGCATTGCAACTAAAAGGCTTACAAATCACAGAAGTAGAAGAAATCTTTAAAACTAAAGGTGCTTTTTGGGGTTCAACAGGTGATTTGCATCAACTCATTGAGAGCTATGTCGGTAATCCATTGGTATTAAATATAGCTTTTAACAAAATTGATAAATTATTTGATGGTAATATTTCGGAGTTTTTAAACCAAAAAACATTAGTTTTTGGAGAGATTAACCAGCTTTTAAAAGAGCATTTTAAACGCGTGTCATATACAGAAAATATGATTATTGAGTGGTTAGCAGGTAATTCTCAGCCTGCCTCACTTTCAGAACTGCGATCGCAAATCTCACCTACTATACCAACACCACAATTACTAGATGCTTTAGAATCTTTGCAAGAGCGCTCTTTAGTAGATAATAATGCTAATCTTTTCTCGATAGCACCCATGACTAGAGAATATATAAATCACCAATTAATCCAAAACAAAATTAGCTACAATATCAAACAGCGCCAGCGTCCATCACAAAAACATCCCTCAATTACTACCAGAGAAAAAAGCCAACTCTCGTTTAATATTCCAGCGCTTCCCGTCGTGAAGCAGCAAGGTTAATTTGTCAGCAGTAAACTCAAAATGCAACTGACGATTTTCAAATTCTGGCCAAGCAGCTTTAAAGTTCTGCTTCGTTAAATCCTGAAATGCAACCGTTAAATGGGGTGCAAAAGCGCGGGTTTTAGAAACCTTATCAACAATTCCTAAGTTGCTTTCTGTATGAGCCATTAAATCAGCTTGCAAAGTTAAAAGCTCTTGACTTATGACAACATTAATGTATATTACACGAGGCGCAAAGGCATCAAACCCTTTAAGTGTAATTGCCACTGGCTGTTGTCCACTAGCAAACTCTTTCAAGGATGCTTCTAACAGTGGCAAGTTAGCATCTGCCCATTCAAAGGGTGGTTGCAGGGTAATATGAGGCGGAGACTTTAGCGCCCCGCTACTAGCATAGCGATCGGCAAAGTACTGCTTAATCTCGTTGGCATAGTCTTGAATATCTTGCGGTGGTAGGAGGGCAACAAAAAAACGGCTCATATCTCTATCTATATTAATTAGGAAATCACCATAGTTCGTCTATATTGCTACTCAAATGCTACTCAAAAATAGTCATAACTAAAGCAGACTGTCTGTTGTAACTGGAGTTAAGAAGTTAATGCCGTGGTTTGTAAAAATTGAAGAAGGCAAAGTCGATAAACCTACCTTTGACCAATATGTACCTGCCCACAAAGCCTACATTCAGGATTTGATTGCTAAAGGACACAAAGCGCGAACAGGCTATTGGGCAGAGCAAAGAGGCGGGATGTTGCTGTTTGAGGCAGCCTCAAAGCAGGAAGCAGAAGTGATTGTAGCTGATGACCCCTTGGTGAAACACGGCTGCGTCAACTATCAGCTTTATGAATGGCGAATTGTAATGGAATAACACACACTTACTGAATTTTAATGTTATGCTTATATAAGACCTGGATCTATGCGATCGCAACACCCAAATCTTGTCAGAACCGGAAGGTAGCAGCAACACGGGAGGCTTGTGGTAGGCTTAGTCTCCGGGTCGCCCTATTTTTAGGAGCGGTTAGCAACAATGCCTGGTTTTGGAGATATTGTTCAAAAAGCTTTTTACCTCGGTGTTGGATTAGCTTCTTACGCGGGTGAGAAAGCAGGGGGAAAATTAGCCGAAGTGCGATCGCAAGTCCAAAAACTGGCAGATGAAATGGTGGCCAAGGGCGAAATGAACA
Organism: Nostoc sp.; assembly: GCF_036917415.1. Classification (GTDB taxonomy): domain Bacteria; phylum Cyanobacteriota; class Cyanobacteriia; order Cyanobacteriales; family Nostocaceae; genus Nostoc. The sequence continues at coordinate 5,087 of NZ_JBALDJ010000026.1, read as the reverse complement.
CAGAAGAAGCTCGCCGCTTCGTTGAAGATATGATGAAGCAAGCCCAACAAGCTCAACCATCTGGTGTAGCCTCACCAGAAACGCCCCCTTCTCAACCTCGCCGCATTGAAATTTTAGAGGAAGATGAAGAGCCAACGGTGAAAGAGGCGTCAAATGATGAAAATGTAGATAAATTGCGCCAAGAAGTGCTAAACCTGCAAGACGAGTTAAAACGATTGCAACGCGATCGGTAAAAAGTATTGTTTGAGCAAAATATCATTAATAAGTGGCATTTTGACATGACACTTCGGATAAAACTTGATAAGATACATTGCTTAGTGTATATTTTAGTGCTTCAAGCCAGATAACACAAAGCGTCCTGTTTATAGCCTGCAAAGGTGTCAAGTTTATGGAACAGTGGCAAAAGGATTTAGTAGAAATCGTCGAAACAGTGGCTGATGAAGTAGAGCGCTTCTTCCTGGGAATGAGTGAAGTGGTAGACGCCTTTTTTGAGCTAACGGAAGAAGTCAGCGAGCAAGTACACAATAATATTATTAATGAAGTCGATCAGTATCTACAGGATTTAGCTGAACCGATGTTAGAAGCTTACTGGGAACTGGAAGACATTGTAGCAGATGTAGATCCAGGTTTTCCTTATTCAGTTGAACCCACATCTGAAAAAAATCCTGCCTGTATCGGTTGTAGTCACTACCACGGTCAAGTTTATGGTGGTAATTTATTAGTTTGTGCTATGTATCCCCACGGTTGTGAAGATGAGAATTGTCCAGACTGGGAGAAGGAAGAGTATTGAGGGGCAGGGGGCAGGGGGCAGGGGGCAGGGGGAGTAAATGACAAATGACAAATGACAAATGACAAATGACAAATGACAAGTGACAAATAAGAAATGACAACTGATAAATTATCTGAAAGTACATCCCAAACCAGCCAAGAAATGAAGTATGGCGAACGCGACATTGCAGAAGGTAAATTAATTACCTTTCCGAATCCGCGTGTAGGGAGGCGATATGACATTAACATTACTTTGCCGGAATTTACTTGTAAATGTCCGTTTTCCGGTTATCCTGACTTTGCGACAATTTATGTTAGCTATGTACCTGATGAACGGGTAGTGGAATTGAAGGCGCTTAAACTTTATATTAATAGTTACCGCGATCGCTACATTTCCCACGAAGAATCTGCCAATCAAATTTTGGATGATTTTGTGGCTGCTTGCGATCCGTTGGAAGTCACGGTGAAAGCAGATTTCACGCCTCGTGGGAATGTACATACTGTGGTTGAAGTGCGTCACCAAAAGTAACATTATCATTGATGGATGCAGATGGCATTAATCAGCTTCATTCAGCAATCTTCTTCACGGCAGATTGCACTTGAAGCACAACTTTTTTAGACAAAGGAATATATCCAAGTTCCAAACTGGATTTTTGCCCGTCAATCACAGCCCAATTGATAAAATTTTTCAGCACTTGAGCTTTGACTCGGTTGGGATATTGGTGATAAGTTAAAAGCCAGCTGTAAGTGACGATAGGATATGACTGAGCATCTGTAGGATCGGTGATAAAAGCAATCAAGTTATCATCTGGTAATTTCACTGCTTCTAAAGTTTGTGCTACTGATTTTGGTGTCGGTGTAATATAATTACCAGATTTATTTTCTAAAGCAGCCACAGGAAGCTTATTTTGTTTGGCGTAAATGTATTCTATATAGCCAATAGCTCCTGGTATCTGTTGAATCAGGGCGGTAACACCTTCGTTACCCTTTCCACCAATTCCTACTCGCCATGCTACAGATTTACCAGCCCCAATTTTGCTTTTCCATTCTGGACTTATGGCGCTTAGGTGTTGCGTTAACACGCTTGTAGTTCCACTACCATCTGTTCGGTGTACAACCTGAATTGGTAAATCGGGCAAACTTACACCTGGATTAGCTGCGGCTATTCTAGGATGATTCCAATTCGTAATTTTTCCGAGAAAGATATCTACGTAAACTTGGCGTGGTAGCCTTAGAGCATTTGGCACATTGACTTGAGAGGACTGTTGTGCAACTGGTTTGAGATTATAAGCTAGGACAATAGAACCAGCAGTTATTGGCAAAGCGATTACTCCCCGTTTTATCTTGGCCGCTTGTTCGCTTGTAATTGCGACATCACTAGCTGCAAAATCTACAGTACCTTCAATGAGTTGTTGCACTCCAGCACTGCTTCCTATAGCTTGATAGTTAATTTCCACATTGGGATTTTGCTGGTTGTAATCTGAAAGCCAACGCTCGTACAAAGGTGCGGGAAAACTTGCCCCAGTACCAACAAGGGAAACACGCTTTATATTTTTCTGCTCGGCAGCGCAAGAAGCAATACTTAACAAGATAGCGATTAAAGGTAGAAGGCAAACCCGTCCCTGAGATGGAAGCTTGGCAGACATAGAAATTTTTTGTTTCAATGTTTAATAAATACCTCTAGTAATTTCCTAATTTGTAGCTGTGTAGGCGTAATTGATTGTAAATAACTTGGAAAAGCAAAGGTACGCAAAGAAATCCTCTGCGTACCTCTGCGATTTCTTTTGCGCCCCTACCCTGCGGGAAGGCGAAGCGCCTATGGGTTTAAACTTCAATCGCCGTCTCTTTTTCCTCAGCTTTTGGCTGTGAACTCAACCGATCTAAAATTTCTAAAACCTCTTGTTCAAAAGCAACTTGAGCGCGATTAGTTTTGCCACCCACATACAAGCGATCGCCTTTTTGCAATGCCCATATTTGCGAATGAGAAAAGTAACTCATCACCACACCCAGCATTAGCAAACCAAACCCTGAGTAAACAATTGGTATACCTGGATCGGCTTTAATTTGTAAGCCAGTGCTACCAATGACATCCAGAATTTTCAGCTTCACACCATTTACTTCGGTGAACATCCCAGCGCGGACAGTATCAACAAGTTTGCCAGTGGCATCATAAATTAATACCATCCCTTGCAAGTCTTTCGCTAACAGTGAGACACCCTCACTCAAATCCGGTTTAGTCGGAACCCAGGTTCCCCAAATGCGCCCGTTACCGTTGGTGTTCAATTGCGCCATTGGAAGCTGAAAAATCGGGCTGTTGTTAAATTGGACGCGAACACCTGCAATTCCCCAATCAGTTTGATAGAAAGTTATGCCATGATAGCGCAGAGGCTCGTTGACAAAAATCTTCTTGTGGTCAATTTCCTTTCCCTGATTATTCAAGACAGACATATCCGAATAAAATTGATCGATGCCACCAGATGGAGTGTAGTCAATCCAAAAACGATTGACGCGCACAGACCAATCTTTCGGGATTTTGGCGGCTATTGGGCCAGCATCAACAATATTTGTCACTTGAAATGTATCGCCACTAGCAACCATTTCCTGAGCGAGAAACCCAGTCATCGCCCCCCAAATTCCCCCTAGCAAAATAGCGACGATGCCAATATGAACGATAATTGGCCCAATGCGTCCGACTATTCCTTTGCGGGCGTAAAGGAGATTTTCTTTTTCTCGATCTAGAAAAATTTTATAGCGGTGTTTCTGTAATATTTCGCTCAGAGAATTCAGGGAACCAGTATCTAGTTCTGCACTTAAAGCTAACTTTTGAAATTGCCGTGGTTCTTCGTAATATTTCCAGCGTTGGGCAGCTTTTAAGGCTGGTAACTGTCGGGTAAATGAACAAGCCGTTAAGCTGGTGCCAAATAAAATGAGTAATGCTAAAAACCACCAAGTACGATATACGTGGTCTAACCCAACTACCTGAATTACCTTCCAAGTTAAGAAACCAAATAAAGCTGGATGTTCTGGGTAGTTGGCTTGGTAAAATGCGGGTGACTGACCTTGCTCAATTACAGTACCAGTAGAGCTAAAGATTGCAATCAAGAGCAGTAGTGCGATCGCTAATCGTAAGTTAGTCAGTACAGGCAAAAGCTCTTGTCGTAAGAACTGCCCAGGTACTGCCCACCATTTTAATTCTTTTGACGCCGAATCTTCTAAAGTCATCATGTATAAAATATAACAAATGTATTGAGATTAAAAACTGCCGAGGGGAATCCGAGAAATTAAGGAAAATACACCGAATCCTACCAACAGCGCCCCACTAACTGGGTTAATCCAACCAGACCAGCGACGCAATTCTAGTAACTTTTTAATTGAAGCTGTAAAAGTACCCGCCAAAATCAATGGTGCTACATAACCTGCTGTATAAGAAAGTAGCAAAACAGCACCTAAAATTAAGTCTTGTGTATTGGCAATCCAACCCAACAAACTAGCTAAAACAGGTGTGCTACAAGGGGATGCGACTAAACCGAAAGTCAGCCCCAGCAAATAAGAACGCAATCCGGCTGGTAAATCTGGCGAAATCCAATTCGTTTCGCCCAAGGATGGAAATTGCAGAGGTAGTGCTTCTAATAAGTTCAGCCCCATGAGAATAGCAATAATGCTGACGATAATCGGCAAACCAATTCCCACTTGACCATAGACTTTTCCGACAAAAGCTGCTATGATCCCCATTCCTGCCAATGTAGTTGCTAATCCTAAAGCAAACCAAGTTGATTGGGCAGCTGCTTGGAGTCGGCTTTTAGCTTCATAACCGCCGATGTAACCAATGGTAATTGGCAGCATGGAAAGCATACAGGGTGTGAGACTGGTGAGCAAACCAGCTGCAAAGATGATACCAATACTCACCACGCTAAGGTGTGTCAGTTGGTTAGAAACGAGACTGTTGGCAAATTGTTCTAGTTGGTAAATTTGGGTTTGCAGGTTATCAAACATGGGGAGTTTCTGAGCGGGAAATGCTTACTCTGCTTGAATTTTAGCTTACTTTTGGTTTTTGAGTCAGCAGAAGTGATTATCCGAACCTGATATCATCTAAATTTCATCTGCCCAAGGAAATGTATTTAAAATACAATTAAGCTCGGATTATCCCTGAAGAAGCACGGCTGGAGTATTTGGCATGACAATTGCATTACCCGGATTTCAAATTGTCACTTTGTTAAAAGCAGGGGTAAGTAGCTAGGCGCAATTAAATATAAGACGCTCAAGGTCATATCCACCCTTTAAACTTCTAGCTTCCATGCCATCAATAATTGCTATAGCTA
>NZ_JBALDJ010000025.1:0-313863 GCF_036917415.1 Nostoc sp. | reverse complement strand
CAGTATATGGTTTCTGTTTTGGCGGCGGCTCTCCCTAACTCAACTCTCTCATAGAATCCATTTGTCAATAGGGTTTGAGACGCGCTAACCCTGCCTCTATTATTCTTGGGGCCACTAGCTGGTCTGGGATATCTATTACACTGGGGATTAACAATTTGGGCGCTGATCGGAGTTTTCAGCAATCCTGATATACCCTTCCGTTATCCCTATATTTTCCGAGTTGTTTAACACAAATTTATCAGGATTGGGCATTGGGCATTGGTAATTGCCAATATTTTGCCAACAGATGGTCTTATCATTTTGAATTTTGAATTGCTTCATAATGTTGTTTTTTTTTCCAGTCCGTCGGATGGGTACAACCAAGCTGTAGAATACAAAATTGCCCTACAACTTGATTAAGAGTAGGGCAAAGGACAGTTAAGCACTGTTTGTAGTCTGTCTGACGGCAGGAAAATTTTAGCCTGCTTTTGTGACGCTTTGTTTTGTGTCCATTTGCGTTGTTTTTCTTCATAAAATTTTATGTTTCCTATACATCGCCCCCGTCGTCTGCGTACTCATCCTCAACTGCGCCGGATGGTTCGTGAAACTGTTTTAACAACAAGCGATTTAATCTACCCATTATTTGCTGTACCGGGTGAGGGAATCGCTAATGAGGTGAAATCGATGCCTGGAGTCTACCAACTTTCGGTAGATAAAATTGTTGAAGAAGCAAAAGAAGTTTACGACTTAGGAATTCCTTCTATTATTCTATTTGGGATTCCGGCTGATAAAGATGTGGATGCCACTGGCGCTTGGCATGATTGCGGTATCGTCCAAAAAGCAGCGACGGCGGTAAAAGCAGCAGTGCCAGATTTGATTGTAATTGCTGATACTTGTTTGTGTGAGTACACAAGTCACGGTCATTGTGGTTATCTGCAAGTTGGTGATTTAACAGGACGAGTTTTAAATGACCCAACTCTGGAATTATTGAAGAAAACAGCGGTTTCTCAAGCAAAAGCTGGTGCTGATATCATCGCGCCTTCGGGAATGATGGATGGGTTTGTGCAGGCGATTCGTCAGGGTTTGGATGAAGCAGGATTTCAAGATACGCCGATTCTGTCTTATGCTGCTAAGTATGCTTCGGGTTATTATGGCCCATTTCGGGATGCAGCAGACTCGACACCGCAATTTGGGGACAGAAGAACTTACCAAATGGACCCAGGTAACGCCCGCGAAGCGATTAAAGAGATTGAATTGGATATCGCTGAAGGTGCTGATATGCTCATGGTGAAGCCAGCTTTGGCATACATGGACATTATTTGGCGCGTTAAGGAAGCGAGTAACTTACCAGTTGCGGCTTACAATGTTTCTGGTGAGTATGCGATGGTGAAAGCTGCGGCTCTCAATGGCTGGATTGATGAGGAGCGCGTGGTTTTGGAAACTTTAACTGGGTTTAAACGGGCTGGTGCAGACTTAATTTTGACTTATCATGCCAAAGATGCGGCGCGATGGTTGAAGTAGGCTAGGCTTATTAAATAATAATTTAGTGGGAAATCTCACGCAGACAGAAGTCTAAGCGCCGATTTCCGGCGCTCAGAACTTCGGTGGGTGCAAAGACGCAAAGTTGTGTTTTAGTGTTTGGGCGTGAGATTCTTTGTATTTTGGCTATTGCGATGCTTACGGTTTTTCCTAGCCTACGCAAGTTCAATATAAGGCTAAAAAGACTTTTTCGGTTTAAGTAACTTCAAATAAAACACGAGGTAATCCTGACTGACGAATAATAGATCGCAAAGTACCGATGCGTAACTCTTCGTAATTAGGGACAGGAACAGTAATTGTTGAGTCTTCGGTTTGCATCTGCATAATAATGTGACTACCACGCTGGCGCACTTGTACAAAGCCGTTCTCTTCCAGAATGCGGCAGACTTATCTAGCAGAAAGAACACGCAGTTTACCCAATATTTACCTCTAAGCGTGTAACAAAAACTTCTGTGTGCAGCCTTTGCTGAATTTCAGAAGGATCTGCTGTCTCAAAGAATAATTCTAATGCCTCAATTAGGTTATTCCGTGCTTCTTCAATTGTGTCACCTTGGCTGGCGATATCGAGTTCGGGACAGAGGGATACATAGCCATCCCTTTCGCGCTCAATGATAGCAGTGAATTGTGTTGTTTGCTTCATTTTTGTCTTTAGTACAGTAAATCTATCAATCTTGATAGTAACTGCGATGCTTGCGGTTTTTGCTAGCCTACGCAACTTTGGACAGTATATCGTCAAAAACCTTTCGAGTGGGTGTTATGGGGATAGCGATCGCACGGTAAAAATCGATTTCCTAGATAGTTTGTTTGTGAGAAATTAATCTTTGGTAATTTAAATTTTGTAGGACAGGCATCTCGCCTGCCCTATAATAATAAACTTGTGCAGAAATATTTTTCGTGCGTTTGGAGGCTTGGGAGAGCTTAAGCTTGCTTTCGTAGTCTTTCTAGGTTCTGTTGATGCAACTCTGGGAAGTTTTCTAAATCATCTATTGACTGTGGTGCAGGAAAGATTACAGCGTTTTCAGAGGTGAATCTATCTAGATAAGTTTGAAAAGCTTCATCATCTTCTCTATGGTCAAGGATATATTGACGCAATTGGGCACGGGGCATTGTCATAAAATCTGGCTTACTCATACATATCTCCACTTCCCGTCTAGGTAAATTATAATTTCATTTTCTTCTCCAGCGAGAATTACAAGATTTTTTGTTTGTTCATCGATTCGCACTAAAAACACAGGTAAATAAATTTTAGTAGCCCAAAAACTTAAGATAAACAATGTTTTCAATTGTTCTATAAGTAGGCATATTTAAATTATTGCTACAACAAATTTTTTACTCTGGTGTGACTTGAGTCAGGTTGGTATCTTTCAACCTGTAAATTTTAAATTGATTTTATACATTAATTCTAAGTTTTATTACATAAAAAAATCAGCCGCATTTGCCAGAGGAGGAGGCGATCGCTCATAAAACCTCTAAAATCTAAGTTAAATAGCTTTGATATAGTTATGGCAATCACTCGTTCTATGCTAGGGGCAGTTTATTTAAAAAACCTAAACTCTAACTAGTGCGATCGCTCACTGTATTTGCGACAGCAGCACGATAAAATTCTAAAACCATAATCGTACTAGAAGGTCTAAATGGCAGAAACACTATTCTTCAACGCCTTACGGGAAGCCATTGATGAAGAAATGGCGCGTGACTCCAGCGTATTCGTTCTCGGTGAAGATGTTGGACACTACGGCGGTTCCTATAAAGTTACCAAAGACCTGTACCAAAAATATGGCGAACTCCGCATTCTAGACACCCCCATTGCTGAAAATAGCTTTACTGGGATGGCTGTGGGAGCAGCAATGACTGGGTTACGTCCGATCATTGAAGGCATGAACATGGGCTTTTTACTGCTTGCCTTCAACCAAATATCCAACAACGCTGGAATGCTACGCTATACTTCTGGCGGTAACTTTAAAATTCCGATGGTAATTCGCGGCCCTGGAGGTGTAGGACGGCAGCTAGGCGCAGAACATTCCCAGCGACTAGAAACCTACTTCCAAGCTGTGCCGGGGTTAAAGATTGTTGCCTGCTCCACACCAAGAAACGCTAAAGGACTACTGAAATCCGCTATCCGCGATGATAATCCAGTGTTGTTCTTTGAACACGTTCTGCTTTACAACTTGAAAGAAGATTTACCAGAAGAAGAATACTTACTACCTCTGGATAAAGCAGAAATTGTGCGCCAGGGTAAAGATGTAACCATTATTACTTATTCACGGATGCGCCATCATGTAGCGCAAGCCGTAAAAACTCTTGAAAAACAAGGATACGATCCAGAAGTTATCGATTTAATATCTCTCAAACCATTAGATTTTGATACCATTGGTGCATCAATACGTAAAACCCATAAAGTCATTGTTGTGGAAGAATCCATGCGAACTGCGGGTATTGGAGCAGAAGTCATCGCCTCAATAAACGATCGCTTATTTGATGAATTGGACGCGCCAGTACTACGGCTTTCTTCCCAAGATATCCCCACACCCTATAACGGCAATTTGGAACGACTAACAATCATCCAACCAGAGCAAATAGTAGAAGCTGTGGAAAAAATGGTAGCATTGCGAGTCTAGAGACTGAAGAATAGCGGGGCAGAAGGGCAGAGGGATAACAGAAGAAAAACAATGCCCAATGCCCAATGCCCCATCCCCAAACTCCTAACTCATAACTCCTCAAAAGAACGCTATTATAGCGTTTGTCAGTTGCGAGTTATGGTATGCAAAGACAGCGATCGCTATTAATTTTGATTTTAGTCCTGATAATCGCCGCTAGTACGGTGATTGCCACAATTCCGATACCTCTTGGACTGGACTTGCGCGGAGGTTCACAGCTCACAATTCAGGTGAAACCATCAGCGGATATTCCCAAAATCACCGACCGAGAATTGGAAGGTGTGAAGAAAGTTGTCGAAGGCCGGATTAATGGTCTGGGTGTTTCTGAGCCAGTAATCCAAACAGTCGGCACAGATAAAATACTGGTGCAATTACCAGGAGTCAACGATCCAGAACAAGCTGAACGGGTGCTAGGAGGTACGGCGCAGTTAGAATTTCGTACCCAAAAACCGAATACAGAAACTCAACTGCTTGCTTTTCAAGCATCAAGAGCCGAATTGAAATTCAAGCAAGAAGAATTAAGAAAGAGTACCGACAAAGCGGCAATTGTCAAGAATCAAGAAAATTTACAGAAAAATAATCAAGCGATCGCAGAATTGTTTGAAAGCACTAATCCACCGCTCATTGGCAAATACCTCAAGGATGCCTATGGTGAACCCACTCAAGGTAACAACTGGAATGTTGCTATTCGCTTCGACCAAAAGGGTGGTGAACTGTTTGCCAATTTGACGAAAAATCTCGCTGGTACTGGGCGTAGCATTGGTGTTTTTCTGGACAATGAAGTGATCAGTGCTCCCACTGTGGGTATAGAATTTGCCGCTACTGGCATTACTGGTGGCTCTGCGGTGATTACAGGACGGTTTACTGCCCAACAAGCCAATGACTTAGGCGTGCAGTTACGCGGTGGCGCATTACCCGTACCAGTAGAAATTGCAGAAAGGCGGACAGTCGGAGCTACCTTGGGTAAAGATAGCATTCAAAGTAGTATTTATGCTGGAGTCGGTGGTTTGACTTTAGTATTAATATTCATGGTGGTTTACTATCGACTACCAGGATTGATTGCGGATGTATCACTAGTGATCTACTCTCTCTTAACTTGGGCAACCTTTGCTTTGTTGGGCGTTACCCTAACTTTGCCGGGAATTGCTGGTTTTATTCTCAGTATTGGGATGGCAGTTGATGCCAATGTGCTAATTTTTGAAAGGACGCGGGAAGAATTGCGGGCAGGTAAATCTCTGTATCGTTCTGTGGAATCTGGTTTTTATCGGGCATTTTCTAGTATTTTAGATAGCAACGTCACTACATGGATTGCTTGCGCTGCCCTGTTTTGGCTGGGGTCTGGTTTAGTCAAAGGCTTTGCTCTTACCTTAGCTTTGGGGGTAGCTGTGAGTATGTTTACTGCAATTACCTGTAGTCGGACATTGCTGTTTTTGGCAATTTCAATTCACTCTTTGCGGAAGACAGAACTTTTCTGTCCAAACCTGCCAGCATCGAATAAGGCAGAGGTGACTCCATGAAACTGAATATCAATAAATCGCGATCGCTTTGGTGGACTATTTCTGCCGCTATCATCCTTGCTGGTATCATCTCAATGGTGATTTCTTGGCAACAACCGAATATTCGCGCCCCCCTACGCCCAGGTTTAGATTTTATCGGTGGTACACGGTTGCAGTTTGTCCGAGATTGTACTAAACCCGGTAATTGCGACAAACCAATTGATATCAACGCTGTCCGGGAAGTAGCAAAAGCACAGGGATTAGGTGATAGCAGTATCCAACTTGTCTCGGAAAATGGTGCAGAAAATGGTGTACTAATTCGGTCAAAAGATTTGGGTGTCGATCAGCGTACCAAGTTACAAAACGCTTTGAGCGAAGAAATCGGCGTTTTTGACCCACAAAAGAATCAGATTGACTCCGTTGGCCCCACCTTGGGAAAAGAACTGTTTACATCCGGGGTGTTAGCTCTGATAGTTTCCTTCATCGGTATTACTATCTATATGAGCTTCCGCTTCCAGTTAGATTATGCTGTGTTTGCGATCGTTGCCCTACTCCACGATATCTTAATCACAGTAGGGGTGTTCTCAATTTTTGGTTTGGTGGCGGGCATTGAAGTAGATAGCCTTTTTATCGTCGCCTTACTTACGATCACAGGTTTTTCAGTCAACGATACAGTGGTAATTTACGATCGCATTCGGGAAACCATTAAAATCCATCCCGAACAGCCGATTGCTGAAATTGTAGATGATGCTGTTAACCAAACATTGACAAGATCGATCAACACTACCTTAACCGTATTACTGACATTATCGGCAATCTTTTTATTTGGCGGAGAAACACTGAAAAACTTTTCCCTCGCTTTGATTATTGGCTTCACAATGGGGGCTTATTCGAGTATTTTCATCGCCAGTACTCTTCTAACTTGGTGGCGAGAGCGAAAAGGGGAATCCCAAATGTTAGACAACGCTGATTCGATTGATACATCTCCTAGTTCCCAGGATAGTTAAACTTGTGTATATTTCCCAATTGGGTGAAAGCATTTTGAATTGCTTACCCACACCTTGCACTCTTATTCCCCTATGGATCAACCGGAACGATTAAATACTGTCCCAAATTTTGAGAAATCTGACCCATCATTTGCTCAACAAGTACAAAGACTACATCAGTTAACAGTATATGGTCGGTGGCTGTTTGTGGGCTGTTTATGGCTGACCATTGCGCCTGTCTCCTTGTGGGGTCTACGTACAGAAATTGCTCTATGGCAACAATATTTTACCTGGGTGGCAGTGAAATTTGGATTATTCTACCATCCACTTTCTACCTTCGGTTTAGCCTTTTGTCTGGGGATGACTGCTGCTGTTTTAGTTTGGCAAAGTCGGAATATTTTATTTGGACTGCCACCACAAGAAAAACAACGTTTAGAAAAACAAGTTTATCGGATACGTCAACAGGGAGCAACTCATCCTCTATGGAAGTGGGTTTGTCATTAAATTTTCTTTCTCAACACGTACAGCAATTTATAGCAAAATATGACTTAACTTTACTAGACATCTACTGAAAAAGAATCTAGAGACGTAGCACTGCTACGTCTCTACAAGATTTCTGGATAATACATATTTAATTTCACCAAATGTCTGCTCAAAGATACTGCCAAAAGTGGATGCCATACATGAACCATCTTCAGATTAAATTTAGCGATCGCAAGTCTGAAATTGACCTTTACCAACTCCAAGAACTGTTAAACGTTTCCGCTTTCTGGGCAAAGGGACGCAGTATTGAAGATTTAGGTATAGCTATTGCCAACAGTGAGCCAGTGATTTCTGTTTGCCTTCGCGATCGACTCATTGGCTTTGCCAGAGCAACATCTGATGGCATCTATCGCGCCACAATTTGGGATGTTGTGATTCATTCAGAGTATCAACATAGTGGTTTGGGAAGCAATTTAGTAGAAACCGTTTTGAGACATCCCCGCATGAGGTCGGTTGAGCGCGTTTATCTGATGACTACTTACCAACAGGGTTTCTACGAAAAGATTGGTTTTCAACCTAACACTAGTACTACGATGGTACTACATAACCGCGATCGTTGTACTTTCCTTGCTGCTACAGAAGTTCAGCTTCAGGAATCACCGAAACAGTTCCGAGCAATGAGTGCTGAGTGTTGAGTATAAGAACTGTTGTAGCAGTAGGGTAGTCAAGAAGCAAGATTTCGTCTTTACTATTCAGGACTCAGGACTTAGGACTCAGCACTCAGCACTACTAAGGGGATAGAGATTTGTAGTCTGGTAAGCTGCTGAAGTGGTTCCTTCACAGTGGTCGAGGGCAAGATTTCTAACTTTCCTCCCATAACTTCCAGCAGAGTCTGATTGATTAATAGCCTCATTCCTGGGGAAAGAGCAGTCTTCTTTTGGTCAATCTGGGTCAACCGATCTTCAATTTTGAGCAAATCAATCGGCTCACTCCAGGTCATAGCATGGGTTGGGATATCTAGCCAAATGTTTACAAAATTGTTTGTAGGTAGAGTGCTACTGGAAATACAAATGCTGCCTTCCTCCATCTGAGTAATGGCAGTGTCTATTAAACTGATTAATACTTGGCGGAGCCAGAGGTAATCTGTCAAAACATAAATTTCTGGGTTGGCGGCTAATAATTGTAAGGGAAAATTGCGATTTGCCGCCAGCATATAAGTTAAGTCATGAACCTCATCCAAAATTTGGGCTAAGGGTCTGGGCTGAATATCTAGTTTATTGGTGCCATGTTCAGCTCTTGCAACGTTGAGAATTTCATCCATTAGCTTCAGCAGCTTCAGCGTTCGCTCGTGAGCTTGGGCAATAAATTCTCGCTCTTCATCTGGATTTTCACACAAATCTGACAAAATTAACTGATGTAAGCCAATCAAACCATTAAAAGGCGATCGCAACTCATGGGTAGTCCGTGCTAAAAAACCAGCTTTAAACAAGCTCATTTCGCTTGCCATCAGGTATGCCAGCTGCGTTTGCTGTAGCTGTTGCGATATTGGTGGCATATCCTGTTCAGCTAATGGCGCTACTAGGGATGAGCTAGATGAAACATTAGGCGATCGCCCAAATAACTGACGGAAAACCATACCTAGTGCTATTCCTACTCCTAGATATATCCAGTTGCTCCAATTCATATCTGGCAATTATTAACTTGCTAATTAAGTACAACAGCGCAAACTAAAGTTTCAGATTTTTCTGTTGTTAAAACCATGAAAACAACATTATAGCTACCTATACTTGGTTATCAGTTAATAAATCTAACTCAATCGCACCTTGCCGCAAAATTTGCCAATTTATCCCTGTCCATTTAGCAACGGTGGAAGGTATACCTATCCCTGGTATTTCACGCTGGTATTCTGTCGTTGCTATCAGAACCTTGGGAAACTGATTCTCAATTTCTGCGATTGTTTGCAAAGGTGGCTGACCAGAAAAATTGGCGCTAGTGGTGGCAAGAGGGCCTGTTTGCGCCAAAATAGTTTGAGCGATCGCACTGTTTGGTACTCGAATGCCAATTGTTGTGGGATCGATGGGATTCATAACTTTTGGTAAGCGTTGACTCGCTGGCAAAACTAATGTCAGCCCTCCTGGCCAATATTTATCTGCTAATTCTTGCCAAACTTTATACTCATTCTCACTACCTTTGACATACGGCCACAAACCTTCAGCACTAGCCGCCATTAAAATCAAAGGTTTGTCTTGACTGCGTTGCTTCGCCGCAAAAATTAATCCTGCTTTTTCTGGTATGGCTGCAAGTGCAGGAACAGTGTCCGTAGGAAAGCTCACCAAAAGACCAGCACGTGCGCCAGCTATTAGATTTGTTAAAGAAACTTGTGTCATTTTTATGGGGTTTGGCATGGGACATTTTTCCTATTCCCTATGCCCCATGCCCCATACCCTATTTCCTAACTTTTATAAGCAAGGGCAAAGCGTTCAATTCCAGCTAAATCAGCGTGAATTTGAATATTGCAATAATAACCTTGATTTTGCAAGAGTTCTCGCACTGTATCTGCCTGTCCAGCCATCATCTCAATCAGCCACACGCCACCAGGTTGCAAATAACTAGGAGAAATTTCTATCAAATAGCGAATGCAATCTAAGCCATCAGTGCCACCATCCAGAGCTAGATGTGGTTCGTGGTTAACTACTTCTGGTTGCAAAGTAGGTAAAGTACTGGTGGGTATGTAAGGAGGGTTCGACACCATACCACTGAACTGACCTTTTAAGAATGTCAGTGGCTCCCACCAGGAACCTTGATAAAATTGAATCCGGTCAGCAAGACCCAAATTATCGGCGTTAGCTTGGGCGATCGCCAGAGCTTCTAAACTGTAATCAACCGCATGAATTGTTGCTTTTGGTAAGACATCTGCTAATCCCAGTGCGATCGCTCCACTCCCAGTACCCAAATCTGCCCAATGTCCTGAAGCATTGCTAGCAGATGCTTTAGCTAAATCAATTAAGCACTCTGTCTCTGGTCTAGGAATCAAAACCGCACTCGACACTGCAATTTTAAACTGACGCCAAGGTGTAACTCCCACAATATACTGCACTGGTAAGCGGTCATTTAATCGTCTCTGCCATAGCTGTTCTAACTTTTCTAAGGGCAATTGCAGCTGGATTTGCGGCCAGTTTTTAAAAGACTCTAAACGTAGTGCCAAGCGGTCTAACCCAGCAACTTCGAGGAGCAGCCAATCTACTTCCATTGGTGGGACATCAGTGGCGATCGCTGCTTTAAGAGCTGCATTTCGCCACTGCCAAAGTTGTAAACCAGAGACTATTAGATGTTTCTCCCCCATACCTCAACCTTGGAGCGCATATCCGTTATTTTTTCGCAGCGGGGGCAGCTGGTGATTGATTTGGCGCAAGGGAGCGAATAAAATTGATCGACTCCCGTGATGGATACAGAACAATTTTATTGATACTAGGATCGCTGCTGCTATTGAGAGCCTCCATAACACCGTACAAATCCACCACTTGAATTTCAGTGTTGTTTGCTTCCTTTGGCACGGCTTTTTTGAATTCATCTAACAGAGCCACTGCTTGTTCTTTCTCAAAAAAGAAAGGGATGTATCGCTCATTACCTTTAGCAAGGGGAATAGTCAGATAGCTATTATCTTTCTTAAATTTGGGTACAAATAAGGGAATACCATTGAATTGCTCTACCTTTTTACCATTTTGATTCAGCATACTTGTTGCCGAGGCTACTTGCTGTTGCGTCGGGACTAAAGTATAAATCACAGAGTCTGATTTCTTTTTGCTTTCTTGGACTATTTTATAGTAGTCTGCCAAGGACAAAGGTCTAACCTGTAGCGTGCCTGCCAACTGGGGGTTTTCTTTTTTGAGCCGGCTGTCAAGGAATTTTTGAGCATCTTGCTTGCTAATAAAAAATCCTACTTGTGAGATCGGCTTGGATGCGTTGTTTCTCGAAAGAACTACGAATTCGCCTTTAGGATTGGTGAGCGTGAATACAGGTACTTCTTGGAGCTTTTTCACGACCTGATCTTGTGGCAACGCGATCGCCTCTAGATTGCCCAGTCCTGGCATATTGCCTATTCCTGAAAGCCCTGTTAAAAAGACACTGCCAGCTATACCCAATGTCGCGCCCAAGCGAATAAATGATTTCATGACTGCTCCTCGCATCAATAGTCCAATTAAATTAAACAAATGGTTGGATTTGCACAGCACCAACTAGCTTTAGTTATATAGCAATTCATTTTAGTTTTGAAAAATTCATTGTGCGTGTTGAGGTTGAGTGTTAAGCCTCAACGGTCAAATCCAATGTTCCCTAACTATTTAGAGTTGCTATAGTATCGTTTTCACAAATTGGCTGTGCTAACGTTGTGTTTTTCTAGGTTTCGCTTCGCTATTTACTGCGAAATGCTGTAGATGCTTATTATATGTCTTCTCAAACAGCAAAAAGTCTCTCCATCTCTCCAACCTTGGAGATGATAAATGCTATTTTATCGGCTTTTTCTAATATTGGTTGACGCTATTACTTAATCAATCGTTCCATTTGCGATTGGTTTAATATCTTCATCAAATCTATATAGGACTTACGCAAAATATCTCTCAAACTCTGATTTCTCCGTGCCGCGCCAGTTGCTACAAGTCGGGGAACCCGCCCAACGCACTGGCTTCTCTGTGCCTCTGCGGTTCGTTATTCCGTAACTTGTGCGTAAGTCCTACTATACAAAGCTCAGTGTCAAAAATAACCTTACTACTTAATGACGAAACTTGCTTGTTAGGCTTCAATAGCAGAACAGCCTAATTGGTATTCTCCGTAAAAATATCCAATTAAATTGCAGATTTAGCAAAGAAAACCTAGCTAATTACCTTAACTGTTAACTATATTAATTAAATCGGGATGACAGGATTTGAACCTGCGGCATCCTGCTCCCAAAGCAGGCGCGCTACCAAGCTGCGCTACATCCCGTTACACTTAATCTACTTTTTTGGGTTTGGTTTTAGTTTCCCATCAAAGCGATCGCACTTCACAAAAGCGTTAAGCCAATCATATCACATAAGACCGCTCATGCGTAATATATTTATATCTTCTGCAAATTCGAGCTAAATTTAGATAATTACACTGATAAAGGTTTGTTTGCCGACTTCGTTTTACAAGAGATATTACTTGTTCGTTCGTCGGCTAAACCTTGTCAAACCAAATTAAAATAATAGATTTATACTACTATACCTACCTGATTTTATTGTGCGAATCGGGTTTTATTTGGATTGAGTGTTAGTGAGGATACCAGAACATACCTTTGATGCCTTCTGGATCGGCCATAAACCCCATAGTTCGGTAGAAATCTACAACATGGGGGTCGGCAAACAGAGTGACATTACTAATTTCTTCACTCCTAAGTTTTTTGAGAACATATTTCATCAGCGCCTTGCCCAGTCCTTGACTTTGAAAGTCTGGGTGAACCACTACATCCCAGATAGTGGCATTAAACGCATGATCTGAGGTAGCACGGGCAAAACCAATGAGCCGCTTTTGGTTTCCTCTCACTTGCCACATTGAGGCAACGAGAAAACTATGCTCAATAGCTTTTTTCACTTTTCTTAGAGGACGACGCGACCAACCAACTGCATCACAGAGTTCTTCTAGCTCATACAGGTCAATATCTCGTTCCGTGCTGAACACGATCCGAGCCTCCTTTGAAGAAGCTTCGCTAATACTACTGGGGCTAGAGTTGCCCGCAGTTTCTGCTGTATGCTCTTCAAAGAGATTTGTCCTAGTTGTCCCTACAGATTCAGGAGTACTAAACCAAGTTTTCCAAAAACCCATGCCAACGCGGTTCGGGTAGTATAACTGAATTGGTTTCCACTCTCAGGAGTGTTGATTCACTTTTAACATCGCTACCCCCATTTACTACCCTTTACACTCAAAGTTTTTCGGTTGTTTTCGGGATTTGCAATGGTAACAGCCAGTTAGAGCGTGTTTCACACCAATCATTTTCAACTTTAGCATTTTGTTGTAAAGGCTAGGAGAAATTCACCAAAAGGGTAAGGATATAAACAATTCAAAATTCAAAATTCATAATGGAAAAACCTAATCCTGCAATTGCTCCTATAGAGCTTAAATGCACGTTAGCTTAGGAGTGAATTGTATACACAGGATTGGGCATTGGCTATCGAGAACACTCTTCTGTTGTCCCCTTGTCCTTCCAATCCTCAATCTCCAGTCCCCAGTCCCAAACACCCAGCCCCCAGATGACGAAAGCAAGCGAGTTTTACCCTTAACAATGGCCTCTGGTTTAAAATCTTCGACACTGGAACTCCTAAAGCGCTTTAACCGAGCGTTTCCCCAGTTTTATGAGCAATTCGTCAGTAGTGAAATTCAACTGCAAAATTTGCGGCTAGCCTACCGTCTCTATAAAACTAGACGCGCTGTTATTGAACTGAAACCGGAAGGTAGCAAAAGTGCCCTGCATTTTGCTTACCGCAACCAGTCTTTTCTCCTTAGCGATATTTTTGGTGTACTAGCAGCTTATGGGTTGACCATCCACGGTTTAAGTCTATACGGTCAAATCCGTCCGCCAATGTTAGTTTTTATCAAACTGTTGGTATCTCGTGGTAGTAAAGCCTTGACCGAGAAAACCGCAGAAAATGTCTGTCGCGCCATTCGCGAGGCTTTAGGAGGTCGGTTTGAGGTAGAAGAGATGCTGGCAGTAGAATTTAATCTTGACACTGGCTTAGAGCAGGTACAAACTGAGTTTTATGTCGATCCGGTCTTTCATCTCCCTGCTCTAGTGATTGAAGCTGATAATCAACCAGGATTATTCTACAAAGTGATGTACGCTATCTGGCAGGAAGACCTTTTGGTAGTCAATGCCAATTTACTGGTTTGGCGCGGACGTACACGGCTAATTCTCTACTTGTTAGGGCCGAATGAAAGCCTCATTCCTGAATATCTGGGTCACAAAATTGCTGAAGGAGTGCGACAGAGGTTGCTGGGTAAATAAAAAAGTGAGGAGTTATGAGTTATGAGTTAAAAATTCCTCACTCCTAACTTCTAACTCTTTCCACTTTAGTATTTAGTCGCACCCGTCCTTAAGGGTACGATATAAGTATGGCAACTATCGAAATCTTGGGCGTTCCACACGCATACGAGCTAACGGCTCCCACTTCCTGCCCCCATGCTTTAGTATTTATCCACGGTTGGCTCAATAGCCGTGGATATTGGCAACCTGTGATTTCCCGCCTATCAGATGATTTGCAATGCCTGTCCTATGATTTGCGGGGTTTTGGTGAATCCCAATCCCAGGTAAAAACCGATTTTAGTCGAGCACAAACGTCTCTGAGTCTTACGCCTATCTCCAGTAGTACGGTTGGCTCATCTTTCGATTCTCTTTATACTCCTGCTGCGTATACTCAAGATTTAGCAGCTCTCCTGAAACAGCTTAATATTACCAGTGCTTGGCTAATTGGTCACTCATTAGGCGGGACGATCGCTCTTTGGGGAGCAGATCAAATGCCTGAGTGTGTTAAGGGAGTTATCTGTATCAACGCTGGCGGTGGTATTTACCTCAAAGAAGCCTTTGAGCAGTTTCGCTCGGCGGGTCAGAAATTTTTGCAAATCCGTCCGCGCTGGCTGTCCCAAGTGCCTTTGATTGATTTACTGTTTACTAGAGCTAGTGTGGCTCGTCCTTTGGAGCGCTATTGGGCACGTCAGCGAGTAATAGATTTCGTTGTGGCTGATCCAGAAGCGGCTCTGGGAACTCTGTTAGACTCCACAACTGAAGAAGAAATCAATCGTTTACCTGAGCTAGTATCCCAACTGAAGCAGCCAGTTTATTTTTTGGCTGGCGCGGAAGACAAGGTTATGGAACCCAAGTATGTGCGCCATTTAGCTAGCTTTCACAGACTTTTTCAATATTGTGGTGAAAATGTCCTGGAAATTCCTAATTGCGGACATCTGGCTATGTTGGAACAGCCGGATGCTGTGGCTGACCATATCCGATCAATAGTCATTAGTCATTAGTCATTAGTCATTGGTGGTTACAACAAACAAATGACAAAGGACAAAGGACAAATGACTACTCAATAGGTTGATACAACTTCATCACCTGAGTAAGCCCTAACCTAGACTCAACGCCTAGTGTAAGGGGAGATGTATGACCACGGGATAGATGGTCAGCAGCGGCACAGCCAATCATGGCGGCGTTATCGGTACAGAATTTTAGAGGTGGGAATAGGACGCGTAGGTTATGTTTAACGGCGGCAGCTTGGAGGTTTTTTCTCAACCCGCTATTAGCTGCTACACCGCCACCAATGGCAATTGTGTCTAGACCATAATCAAGGGCACAGGCGATCGCTCTTTTGGTTAGCGATCGCGCTACCGTATCCTGAAAGCTAGCTGCTACATCTGCTACTGGTACTTGTTTACTATCTTTGTCTAACTGCTGCACTAAACGCAACACAGCCGTTTTTAACCCACTAAAACTCGCATCATAACGATGAAATCCACCACCGGGTAGAGAAACTCTTCCTTCTGGTAAAGCAAAGGCTTGAGGATTCCCCTCTTGTGCCAACTTGTCAATCACTGGCCCACCGGGATAACCCAGCTTTAACAATCGCGCCACTTTATCAAAGGCTTCACCCGCAGCATCATCACGGGTTTGTCCCAGAGTTTCGTATTTACCACAATCTTTGACATAAATCAAGCTTGTATGTCCGCCTGAAACCAGTAAGCTAAGAAAAGGGGGATTTAAAGTTGATTCACTTAAATAAGTTGCGTAAATGTGACCTTCGAGGTGATGAACTCCCAAAAATGGCTTGTTGTGTACCATTGCCAAGGTTTTGGCAGCAGTCAACCCCACCAATAGCGCTCCTACAAGTCCAGGGGCACAAGTGGCGGCAATTGCGTCGATTTTTCCCCAGTCTAATTGGGCTTGCTCTAAGGCTTGTGCGATCGCAACATTTATCGTTTCTAGGTGCTGGCGAGACGCTACTTCTGGTACTACCCCGCCATACTGCTGATGGACTAGAATTTGCGAGGCTACGATACTGCTGCAAACTTTACGATTCTTAACAATTGCGACGGCTGTTTCATCACAACTGGTTTCTATTGCTAAAACGGTTGTCATTGAGAGTAATCAGTGCTGTTAGCGGATAGCTAGGGTTTAGCCCGTGCTGAGTCTGGAGTCCTGAGTAATAAAGAGAAAATCTTGCTTCTTTACTACCCTACAACAACAATTCTGGTACTCAGCACTCATTTTGGTTGAGAAGCTTTAACTTTTATTTACTTAAACTTTACTCGGTTCCCACCCAAGAGTATGATGACTTCCTAGTTATGTAAATAAACAACTGTACAAGCCGCTTCGTTTTGTACAAAGAACTTCTTGTTTTGTAATAAAAGGAAACAACTCTATGCGACGATTGTTTGCTTTCATGTTAGCGATTAGTCTTTGGTTCAACTTTGTCCCCCCAGCACAAGCTTTAGGGGCGAATTTGACACCGTGCAAAGACAATCCCGCTTTTCAAGAGCTAGCAGCTAATGCCCGTAATACTACCGCTGACCCCCAATCCGGGATAAAGCGGTTTGAGCGTTATTCTCAGGAGCTGTGCGGCCCTGAAGGATACCCCCACTTGATTGTTGATGGTAGTCTAAATCATGCTGGTGACTTTTTAATCCCCAGCATTTTGTTTCTATATATTGCTGGTTGGATTGGTTGGGTAGGTCGTGCCTATCTGCAAGCAATTAAAAAGGAATCTAACACTGAACAAAAAGAAATCCAAATCGATCTTGGTTTGGCACTACCCATAATCGCGTCAGGCTTTGCTTGGCCAGCAGCAGCAGTCCAAGAATTGCTCTCTGCAAAATTAGCAGCCAAGGATTCAGAAATCCCTATTTCCCCACGCTAGATCAGCTTAACTAATTCATTTGTTTTGGAGACTCAATTCATGGCAGACAAAGGCGACCAATCAGCTTATTTGATTAAATTCATTTCCACAGCGCCTGTGGCAGCTACTATCTGGCTGACGATCACAGCAGGTATCTTGATTGAATTCAACCGCTTTTTCCCCGACTTACTTTTCCACCCACTACCATAAGGGTCAAATTGGATTTAGGACAGTTGAATCAATGTCTTGTTTTTTGCCTAACATTGTGTAGTTGATTTTTTCAGCTTAGTTAGGCAGAATTATCACCCAAATAGACAGCAAAAATAGTTTTTTGAAACTCGTGATACTGTTTACAGATTGCGAGTTTCACAGTTTTAAAATCAGCTAAATTAATTTTTCTAAACTTCCTAAACAAAATGCTTCTTTAGCTAGAATTATTATTAATATAAAAATGCCACCATTTTAATTTTAGAGGCGAACATAAAATATGGCACAAGCAGTAGATGCATCAAAGAATCTTCCCAGCGATCCTCGAAATCGGGAAGTTGTTTTTCCCGCATTCGGCGATCCACAAATAGGCAATCTAGAAACCCCGATTAATTCTTCTCCCTTGAGCAAGTGGTTAATTAATAATTTACCTGCCTATCGCCCAGGTCTGGCTCCTGCTAGACGCGGTTTAGAAGTTGGTATGGCTCATGGTTACTGGCTATTTGGCCCCTTTGCCAAATTGGGCCCACTGCGGGATACAAATGATGCTAACTTAGCTGGATTGCTGTCAGCGATTGGGCTGGTTGTAGTTCTCACAGGCGCTCTGTCGCTCTATGCCAATAGCAATCCACCCAAAGCACTTCCTAGTGTTACCGTACCCAAGCCTCCAGCAGATGCTTTTAACTCTAAAGAAAGCTGGAACAACTTCGCCAGTTCTTTCTTGATTGGTGGTATTGGTGGTGCAGTAGTTGCTTACTTTTTGACTAGTAATTTGGCACTAATTCAAGGTCTATTTGGTTAATTACTAGAAATTAGGAGTTAGGAGTTAGGAGGTTAAATTCATAACTTATAACTCTTAACTCCTAACTTATTTAAACAAAACTACTTCAATATCATTTAAAGCAGTTTCAAAATCGTCATTAACGATTTGAATATCAAATTCATCTGCGGCTTGAATTTCTTCTTGGGCGCGAAGCAGACGGCGGGCGATCGCTTCTTCAGAGTCTTGGGCACGAGAGCGTATTCGTTTTTCTAATTCATCAAAGGAAGGCGGTAAAATAAAAATGCTGAGGGCACTGGGAAAAGAAGCACGAATTTGTCTTGCCCCTTCTAGTTCAATTTCCAGCACCACCAACTTCCCAGAATTAATTTGGTTAAGTACAGCTTCACGGGGAGTGCCGTAATAGTTACCAGCAAATTCTGCCCATTCTAAAAATTCACCTTCAGCAACTAATTGTTCAAACTTACCGCAGCTGATGAAGTAATAACTTTTGCCATCGATTTCCCCTGGGCGGGGAGAACGAGTTGTTACAGATACAGAATAATAGAGTTTTGGATGACGCTCTAGGAGCGATCGCATTAAAGTGCCTTTACCGACCCCACTGGGGCCAGTTAAAACAATTAACCTGCCTAAATGTAAGCATTCTTCGGTAGTCGCACTACTCTGGATGGGTAAAACTGGCATCATCCCTTCAACCTGTGAATCAATTAATACATATTATTCCTTAGTCTTGTGTTCCTGGTCTAGTCCACTAGTGACTAAAGAACTTGTAGCAAGAGTGACAAAAAATTTATCTAATTCACATGGTACTACCGATACGGTGCAAAGAGGAGTGGGAAAAACCCATTGCTAGTCAATTATCTACAGTTTGATGATCGCGAGAAATCACAAAGCGATTCGCTACCGTTTCCGGCTGAATCGCTGACAGAATTACATGGCTGGAATCGGTGATAATTACAGCCCTAGTGCGACGACCGTAAGTTGCATCAATCAGTTGACCTCTATCCCGTGCATCGGTAATAATCCGCTTAATCGGGGCAGACTCTGGACTGACAATGGCAACTACTCGGTTGGCAGACACGATGTTACCAAAGCCGATGTTGATTAACTGAATGTCCATAAAAAAACTGACGCTAAACGCGGTTTGATAAAGCTTGAAATAAACTTCTTTCCATGTTATCGCCAAAAAACGGGAGTTACAACGCTTAAATTCAAGCCAATCTGCGTTTTTAAATAATGTCTGCTTCTTTTAGCTATTTATTAGCTATTTTTCCTAAAAATCTTCCTAAAGATACAGGTGCAATTCCACTGATACAAGCTAGTTGGATGATGTACATTTATTTTGTTTGAAATAAGTATCTGACTCGGAAATTAATGAAGAGCAAAATCGATTGGAAGGGCCTAGCTCTAACTGCACTAGCTCAATACAATGTCAATGCAGCTCAATTGGTATTCTTGGGTCAGAGCGAAAATGTGACGTTTCGCGTTGATACTCGCAATAATCAAAATTTTGCTACATCTGGAGAATATGACGAGCAAGCGTTATTTCTTCTCCGTATCCATTATCCGATCGCTCAGTTTTGCGATCGCATCTGGCAACAACAAGCCGTCATTGAGTCAGAACTCATCTGGCTGATTGCGTTGCATCGAGATACTGATTTAGTTGTGCCATACCCCATCCAGAACATCAGTGGCAGTTTCATTACCTCTGTAGTAGTTGATGACATCAGCGAAAGGCTCAACTGTACACTACTAAAGTGGGTCGATGGTTCTCCTCTTGATACTGAACCTACAACGACGCAGGCTAGGCAAATTGGGGAACTTATGGCTCAGTTGCACCAGCACACCAGCCTTTGGGAATTGCCTTCAGGCTTGACGCGACCAAAATACGACTGGGAGCAACTACACGCTTCACTAATGAAACTGCGATCGCTAGTAGATGCTGGTACGATATCTGTGACTGATTTCGCTGTCCTTGAGAGTGTGGTTAAGCGAATTAGTAATGTGATGACAGCACTAGAAAAAACACGCGCCAATTGGGGTCTGATTCACGCAGACCTGAATGAAAATAATTACATTTTTTATGCAGGTAAAGCACGACCCATCGACTTTTCTTGTTGTGGCTTCGGCTACTACCTTTATGACATTGCTCATACACTGCTACATCTGTTTCCCCGAAACCGTAGATATTTCCTCAGCGGATATCAAAGCGTATGTCAACTGCCCGATGAGTATCAGAGTATCTTGGAGGCGTTCTTTCTCGGAGCAATGGTAAACAATTTTGCTTTTTTAGCGTCGCAGCCAAATGAACACGATTACTTGTTAGAAACTCTACCCTACGTTACTGAAAGTCTCTGTAGCAAATATCTTAAAGGCGAGGCATTTTTGTTTGAGCCATAGCTGTTCTATTTTGATATTAACGGTTTAATTTTGTCTCCCAGATTTAGAGCACGCATCCGGCGTATACTTCCAGCTTGACAATCGCGTAACCAAGTTTTAACGCCTTGGGCAACAGTACCTTTACTACTATCGCGTGGCGGAGATAATGGCTGCTGTGCTGAATAGGAACCAGTTTGAGAAAACATCATCACTAGTTGCCAACCAATTTTAGTTTTAGTCAAAAATAGCCAGTGAAATTCCTGCAATTCTACCGCTTTCTTTCCTATGTACTCCCGTTCTAAGGTAGTAAAAAAAACTTGTTCAACTCCTGATGCAGAGCTTTTAGGTGCATCTGTACTATATTCTTCAAGGTTAAGGGGCAGAGGAGTAAACTCAGGTCTTCCTGCCACTAGCATATAACTGTAAACATCACTGCTTCTTCTAAGACGACGGGCGCGTTGACTAGCGCGATTGGTATAGCTAGGCAAATCTTCTAGTAGCTGTATAGTAAATGTTTCTAAATTTTGCTCAGAACACAAAGACTTCGCCCCGTCGTTGACATTTTCCTTTTCTGCTAAGACAGAGGGTTTAGGGGTGGGGTTTGTGGAGAACGCTGGATAAGCAAGGTTATTTGATACTAAAACCCAGAAGCCACAAGCTACAAGCCAACTATAATTTTTCTTTCTGAGCGAAGAGGCAAGATTGTTTTCCCCTGCACCTTGCACTCTGTTCTCTAGTTTATTACTAACTCTTAGCTTCATGCCACCGTGATTAACTCCTCAGAAATCCTCTTCCAGGCTAACTCAGGCTCAGTAGCAGCGGTGATCGGACGCCCAATCACTAGATAATCTGCACCGGCAATAATAGCTTGTGCTGGAGTAAGCGATCGCTTTTGATCGCCTTTGTCTGCCCAAGTTGGTCTAACCCCCGGACAAACAAGCAAAAAGTCATTTCCACAAGTTTGCCGTAGCTGTGCCACCTCTTGAGGCGAACAAACTACCCCATCCAAACTAGATTCTTGAGCCAGCAGTGCCATTTCTAGAGCATATTCTGGCAATTCTAGAGGTATTTTTAAATCAAATGCCAACTGCCGAGCAGAAATACTCGTTAGCAGGGTAATAGCAATTAACTTTGGTGGCTGTACATCTGCTTTTGCAGCCCCTTCCTGTGCCGCCTCAGTTGCGGCTTTCAGGGCATCTCTACCAGCAGTGGCATGAATTGTCAGTAAATCCACTCCGTATTTAGCTGCACTCCGGCAAGCACCAGCAACGGTATTGGGGATATCATCAAACTTTAAATCCAAGAAAATGCGCTTTTGGCGAGACTTTAACACTTCCAGAATTTTCGGGCCAGTGCTAGTAAACAACTCTAAACCGACTTTCCAGAAACTAACTTGCGGTAGCCGATCTATAAGAGCGATCGCAGCTTGTTCATCCGGCACATCCAAAGCCACAATAACTCGTTGTCCTACCTGTTCTCCATTCCCCATTCCCGACTCCCCATTCCCCATTTAAGGCACTAAGCGCACAAACTTATTTTTTCCAACTTGTAAAACTTTACCTTGTAATTCACTAGGAGCATCGAAAGTGGTATCAGCATCACTGATGCGATCGCCATCTAGGCGCACTCCACCTTCTTGAATTTTTCGCTTTCCTTCCCCGGTACTTTTGCACAAGCCAGTGACATTGAGAATATACGCTAACTTAGTAGGGAATTGCTGCACGCCAGCTAGAGAAAATTCTGGAACTGCACCTTCCTTACCGCCGCTTTGGGCTGCTTCTTTGGCTTCTTGGGCTGCGGTTTCACCGTGGTACTGTTTAACGACTTCCCATGCTAAGAGTGTTTGGCGATCGCGGGGATTTTCTGGCAGTTTGTCCAAAGGTAAATCCGTCAACAGTTCAAAATACTGTGACAGCAGATGGTCGGGAACTCCTTGCAACTTTTGATACTTTTGTGCTGGGTGTTCTGACAATCCGATATAATTACCTAAAGACTTAGACATTTTTTGCACGCCATCCGTGCCAATCAAAATTGGCAACAGCATACCAAATTGGGGCTTTTGACCAAAATGGCGCTGTAAATCTCTGCCCACAGCAAGGTTAAATTTCTGATCCGTGCCACCTAATTCCACATCTGCCTCAACGGCAACCGAATCAAAACCTTGCATCAACGGGTACAGGAACTCATGGATAAAAATCGGATTCTCTTTTTTATAGCGATCGGCAAATCCTTCCTTCGCTAACATCTGTCCCACCGTCATCGTGGAGAGTAACTCCAAAATTTTCTCTAAGTTCAAACCAGAGAGCCATTCGGAGTTATAACGCACCTCTAACCTTCCTGGTGTGTCAAAATCCAAGATAGGACGTACTTGATCTAAATAAGTCTGAGCATTTTTAGCTACATCTGCTTCTGTAAGCTGACGACGCACTTCAGATTTACCAGTTGGATCGCCAATACGTGCTGTAAAATCGCCAATAATTAAAACTGCTGTATGACCTGCATCTTGAAATCCTCGCAGTTTTCGTACTGGTATGCTATGACCAAGATGAATATCAGTACCTGTAGGGTCAATCCCTAATTTGACCCTTAAAGGTTGTTGTGTAGTTAGTAAGAGCTTTTCTAAACTTTCGCTGTTAACATCATCTGATTGTGGGAATACTTCTACTACACCACGACGCAACCAAGCAAAATCTTGCGTCATCCGAAGAGATTGATTATTAGCTATGTTTTGCACACTAGAAGTTAAGTTGGTTATATTCACTGGCAATTTATCCACTTTCTCATCTGCCAAACTACTATAATTGCAAAAAACTAACCGCCTTGCTTCACCCAATCAATTACAGTTAAATTTACAAGTGAGGAAGTGAAATAGCCGTGTCGTCGTCTAGGACTTTTGAAGATAAACAGCCACAGCGTCGGGCTTCATCAGGTTTTGAGTTTTTGAAAGGAGTCGGTCAGGTAACTGGCGGTACTCTCCTCTCAATCACCATGCTGGCAAGTTCCATTGTAGCCGGAGGACTGGTTGGTTTAGCCATCAGTTTCCGTAATTTGCCAGATGTGAGACAGCTACGTAACTTCTTTCCCTCAGAAACGACTTACATTTATGACGTTAAGGGCAAACTCTTAACGAGTATTCACGGGGAAGCCAACCGGGAAGTCGTACCTCTAGACAGAATTTCGCCGAATTTAAAACGGGCAGTGTTGGCAAGTGAAGATAGCCACTTTTACGATCACCACGGTATTAACCCCGTCGGCGTTGGGCGGGCTGTAGTAGTTAACGCAGCAGCAGGCGGAGTCAAAGAGGGTGGCTCTACTGTCACCATGCAATTGGTAAAAAACCTATTTTTGTCTCGCAAGCGTGCTTTTACCCGCAAGTTAGCAGAGGCTGTGCTAGCAATCCGGTTAGAGCAAATTCTCACTAAAGACCAAATATTAGAAATGTACCTCAATCAAGTTTATTGGGGTCATAACAATTATGGTGCACAAACGGCAGCCCGCAGTTACTTTAATAAGTCAGCAGAATATTTAAGCTTGGGTGAGTCAGCAATGATGGCGGGTTTAATCCAAGCCCCAGAAGAATTCAGCCCGTTTGTGAGCATGAAGCTGGCAAAACAGAAACAAAAAGAAGTGCTAGGACGGATGCTGGAATTGAACTGGATCGACCAGTCAGAATACGACAATGCCCTCAAGCAAGAAATCAAACTTGGTAAAATCAAATCCTTTCAAGGTAGTGCCCTACCCTATGTAACCAATACCGTAGCGCAGGAGTTAGCTAAGAAGTTTGGGCGTGAGACACTACTTAAAGGTGGAATGCGGGTGCAAACTACAGTTGATGCCAACTTCCAAATCATGGCGGAGGAAACTGTTAGTAAGTGGCATAAAACACTTTTGGGGCAAGGATTATCTAAAAATCAAATGGCTCTGGTGGCAATTGATCCGCGTACACATTTTATCAAAGCACTGGTGGGTGGTATAGATCCTAAGACGAGTGAGTTCAATCGTGCAACTCAATCTCAACGGCAGCCCGGATCTTCTTTTAAACCATTTGTATACTATACTGCTTTTGCTAGTGGTAAGTATGGGCCAGATTCAACGGTCGTCGATGCCCCAGTTAGCTATCGAGATGGTAACGGTTGGTACTTTCCGAGAAATTATGATGGCGGTTTTAGGGGAGCGATGCCAATCCGCACAGCTTTAGCCCAATCGCGAAATATTCCCGTGATCAAGATTGGTAAGGCTGTGGGGATGAATAGAGTGATCGAAACGTGCCGTACCTTGGGGATTACGAGTCCGATGGAACCTGTGACTTCCTTGCCGCTTGGGGCAATTGGTGTCACTCCTCTGGAAATGGCTAGTGCATACGCTACCTTTGCTAATTATGGCTGGCAATCTCCACCAACTGTAATTGCTCGTGTTACTGATAGTAGTGGTAATGTGTTGTTAGATAGCACCCCTAAACCGCAGCTAGTCCTCGATCCTTGGGCTTCAGCAGCAATTATCGATGTAATGCGATCGGTAATCTCTGAGGGTACAGGTAAAGGTGCTGCTATCGGTCGCCCTGCTGCTGGAAAGACGGGAACAACATCATCAGAAAAGGATATTTGGTTTGTTGGCACTGTACCACAGCTAACAACTGCTGTCTGGGTAGGGAGAGATGACAACAGACAATTAGCTGACCATGCTACAGGTGGTGTTATGGTCGCTCCCATTTGGAAAGATTTTATGGAGAAGGCACTCAAGAACGTACCAGTAGAAAACTTCAAGCCACCTTCGCAGTTTTCTCGTCCCAAGTCACAATAATTTAGTTTTAGATTTTGAATTTTGGATTGCCAATGAATCCAAAATCTGCCTTGGAAAGTTGGAGTGCCGACTACGGGCGATCTGACTTTCCACAAAATCTAACATTGACTAAGGCTGTTTTTCTAGCTCGGCTTTCATCCGTTCTAAAGTAAGGTGCATTTGGTCAAACATTTGTTGTGGGGTGACACCGAACTGACCTAATTGCGTTTTCAGTTGTTCTACTGTCATTTGTGCCATGAAATCTTCTGATAGCTCGAAGCGCTTCATAAAGATGCGATACCGATCCATCATGGCTTCCATTTGCTCAATAAACAGCTTTTTGCCATCCCGGTCAAATTTGCCGTAGCTGTTGCCAAGCTTGATCAGCGCTTGATAATCCTCAAACAGCTGTTTTGCTTCTTGCTGAACTATTTCAGAATCGAAGAATCCCATATTGCTTATATTAAACTGAGTGCCCAGACTCAGTAGCTTAATAGTTTTACTTCTATTTATTATTTTAGTCTAGGGGAGTAATCTAGTCACGAAGCTTCGGTTTTAGTACGGTTTGTTACCGAAATTTCAACACTTGACTTGAGAACGTTTACCCTTGTTAAATCGACTTAATAAAGCCGCAATACTCAGAGCTTTAGCCATTGATTTAGGATTGGTGTTTTCACCCTGTTCAATTTTCAATTTGGTAGCGTATTTTTGAGCTAATGAATCTTGCGGGTTAAGTTTTAAGGCTTGACGGATGTAAACCCTAGCCATCCCGATAAATTTCTGTTTTAGATGTACTAAACCTAATAAGGCATAATATTCGCTGTTATTTGGCTCCAACTTGATGGCATCGCGCAGTTCTTGCACAGCTAGGGGCCAATTAGCTAGCCCGACGTACTCAATCGCTCGCTGGTAGTGACGTTGAGCGTAGTTTGTCAAAACTGGTTTGACATGAGTTTTTTCATTTAATGTCAATTCAACTGGCTTGACTTCTACTTCAGGGATGATGGGAACGGGTTTTTGCGGTAGAAACAGGTCAGGTTTATGCAACTGTAAATAAACTAAATTCAGTATACTAATTTGTTGCGTAACTTGATAAAACTGATGGAGTGATTTGTATTGAGCTTCTGCATAGGAGGCGATCGCTTCTTCATAAAACAATTCTGCTTGGGGTGCAGACATTTCTATAATTTCCTCAGCTATGGCACTTTGCCCACACAAAGCTTGCTGCTGTAATACTCTTGCGTTCGATCGCAGCATAGCTATAGCAATCAAACGCTTGTGTCGATGTTTGAGTTGTTCGTAAGCTGGATTGATTAAATAGCTAAGTATTGCCGTTGCTAATTCTTGGTCTGGATTGCAGCTTTTAGCATAGCGATCGGGATGTAGCAGTTTCGCTAAAGTGTGATAGCGTTTAAAAATCTGGCGATCGTCAGCACTCACAGAAATTCCTAGCACAGCATAAGGATCGTAAAGCTGTTTAAACCATTCTGGGGGTAGGAAGGTCTGTGACATCGTAGTAGTCTAGATCCGTTAAAAACTTAAAATTAGCATCAAAGCTCAATGTACAGTCATGTGAAACTTACTCAAATTTCTTCAAATTGGGGATTGGGAAGATTTAGTTAGGGATGAATTGTTTCTGTGCCTTTTGACTGTCTTATTGTAGAAACTATGGTGTTGGTAGATTTATTAGAAATATGTTCACTAAGCGCAAAAGCCGAAGTATTGCTGCTGTTCTAGCTTTTTCTGGTACGTTGACAATTTCAGGATGGCATAAATTTTATCTAGGACAGCCGGTGTGGGGTATTTTATATTTCTTGCTTTCCTGGACGCCTATACCCAAGGTAGCTAGTGCTATTGAGGGAGTTTGGTATTTAGCCCAAGATGAAGAAGCTTTTGATCGTAATTTTAATCTAGGGAAGTCAGCCCCAAAGAATTTACATCAGGTGAGTAATCAGGTAGGAGCGATCGCTGACGCAATGCGGGAATTAGATGCTCTGCGCCAGGATGGACTGATTTCAGAGTATGAGTTTGAACAAAAGCGCCGCCAATTGCTAGACCAGATTTCTTGAGGTAAGCGACAATCATGAATAACTGGCTACCTTTAAATTCCAGACTGCAAAAACTCCGCGCCAAGCTCCTCAACGATCCCTACTATCGCCTACAATCTGGGGAAGAAATTCAGATAGCGGCTAAATTAGGTATCCGCATTGATGCTAATCAAGCGACTGTAGATGATTGGTTACGCTTACCAGGTTTGTCAATTCACCAAGCGCGATCGCTTGTGGAACTTTCACATTCGGGTGTGAAATTTTACTGTATTGAAGATATCGCTGCGGCTTTGGGTATGCCAGCGCCGCGCCTGGAGCCATTAAAGCCTCTACTGAATTTTATTTACTATGACCACGAATCTTTAGAAAATCATCCGCATTTAATTAACCCGAACACAGCAACCGTTGAAAAATTAGCACAAATTCCATTTATAGATTTGTCTTTGGCGCAAGCAGTGGTGCAAAATCGGCAATCAGCCGGGCCTTACCGTAACCTGGCTGATTTTCAGCGACGGTTAGAGTTAACTGGTGATGCGATCGCCCAGATAATGTATTATTTGAAGTTTTAAGTTAAAAGTTAGAAGTTTTAAAATAACTTCTAACTCTGGAATTTTGGATGGAAAGAAAATCTAAAATCCAAAATTGATTAAATGAACCCAATGCGATCGAGAGGCCAAAAGCGAAACGTTGCCCGACCGATGACATTTTTTCTGGGTAAAAAGCCCCAATAGCGAGAATCATTACTATCGTTGCGATTATCTCCCATGACGAAAAATTCGTCTTCTGGGACTTTCACTGGTCGATATGGCTGATTTGGAGGTTCAGCGATGTAGTCTTCTGCCAAGGGTTGACCGTTGAGGTAGACTTTGCCAGAAGCAACACTAATTACCTCACCCGGCTGGCCAATAACTCGCTTGATGAACGCTTGGTCTTTGGGATATCCTCGACGTTGTAGTTCTGCGGGTGGCTGAAAAACAATAATATCTCCAGTTATCGGAGGGTGAAAATGGTAGGAGATTTTTTCAACTACCAAGCGATCGCCTGTATGTAAGGTGGGTAACATCGAGTCAGAAGGTATATAGCGCGGTTCGGCGATAAAAGTCCTGATTAAGAATGCCAAACACAGTGCGATCGCAATTAAAATCAGATTTTCTTGCCAACTACGCCATACTTTGAACGACGCACGCTCTTCTTTTGCATCACTTTCGTGAGGAATCATAAAAGTTTCTAGCCAGTTTCAGAAGTGAGACAAATACCTTGATTATTTTGACTCAAAAGGTATATTAATAGGAAAACAGGGTTTAGGGTCAACCTATACAGACATTAAATAATACACTTATCCATTTACCAAAGATGAGCAAAAGTGCTGTAAATAAACTATGACTTGTCTAAGGTAATATAAGCTAATAATTAGGATTGCTAAATAGATAATTAAAAATAAAAATTCTAATTGCTGTAATTATAAGGCAAGTTATGAGATAATTCTAAGATTTGTCTATTTATGCAAAAGAAGCTAGTTACAGACTGCTAGAGCGATACAACCAGTAGGTTTTTTCTTTAAACAGAAAATTGGTCGTAGAGTCGCAAAATAGTCTGCCCGATGTTTAACAGTATCTACCTCACTTTACTGAAAAAGGCAGAGAGTAGTTCTGCTGGAGGTTGAGTAGCAAGAAAATATATTTTGATCTGTATTATTAAGTTATATTACATACAATTATTCAAAATGTAAATATATTTTTAAATGCAGAAATCTAGCTTAATAAGCCTTTTTAGTAAAAAATATTACTTTTAAATATTAAATATAGACTTTAATGCTTCAATGGATAGATGTCATCTTATTGTAACTTTAATCACTTGCCTATATGTACGAAATTAATTTCCGTAATTACACGGTGACAGTGCATATTAAACTGTACTATTAATTAAGATATAAACATACTTAATTATCGAGAAAAACATTCATAGACAGAAAGCTACTAGCAATTTCGGCTAAAGTATCAGCATCCGAAAGAGAAGTAAGCTGCTGATAGAATTATTTTTGCTGAATGAGTCAAAGGTGACTAGATATAAAGAATAAATGCCCCTTGGTAATGAGAAACTATATTGAATCAATTTTCGTCTGGTCTATTTCATAGAAAGTACAAGGTAACATTCTGTCAGTTGAAAATTTAACTTTTTCTTAAAAAGGAAACAATGGCAACAGGCAGTAAAATATATCCTATCAAGAATAGAACTAATAGTTTACCAGACTCTTTTTTAAAGACAACCCACCCTTGTAAGTAGTTTTGTATGTTAATCAAACAATTTACTTAAGTTGTAAATTATACAGTTTTACTGTCAGGAAGTCTGGCTAAAAAACTTCAGTCTGCTAAAAGTGCAAATTGTAGGTATGACAGCTTAGTTCATCTTATTTGAAAATCTATAAAACTTGAAAGGATAATGCTGCCTTAGCGGTGAACTGAAAAACAGCAACTAATTCAGAACTCTTATTTAAGAGGATTTTGGGGTGTGGTTAATTATCTGATTGTGTTCCTCTCCTTCTTAGAGCTAGCGGTAAGAATGTGGAAGTGCAGAGCTTACCTTTTATGACTAGGTTGAAATTAAACAGTACCAAGTATTGTATATTCAAGGCTGTCCAAATCTAGAGCATATAGATTTCAGTTAAAGCAATATAGTCTGTCTTATCAATTCTGAATTCTCGTTAGTACCAATTCCAATTTTCATGATTACCAGAAAGCAACTGGTATCTAAATATCTAATAAAAATGTGCTATAACGTACCGTCATAACTGTGGTGATGGTTCGATCTTTGAAGGAGCTTTGAGGTGGAAAACAATAAGTCGTTTCTGTGGCCAGAAGGAATATTAATTGCGCTACTTGCTTTAGGTGGTGTTTTTAGTCTTGCTTTTATGATGCTTCTAAGGCCAAATGCTTCGGATGCTCAGAGTAGATCGAGTATAAATATCAAGGATGTATCTGCAAACGTAGGAACTCAGCAGCGCATTGAGAAATTAAAGGCGACGATGCTTACAAGTTGGCAGCAAGAAGCACAAACAAAAGGTCTAGCCTACCCCATACCATCACGTTTTCAAGGAGAAATCATTAACGCTGCAAAACTCACTCAGGGTGAGAAAGTAATTGCTCTCACCTTTGATGATGGCCCTTGGCCTCAAACCACAGAGCAAGTACTAGATATCCTCAAATTAAATAATATCAAAGGGACGTTTTTTGTCGTCGGGCAGAACCTAAAAAATTATCCAGAGTTAGGAAGACAGATTGTCGCTCAAGGTCACGTTATTGGCAACCATACTTGGCATCACTGGTATCACTTCTTTAATCAACAAGCAGCTGCGTTTGAAATTGATCGCACAACAGACCTAATTTATCAAGTTACAGGTGCGAAAACAAATTTGTTTCGACCGCCTGGGGGCATCCTGCACAATGGATTAGCTGCTTATGCTAAAGGACAAAAGTATACTGTGGTGATTTGGTCGGCTGACTCCACTGACTACAAGTTACCTACTGTACCAAAGTTAATCAATAACGTGATTAAAGATTCAAAACCTGGTGGGATTGTGCTAATGCATGATGGTGGTGGTAATCGTTCGAGAACTGTGCAAGCTTTACCAGTAATTATTAGCAACTTTAAAAAGCAAGGTTATCGCTTTGTAACTATTCCAGAACTTTTAGAAATCGAAGATGCAGACCAAAAGTTGCTTGCTAACAAAAAGTAATAATTATTAATTATAGGTAATTAGTCAATATTAATTAGCTAAAAACTAAAATTCATTGAAAGCGACGGGAAACTCAAGGGAATTGAGTAGGTGGGCGAGGTTGTTCTCCCCGTCGCTTAAAGGTTGTTTGAAAAGTGTTTCGCTGTGACTATAGGCACTTTTAGATCCCCCCTAACCCCCCTTAAAAAGGGGGAAACACGAATCAAAGTCTCCCTTTTTAAGGGAGATTTAGAGGGATCTAAAACTTTTGATACCGACAAGAAGACTTTTCAAACATCCTCTTAGTCCAAACAGGCCAAACAGGGCATTGGTAACTTCTTCCTCATGCCCAAAAACTCCACCCCACTTGCGGGATGGAGTTTTTTATTTGTTGTTAGTCTCTTAATGACTGCTTACTAAACTGAACTCAGTTGTTTTTTTTTCAGGATTGGCTTCTGGACTATCAACTTCAGAAGGCGGAACTAACTGCCAGAATTTCGGCAAAAATTCTTGCCAGTTTTGCAGAATTTTCTTCGCCTTTGGTGAACCAGTGCGTTCTGCATGAATTTGAATTAACTCTTGCAGTTGCTTTGCACCTACTTCTGTAATTACCCGCTGTATTTTGACAATTTCTGGGTTGACTAACTCACGAAATGAGTCGTCTTCATCCAAGAAGTATGCCAGTCCACCAGTCATTCCCGCTGCTACGTTACGTCCTACTTTACCGAGGACGACAATCACACCACCTGTCATGTATTCACAGCAGTGATCCCCAGCGCCTTCAATCACTGCGATGCCTTTGGAGTTTCTCACAGCAAAGCGTTCTCCTGCTAGACCATTGGCAAATAATATGCCACCAGTAGCACCATAGAGGCAGGTATTGCCAACTATCACATTTTGTGATGCGTTATAGGTAGCATCCGTTGGAGGTTTGATGATGATTTCACCACCATGCATACCTTTACCTACATAGTCGTTTGCTTCTCCTTCTAGGCTCAGAATTATCCCTGGGAGGTTGAAAGCACCAAAGCTTTGTCCAACACTACCTGTAAAGTTGAGATTAATTTGTCCTTCAAAGCCACTGTCACCGTACTGGGAAGCGATCGCACCCGCTAATCTTGTGCCCACTGTTCTGTCAGTATTGATAATTGGGTAAGTCTTGGTGACAGTAGACTGATTTCTAATAGCAGTCTGAATTTCGGCATCAGCAAGGAACTTGTCATCCAAAACCACGCCATTGCTGTGAACTTCTTCATGCACCAACCAGCTACGATTGTCTCTGCTATTTGGTAGCTGAAGTAAACAGTCGAGATTCAGCGATCGCGTTTTGGTGAGTTTTGCCTCTTGACGCAGTTTCAACAAATCTGCACGTCCAATGATTTCTGATAAAGAACGGTAGCCAAGTCGTGCTAACAAACTACGCACTTCTTCGGCGATGAAGTAGAAGAAGTTGACAACCTGTTCCGGCATTCCCGTAAACCGCTTGCGGAGTTCTTCTTTTTGAGTAGCAACACCCACAGGACAGGTATTCATGTGGCAAACTCGCGCCATAATACAGCCTTCAGCAATCATGGCGATGGAGCCGAAACCGAATTCTTCACCGCCCATCAATGCACCTATTACCACATCCCAGCCACTCTTGAGTCCGCCGTCTACGCGCAAAATCACGCGATCGCGCAGACTATTTTCCATCAAAACGCGATGCACTTCACTTAAACCCAATTCCCACGGTGAACCAGCGTGTTTAATGGAACTTAGTGGCGATGCACCTGTACCACCATCATGCCCAGAAATCTGGATAATATCAGCGTTTGCCTTGGCTACACCAGCCGCGATCGTACCAATGCCAACTTCTGCAACTAGCTTCACCGACACCTTTGCTTTCGGATTTATTTGGTGCAGATCAAAAATTAGTTGTGCTAGGTCTTCAATAGAATAAATATCGTGGTGCGGTGGTGGCGATATCAGCGTTACACCTGGTTTGGAGCGCCTTAACATCGCAATGTATTGGCTCACCTTGGGCCCTGGCAGTTGTCCACCTTCCCCAGGCTTGGCACCTTGGGCAATTTTGATTTCAATTTGTTTGGCGTTAACTAGGTATTCTGGCGTCACACCAAAACGTCCCGATGCAACTTGCTTGATCGCACTATAAGCTCGATCGCCATTTCGCAATCCTTTTAAATGGGGTAGGGTTGGCGAGTAACCAGACTCGTCTACATCATCTAGAACTGTGTAGCGAACTGGGTCTTCGCCACCTTCTCCAGAATTTGATTTACCACCAATCCGGTTCATGGCGATCGCTAAAGTTTCATGGGCTTCTCTTGACAAAGCGCCTAAAGACATACCACCTGTGCAGAAGCGCTTGACAATCTCATATACTGACTCGACTTCTTCTAGAGGAACCGACGGGCGATCGCCTTGGAAATCCAGCAAGTCCCGCAAGGCTGTTACTGGTCTGCCTTGGAGGTGCTTTTTATAAACTTCGTAGTGGTCGTAGTTTTTACCATCTAGAGCCTTATGCAGCGCCTTAACCATTTCTGGGCTATTCATGTGGTACTCGCCGCCAGGACGGTACTGCACAAAGCCCAGGTTTTCTAACTTCTTGGTCGTTAGTTCTGGGAAAGCTTTGACGTGGAAGGAAAGCACTTCATCAGCGAGTTCGGTAACACTCAAACCACCGATGCGGGAAGTCGTACCACAAAATCCCAGTTCGATTAAATCTCCACCAATGCCAATCGCTTCAAAGATTTGGGCTGCTTGATAGCTGGAGAGCAGAGAAATTCCCATCTTGGAGAGAATTTTTAGTAGTCCTGACTCTACTGCTTTGCGATAATTTCCTAAAGCTTGTTCTAGGGTGAGGGTGGGAATTTTTTGTACCCCCATTAACTTTTGAGTTTTGGGATCGGACCACCAATCACGCACCGTATCTAAAGCCATATACGGGCAAACTGCACCAGCTCCGTAGCCAATGAGACAAGCAAAGTGATGGGTACTCCAGCATTGAGCAGTATTCACAATCAGGGATGTTTTCATTCGCAACCCCTCACGAATCAGATGGTGATGCACAGCGCCCACTGCTAACAGGGGGGGAATGTAGGTGTATTCCGTGCTGATACCCGCATCCAGAGAGCTTGAGGGGATCTGGTCGCTTAATATTAAAATCTTTGCACCTGCGCGGACTGATTCAGCGGCTTGTGCTTGTAAAGATTGGACTGCGGATTTTAATCCTTCTGGGCCGGTGGCGATCGCAAACAGGGTTGACAACTCAGCGGTGGCAAATCCTGACAGCTTAATTGCCTCTAATTCAGCATCCGTCAACACTGGCGATTCGAGTTTTAATCTGCGAGCATATTCTGGCTTGGGTTCTAATAAGTTACCCCGTTCACCCAATTCGACTTTCAGAGACATCACTAGCTTTTCCCGCAGGGGGTCGATCGCCGGGTTAGTCACCTGAGCAAAGCGCTGTTTGAAATAGTCATAAAGCAGGTGAGGCTTTTGTGATAGCACCGCTAAGGGAATATCATCACCCATGCAGAAAGTCGGCTCAGAACCTGCGATCGCCATTGGATGAATCACCATTTCCACATCTTCTGTGGTGTAGCCAAAGGCAGTTTGACGCTGAAGCAAGGTTTGCTTATCAATTTTGTCACTTGGACTATGCCCGTTACCATTTTCAGCAGCCAAATGTCCATTTCCATTCACATTTGACGATTGACTACTGACAATTTCTTTGAGTTCTTGACGGTACTGTTGCAACCATTCCCCGTAAGGGTGCTGCTTGGCGATGCGCCCCTTTATATCCCAATTCTTCAGCACTTCATGATTTTCTAAATCCACAGCAATCATTTGCCCTGGGCCGAGTCTACCTTTCTCGACAATATCGGCTTCTGGGAAGTCCACCACACCAGCTTCCGAAGCTACAACAATGTAGTCATCTTTGGTGATCGCGTAACGAGCGGGTCTTAAACCATTACGATCTAGTGTTGCACCAACTTTTTTGCCATCGCTGAATACTAAAAGTGCTGGCCCGTCCCACGCTTCTTGCAAACCACTGTAATATTCGTAGAAATCAACAATTTCTGGAAATTTATGTAAAGAAGGCTGATTTTGGTAAGCCTCTGGAACCATAATCATTAAGGCTTCCAAGGGGCTGCGTCCAGAGCAAACCAGTAATTCCACTACGTTGTCTAGGGTGGCTGAGTCACTGTTATCAATATGAACTAATGGCTTGAGTTCCTCGATGCGATCGTTCCATACAGGATGATTTAGGCTAGCTTCTCGTGCCATCATCCAGTTGATGTTACCCAATAAGGTATTGATTTCGCCGTTGTGACCTAAAAACCGCATCGGTTGGGCTAGAGGCCATTTGGGCATCGTATTCGTACTAAAACGGCGGTGATAGACAGCAAAGGCGCTTTTGTAAGCTGGATTTTTTAAATCGTCATAAAAGTTGCCCAAAACGGCGGAACGCACCATACCTTTGTAGACAATTGTGCGACTTGACAACGAGCAGATATAAAATTCTTCTGAGATATTGGTTGCAGCTTTACTAATTCGGCGGCGGGTAATGTACAATTGGCGTTCCAATTCATCACCGCTTTTGTCAACAGAAGCTAACAAAACTTGTTCAATCTGGGGTTGATTTTCTCTTGCTTGTACTCCCAGCAAATCAGGTTGCACTGGCACTACTCGCCAACCCAGTACAATCAATTTTTCTTCAGTAGCTACTTGCTCAACTGTTGCTCTAGCTTTTTGTGCAGCTTGTTGGTCTTGTGGTAGAAATATCATCCCCACAGCTATATTATTGGTGGATGGAAATTCCTTCTCTCTTTTAGCAAAGTCTTGTTGGAACAACTCCCAAGGTATTGCTGTCAATACTCCAGCACCATCACCAGAGTCTCGATCGGCGCTACAACCTCCCCGATGTTCTAAGCAGGTTAAAGCAGCTAAGGCTTTTTCGACAATTTCGTGGCTGGTATGATTCTGGCGATGAACAATAAAACCTACACCACAGGCATCTCGTTCTTCTACTAACCACTTTTGCCCCTGATAGGTATCTCTTGAGTTGATATCCGCTGTGATTTTCTGGCCTTGATTCATCGGTTTATTATTCATACCCTGTTCCTGAAGTATTGAGTTACCAATTTTGCCACTACATTGTGGAAAAAAATTTCTAATTTCAGCGATGGAAAAATATATAAGCACCGAAATTTAGGGAAAAAAAATTTTAACTTCGGTTTTACTTTATCAGTTCCCCCGTGTTAAAATGATTACGTATTTTTTATGTGTTTATGCGGTGTTAGACAAGTTACCTCCGCCAAGACATTATTTTTGCCCTGACAGTTTCTTTTTTATATTTTGAAGTTAAGTATTTTCTCAATCCCTTTTTTTTCCAGATGCACACTAGCTACTTACCGAGCCGATTTTTTTGGCTCACCTGAAACAAAACTAAAACTAAACGCTGTACTATGTTTTAAAGCCAAAATCATCCCGATCCACCAATAAAATCAGCGTATTACAATATATACCCATTTGACAATTCCCAAATATTTTTGTTGTCTAGAATTTTGCCGCTTCCCAGTTGCCGCATGTATTACTATTAACTAGACATTACTGAAGTAATCATATTAGCAACCTTCAGCTAGGATTAAATATCTTAATCCAGTTTTGATAACCAAAACTACCGTATATGGTGTGGTTAAAATTAGTGGGAGTTAAAACACTTGATTGCAGTGGCTTTAGCGTCTAAATAAATTAATGTGTGTTTAAAAGAGATAAATAGCCAACATATAGATTACCATATTTATTCAAAAATAAAGTCATGCTTTCTTTATATTTTCAAATAATTGCTTAGTTTATACCTTGGGTGATAGTTTTCAAAAGTACCTAGTAAATTATGGTAAAAATGCCGAATTGTTGCCAATCAGGGATTAGCGATGGCGAAGTCAACGCCAAGGGCGAACGCAAATTTTTTCTGGCTACTGTGTCACCAATACTTTTGACAGTACTGTGCTTAATTACTACCCATCCTCTCAACGCCCAAGAGTCCTTAAAAACCACCAAATCAACACCCAAGTTAATCTCACAGTCACCTGCATCTCCTTTAACAGGCGCGGCATTTTCTGGTAATCAAATTTCCCTCAATGGTCGTACTTTACCAGGAACTTGGTTGCAGCAAGCTGGAAAATCTGGTCAGGTGACAACTCATCTCAGTGACGGGGCATTCAGGCAATTAATTGGAGTAAATTTCTTAAACAATAGTAATTCAGCGAGGCAACCAATACAGTGGTTTTCGCCGATAACAACGCCACAAGTTTTAGCCGCCAGCCTAGTAGGAGCATATCGCTATCTGGATATTACTAATTTTGCTCGAACATCAGGATGGCAAATCCAAGCTAATGGCAACACCTTGGAAATTGCTACCCCAAAAGCACAAGTCACAAATATTGTTCAGAGTCAGCAACCTCCAGAAGCAAGTATCCCTTTGCAACAGACTCGGATTCTTGTCAATTTAGATCGTTCAACTCCCTGGCAAGTTGCACAAGGGTCAGCGATCGCCAAACCGCAAACTCCATCTTCCGATCCAGATACGCCAACTCCCAAATCCACTGTACCGCCAAATAGACAGTGGACAATTACCCTGGATGGAATAGCTGACCCTGTTTTGATAGAACGCTATACTCCCCAGCCAC
This sequence comes from Nostoc sp., assembly GCF_036917415.1. Lineage (GTDB taxonomy): Bacteria > Cyanobacteriota > Cyanobacteriia > Cyanobacteriales > Nostocaceae > Nostoc. The sequence continues at coordinate 276,229 of NZ_JBALDJ010000025.1, read as the reverse complement.
CAGCAGCACCACCAACATTGCTGCCAAACCTGCTCAAACAATTATCACCAGCGACACCAACACAACCAATAGTACCAGCCCCTGAACCACTGATTCAAAAAGTGGAGGTGGTGAAAAACCAAACGATTATTAGTCTGAGCGTTCCCTTTGGTCTATCGCCTCAAGTTAGTACTGTCGCTAACCCCAATCGCCTGATTATTGATATTCGACCCGATCCTCTAGAAGAACGAGATATTACTTGGGCCCCAGGATTGCGCTGGCGACAGCATTATGTCAACTTAGGCACAGAACGCTTTCCTGTAGTCTGGTTAGAAGTTAATCCCCGCAAATTTGGGCTAATGTTGAAACCGATGTGGGCTAGTCCTGATGGACTTGCAGGTACTGCTCCTTTAATTCAAACAGCACAACGTTACTTAGCAGTAGCTGGAATTAATGGTGGTTATTTTAACCGCAATAACAAATTGCCCTTGGGTGCAATTCGTCGGGATAGTCAGTGGTTATCAGGCCCAATTCTTAACCGGGGTGCGATCGCTTGGAATGATTCAGGCCAATTTTACTTCGGTCGTCTTACTTTAGAAGAAACTTTAATTACAGCAAATGACCAGCGCCTACCAATTTTGTTTCTCAACAGCGGTTACATTCAAAGTGGCATTGCTCGTTACACCTCAGCTTGGGGATCAACTTACACACCCCTGACTGATAACGAAATTATCTTAGTAGTACAGAAAGACCAAATTACTAATCAGTTACCAGGCGGCAAAGTTGGTGCGACAGCGGTTCCAATTCCCCAAGATGGCTACCTGCTAACTTTACGCGCTAACGCTGCTAGTGCTGCCTCACAACTACCTATTGGAAGCGCAGTAAGTATTTCCAGCGCTACTACTCCAGCCGATTTTAGTCGTTATCCCCAGATTATTGGTGCTGGGCCGCTATTAGTCCAAAATCGTCAAATTGTCCTTGATGCCAAAGGCGAAAAATTCAGCAATGCCTTTATTGCTGAAAAGGCTATTCGTAGCGGTATTTGCACAACGGCAACAGGCACAGTGATGATTACTGCCACACATAATCGTGCCGGCGGTTATGGCCCTAATTTGGCAGAACACGCCCAATTGATGCAACTCATGGGCTGTGTGGATGCCCTAAATTTGGACGGCGGTAGTTCTACCAGCCTTTATTTGGGAGGGCAACTACTCGATCGCTCGCCCAGTACCGCTGCTCGTGTTCATAACGGAATTGGTATTTTCCTGCAACCACGAAAATGAGGGGAATAGGGAAAAAACTCAATTACCAGTCCCCAATCCCCAATCCCCACTCACTTTTTAAAGTTTAGAACAAGCTGTCATTTAGCTTGATGAAGACTTGGTGTAGACATCAGAGTTTTAGTAGTGATGGTTTACACCATAAGGTTTGATTTTGCTATGTTTATCAAAGTGCGACAAAATTGCTGATTTTCAAGGTTGCAAGATAGCGCCAGATTTTTTTATCAATAATTAAGAGTACCAACGGTTTGTTATGTCTTCAAATGAGGTAACTATGGCTCGATATCAAGAAACTACACAGACTGAAACTCTACACCTTCCTCCAAATATAACTTCCAGAGGCGTTGCTGCAACTGAATTACGTCCTTGGGGTGCTTTTACAGTTTTGGAAGAAGGGCGCGGATACAAAATTAAGCGCATCGAAGTTAAGCCAGGACACCGCCTCAGTCTACAAATGCACCATCACCGCAGCGAACATTGGATTGTCGTCTCTGGTACAGCTAGAGTAGTTTGTGGCGAAAAAGAAGTCTTACTGAGTAATAATGAGTCAACCTATGTACCTCAATGTACATCTCATCGTTTAGAGAATCCAGGCGTGATCCCCTTGGTGTTGATTGAAGTCCAAAATGGCGAATACTTAGGAGAGGATGATATTATCCGCTACCAAGATGACTATGCCCGTACCAAAGATTAAAACTAAAAGAATGCTATTAAAGCTCTAATTCCAAAGCTGGATACATTTTTATGTAAACCGTCTTTGTAAACGAACTATTGCACCCCAGAAGTCCCTACCTTGTTAAGGTGGGGACTGAAGCATATTAGTGTTATAAATGTAGTAATAGCGATCGCGCTCATACCTTTGGTGATTTGGAATTTTGCACAAGCAAAGGTCAACCCATCTGTAAAATGGAAGATGGGGTATTCAATTGCAAAAAACGAGTTCCATGATTCATCTGAGTCAAGCAGCCATAAGTGAGATTGGGCGAATTAAGTCCAAGCAGCCAAATGTCTTATTTCGATTGGCAGTAAAACCAGGTGGTTGTTCTGGATTCTTTTATGATATGTCCTTCGATGAAGCAATAAAAGTTGGCGACCAGGTTTTCGAGTTGGATGAGATTCAAGTAGTCATCGATGCCACAAGCTTAAATTACCTCAACGGTTTGAGGGTGGATTATTCAGAAGACTTAATGGGTGGTGGTTTTCGCTTCCACAATCCCCAGGCGATCGCTACCTGTGGTTGTGGCAACTCCTTCTCCTTGAGTCATTAGTGATTGAGCATTAGTCAAAAAACAGATGTTCAATTACTAAGGAAAAACAACAATTGACATAAAGCCGTAAAAAAAGATATAATCAGGATTTGTTAAAACTTAGACCATAAGCAGCTTTACGCGCTGTAACTCATGCCAACAATACAGCAGCTAATACGAAATGAGCGCGAACAAGCGCGTCAGAAAACCAAGTCCCCTGCTCTGAAACAATGTCCCCAACGTCGGGGAGTTTGTACCAGAGTATACACGACCACACCAAAAAAGCCTAACTCAGCCCTACGCAAAGTAGCAAGAGTCAGACTTACCTCTGGATTTGAAGTCACAGCTTACATTCCAGGCATTGGTCACAACTTACAAGAACACTCAGTTGTGATGATTCGTGGTGGTCGAGTTAAGGATCTACCAGGCGTGAGATACCACATTATCCGTGGCACCCTAGATACAGCCGGAGTCAAAGACCGCAAGCAAGGCCGTTCCAAGTATGGAACCAAGCGTCCCAAAGAAGCGAAAAAATAGGATTAGACGATTAATCGCATCCAACTCGATTAATCGTCTACCTTGAAAGCGTTAGAGGGCAAAAAAGGATCGCCGTCTGTGTTCTAACAGTAGTCATAAAGGCTGCTAAAGTCTGTTTGAAAAAATCAAGCAAGCTACATCTACACTAAGCGAGCAAGTGTAGAAGTTCTGAGGAGAATGCTGTAATATACAGCGAGTTTCTCATCTGAACATTAAAGTTTATAATCTTGTGTCTTGAGTATTTAGTTGCAGGTAGCAAGTCAATGAATTTTAGATTTTAGGTTTGCGATCGCGTAGCTTTAGCGATTTATCGAGCATTTTTTGGATTGGTCGAACCCACAAGGGAATGAGGTTTATAGATTTTTGATTTGTTCAGATCCTTGTAGTCAGAACATATACCGAAAACTTTTAATCCAAAATTCGGTGTTGCGCTGGAAGGGCAACAAAAGGTGCGACCAAAATCCAAAATTGCCAGTTAAGAAGTCAGCCTTGCTGCAACGGTCGAAAAAATTGAGGAAGTCTGAGGGTTGGGTTCTACCGCTTTTAGTTTCCGGTGTCTGATAGCATATAATTTCGTTGCCAATTCCGAATTAAAGGTGAAGTATGTCTCGTCGTGGTGTTATTCAAAGGCGCCCAGTTCCGTCTGACTCCGTATATAACAGTCGCCTTGTGAGCATGATTATCAGACGGATCATGCGTCATGGCAAAAAATCACTTGCCGCACGCATTGTTTACGATGCATTAAAAACTATTGAAGAACGCACTGGTGCTGGTGCATTAGAAACCTTTGAAAGAGCAGTGCGAAATGCCACGCCTTTAGTAGAAGTAAAAGCTCGGCGAGTTGGTGGAGCAACCTACCAAGTACCAATGGAAGTGCGTACAGAACGGGGCACTACCCTAGCACTGCGTTGGTTAGTGCAATATTCCCGGTCTAGACCAGGGCGGACAATGGCAAGCAAATTGGCAAATGAGTTAATGGATGCTGCCAACGAAACTGGCAATGCTATTCGGAAACGCGAAGAAACGCACCGGATGGCGGAAGCTAACAAAGCATTTGCCCACTATCGTTATTAAGTAAAAAAGCGATATATCAACTTGCCGAAGCGGTATATCGTGGATTTACAAAAAAAGACGGTTTTCCGTAAAAGTATAGAATCTTAACAAAGAGTAATATACAAGATATCATGAGGCAAAAACTATAGGAGGTAGCTGTGGCACGCACGATCCCGCTAGAGAAAGTACGCAACATTGGTATTGCGGCGCATATAGATGCGGGCAAAACAACAACAACAGAGAGAATATTATTTTACTCTGGGATAATTCATAAAATTGGCGAAGTTCATGAAGGAACTGCCGTCACAGACTGGATGGAACAGGAGCGGGAGCGGGGAATTACCATTACTGCTGCTGCGATCAGTACCAGTTGGAAAGATCATCAAATTAACATTATCGATACTCCGGGCCACGTAGACTTCACAATTGAAGTTGAGCGTTCCATGCGCGTGTTGGATGGTGTAATCGCAGTATTTTGTTCTGTGGGCGGCGTGCAACCGCAGTCTGAGACAGTGTGGCGTCAAGCAGAACGCTACAAAGTTCCTCGGATAGCCTTTATCAACAAGATGGATCGCACCGGAGCGAACTTTTATAAAGTTCACGAGCAAATTCGTGATCGCCTGCGGGCAAATGCGATCGCTATTCAATTACCAATCGGTAGTGAAAACGACTTCCAAGGTATCGTTGACCTAGTACGGATGCGCGCGTATATTTACGCAAATGACCAAGGAACTGATATCCAGGAAACTGATATCCCGGAAGCATTGCAAGCGCAGGTAGACGAATTCCGCACCAAGCTAATAGAAGCCGCGGCAGAAACAGATGATGCTCTGATGACTAAGTACTTCGAGGGCGAAGAACTTACAGAACAGGAAGTTCGGACTGCCCTGCGTAAAGGGACAATTGCGGGGACAATTGTACCAGTACTTTGCGGCTCGGCATTCAAAAACAAAGGCGTACAGTTGATGCTGGATGCCGTTGTTGATTACCTGCCAGCGCCAAGTGAAGTACCACCAATTCAAGGCTTACTGCCGAATGGCGATACTGTTGAGCGGCGGGCTGATGACAACGAACCCCTAGCAGCTCTTGCATTCAAGATTATGGCTGACCCTTATGGTCGCCTGACATTTGTTCGCGTTTATTCTGGTGTCCTGAAAAAGGGCAGCTACGTTCTCAACGCTAGTAAGAATAAAAAAGAACGGATTTCCCGCTTAGTTCTAATGAAGGCAGACGATCGGCAAGATGTCGATGAACTGCGAGCGGGTGATTTGGGAGCAGCTTTGGGATTGAAAGACACCTTGACAGGTGACACGCTCTGTGATGATGGCTCGCCAGTAATTCTGGAATCCCTATTCATTCCTGAGCCTGTAATCTCGGTAGCGGTTGAACCCAAAACCAAGAACGACATGGACAAGCTGTCCAAGGCTCTGCAATCTCTCTCAGAAGAAGACCCCACCTTCCGTGTCCGCGTCGATCCGGAAACAAACCAAACCGTGATCGCAGGGATGGGAGAGCTACACCTAGAAATTCTAGTAGACCGGATGTTACGAGAATTCAAGGTGGAAGCGAATGTAGGTGCGCCGCAAGTAGCTTACCGGGAAACAATTCGGAAAGCTGTGAGCAAAATTGAAGGCAAATTCATCCGCCAAAGTGGTGGTAAAGGTCAATACGGTCACGTTGTGATCAATTTGGAGCCTGGAGACCCCGGTACTGGCTTTGAATTCGTTTCCAAAATTGCCGGTGGTTCAGTACCGAAAGAGTACGTTGGCCCCGCAGAACAAGGAATGAAAGAAAGCTGCGAATCCGGTGTTCTAGCTGGATATCCATTAATTGACGTTAAAGCAACGCTAATTGATGGGTCATACCACGATGTGGACTCTTCGGAAATGGCTTTCAAAATCGCTGGTTCAATGGCGATGAAAGAGGCTGTGCTGAAAGCTTCACCCGTCCTCTTAGAGCCTATGATGAAAGTTGAGGTTGAAGTTCCTGAAGACTATATCGGGAACGTCATTGGCGACCTCATCGCCCGCCGAGGGCAAATTGAAAGTCAAAGCACCGAACAGGGACTTGCTAAGGTCGCATCCAAAGTTCCACTGGCGACCATGTTTGGCTACGCCACTGATATCCGGTCAAAGACGCAAGGTCGGGGTATCTTCACGATGGAGTTCAGCCACTACGAAGAGGTGCCTCGCAGCGTAGCTGAAACTATCATTGCAAAAAGCAAAGGGAACGCTTAGTTAAAATAAGGAAATGAGCATTCATGGCACGCGCAAAGTTTGAAAGGAATAAACCCCACATCAATATCGGTACAGTTGGCCACGTTGACCACGGTAAAACTACCTTGACAGCAGCCATCACCATGACCTTGGCTGCTATGGGTCAGGCTATAGCTAAAGGCTACGACCAAATTGATAATGCACCAGAAGAAAAGGCACGGGGTATTACCATCAATACCGCTCACGTAGAGTATGAAACCGCAAGTCGGCACTATGCTCACGTAGACTGTCCAGGACACGCTGACTATGTGAAGAACATGATCACTGGTGCTGCACAGATGGACGGAGGTATCCTCGTAGTTGCTGCTACCGATGGTCCTATGCCCCAAACCCGCGAACACATTCTGTTGGCAAAACAGGTTGGCGTTCCCAGTCTGGTTGTCTTCTTGAACAAAGAAGACTTGATGGATGACCCAGAACTCTTGGAACTAGTGGAACTAGAACTGAGAGAACTGTTAAGCAGCTATGATTTCCCTGGCGATGATATCCCTATTATCAAAGGCTCTGGTCTGCAAGCTCTGGAAGCAATGACCAAGAATCCCAAGACCCAACGAGGAGAAAATCCTTGGGTAGACAAAATCTATGAACTGATGGATGCTGTAGATTCTTACATTCCCACTCCTGAGCGGGATGTTGATAAACCCTTCCTGATGGCTGTAGAAGACGTGTTCTCAATCACAGGTCGTGGTACTGTAGCCACTGGTCGGATTGAACGGGGTGTAGTCAAAGTTGGCGATAACGTTGAACTAGTGGGTATCAGAGATACTCGCGCTACTACCGTAACTGGGATTGAAATGTTCAAGAAGAGTCTTGACCAAGGTATGGCTGGAGATAACGCTGGTGTACTACTCCGGGGTATCCAGAAGGCTGATATTGAACGGGGTATGGTAATTGCCAAACCAGGTTCAATTAAACCTCATAATGAATTTGAAGGTGAAGTGTACGTCCTAACAGAAAAAGAAGGTGGTCGTAAGACTCCATTTTTCGCTGGCTACCGTCCCCAGTTCTACGTGCGGACAACCGATGTAACTGGTACTATCAAAGCCTACACTTCCGATGAAGGCAAAGAAGTAGAAATGGTGATGCCAGGCGATCGCATCAAGATGACAGTAGAATTGATCAATGCGATCGCGATTGAACAAGGAATGCGCTTCGCTATCCGCGAAGGTGGTCGCACCATCGGTGCTGGTGTCGTCTCCAAAATTATCAAGTAGCACCTTTTTGCTCATAACAAAGGAGCGGAGATGGTATGTATTTTGCCTCTCTGCTCCTTTCTGTTCCTCTATAAATAAGGTAATAGGTTACAGGGGACAGGTAATAGTTTTCTGTAACCTTTACCCTGTAACCTTTAACCTGTAAATACTTCCCTAATTACGCAGAACCTGGAAAATTAAAGATGGCAACTCTACAGCAGCAGAAGATTAGAATTCGCTTACAAGCCTTTGACAGGCGCTTATTAGATACATCTTGCGAGAAGATTGTAGACACAGCTAACCGCACCAACGCTACAGCCATAGGCCCAATTCCTTTACCAACAAAACGCCGGATCTATTGTGTGCTGCGATCGCCTCACGTAGATAAAGATTCACGGGAGCACTTTGAAACCCGTACTCATCGCCGGATTATTGACATTTACCAGCCCTCTTCTAAGACTATTGATGCTCTGATGAAATTGGATCTACCATCGGGTGTAGATATTGAAGTCAAACTTTAATTTAGTCATTAGTCATTGGTCATTTGTCATTAGCAAAGGACAAAGGACAAAACGCAAAGTCTGAGCGGAGATTTCCTCCGTTGGCGTAACCCGCCGTTCGCGAAGCGTCTCGAAGAGAAGGCATCAGAACTTTGTAAGAGAGGACAAATGACATTAGTATGAATATTTACACAGCCCTGAAGAAATATATCTCAGGGCTTTTATTTAGCTAGGAAACAAATGATAGAATGTAGATAAAGTACGGGAAAAGCAGAGAAAAAGAAATTTTAAAGATTAAGTTTATCCCAAAGCAACAATGACATCATCTTCTAAAATTGCAGTTCGCGAACTACCTCTGTTCCCGTTACCCGAAGTAGTTCTGTTTCCTACCAGGCCATTACCCCTGCACATCTTTGAATTTCGCTACCGAATCATGATGAACACGATTTTGGAAAGTGATCGCAGGTTCGGTGTTTTAATGTTCGATCCAGTCAAAGGTACAATTGCAAACACTGGTTGCTGTGCCGAAATTATTCATCACCAACGGCTGCCAGACGATCGGATCAAGATGATGACTTTAGGGCAGCAAAGATTTCGTGTATTAGAGTATGTTCGTGAAAAGCCATATCGCGTTGGCTTAGTTGAGTGGATTGAAGACCAACCGCCTACTAAGGATTTGCGACCTTTATCTTCTGAGGTAGACCAATTACTGCGAGATGTTGTGCGTCTGTCAGCCAAATTAACCGAACAAAACATTGAATTACCAGAAGATTTGCCCGATCTACCAACAGAGTTATCTTATTGGGTAGCCAGTAATCTTTATGGTGTCGCCGCAGAGCAGCAATTATTGTTAGAAATGCAAGATACTGTAACTCGTCTAGAGCGGGAAGCAGAAATTTTAACTTCTACTCGGAATCACTTGGCAGCTCGCGCTGTTCTTAAAGATACATTTAGTGAAAAGTGAGGAGTTAGGAGTTAGGAGTTAAAAGTGAGTAGTTATGAAGAAAAAACAAAAATAAAAGATCGACAACTTATAATTTATATTTCCTAGCTGATAACTGGTAAATCCTAAATTATACACTCTTAATAGATAACTCCTAATTTCTTAAGTAACGGCGTCGATCGGTAAAACATTATAAGCGCCAAGAATTTTTAAAATCTCTGTGTGAGTAATTAATTCTGCTAAAGCAGATTGCATTTGTGCTTCCTTGACATCTGCTTCTAAATCCATGAAAAACAAGTATTCGCCTAGCGATCGCTTCGTTGGACGAGATTCAATCCGACTGAGGTTAATTCCCAGTTGAGCAAATATTTGCAAAGGTTTTACCAATGCTCCGGGTGTGTTGGCAGGCATACTAAAAGCCAGTGATGTGTGACTAGCAGGCGCTTTTGTTGCCTGGTATCCAGCGTCCACTTCACCCTGACTTACTACCCAAAAACGAGTAAAGTTTTCTGGATTGTCGTTGATACCACTAGCAAGTATCGGCAGGTTGTAGAGTTGAGCTGCTCTACTAGAAGCGATTGCTGCCGTTGTTGTATCTTGCTCCAATCGCTGTAGTGCTTCGGTTGTAGAATTGCTGGGAATAATCTGTACAGTCGGGAGAAACCGCTCTAACCATCCCTGACATTGTGCCAAAGCTTGCGGGTGAGAGTAAACAGTATTAATTATATCTAAGCTAGACGCGCAAGAAATTAACGTATGGACAATGGGTAATACCAAAGCCAACTGAATTCGCAAACTGTCTAACTGCCAAAGTGTATCCAGTGTTGTTGTAACACTCCCTTCAATAGAATTTTCTGCTGGCACAACAGCCAAGTGGGTTTGACCATCAGCAACGGCGTGCAGTGACTGGGAGATGGTGGGATAAGGACTTAACATAGCTTCAACTCCCATACTTTTAGTCAACCAGTTGACATAAAGAACAGCTGCTTGTTCTGTGTAAGTGCCGGGAGGCCCTAAATGTGCGATCGATAAAGTCATGCTTTTAGCCTTGAGTTGCGAGTTTAATGCGTAAACAGAGATTATGATATTTTGGTTTGGCAAATATATCCAACATCTACTCTTACTAAACACTGTTATCTCTAAAATTTACGCACTAAAGGGATAGAACGAAATATGTATCCAAGAAAACAAGTTATGGAAATCTATCTGCTAAAAGACTGATTTCCTTGCAGTTTTTTTGCTAAATCCCTCTGAAGATTTAAGAGCAATTATATTGGTTTCTAACCAAACAAATAAGCATACTCTTGATTTTCTGTCAATACTTAAATCCTAATCTATATTTATTGAACTAAAGATAGAATGAGCGTACCAACTTTTTGCTAATGATGTATAGCTGATAAGCAACAATCATTTTTATAGTCAATAAATTTTGTACTTTTCTAATAATCAGAACTAAGTTGTTAAAAAATATTAAAATTAAGAAACAGATATTTTTATTAGCTCATGGCTACCCGGTTTACTGCCTGCCAATCGGTTGAAATCGCTGTTCCAGAGCAGCCTATTCCCATTCAGCACTACTTGCGTCAGCCTCAACGTCTGGTTAAGGCTTTGGTTGACAATAGCCGGATTCAGCAACTTTCTGAAGAAGTATTTCGCTTGAAAATGCGTCCGCTGACTTTTATGTCATTGAGTATTCAACCTACTGTAGACATGAGAGTCTGGGCAGAATCAAATGGAATAATTTATTTGCGATCGCTAGGCTGTGAAATTTTAGGTTTCGAGTATATTAACCAGCGCTTTGCTCTCAATTTAAAAGGGTATTTGTCTCCCAAAGACTTTAGCACTGGCACTCGCCTGCAAGGAAAAGCTGATTTAGAAGTGCTGGTGGATTTCCCACCGCCATTTTCCTTCACTCCTAAGCCGATTTTAGAAGCTACTGGCAATGGTTTGCTCAAAAGCGTGCTGTTGTCGGTCAAGCAACGTTTATTAAATCAACTTTTGACGGATTATCGTTACTGGGTAATATCACAAACCAAAGATAGAGGACTTGACAGTGATAGTACTGAATTACCAATCCTGAATGCTGAGTAATTTTTAAACAAACAGAATTCAGGAGTCAGGAACCAGATTCAGAATTGAATTCTGTAATTAGTGGAAGGTTTGTAGCTTGCTTCCCGCAGGATATCTTCTACTAATTCATTCTAAATTCTGTATTCTTCTTCAATCACTCAACACTCAGACCTTTGATTTGACAAGGACGAAAAGACTGACGGTGTAGGGGCGAGGGCCCGTATTGTTGCAAAGCCAGCAAATGCCGCTGGCTACCATAACCCTTGTTACACTCCAGGTTGTACATAGGGTATTTTAGTGCTAGACGCATTATCAGATCGTCACGCCAAACCTTAGCGATAATACTAGCAGAGGCAATAGCGAGCGATCGCTCGTCTCCTTTGACTATTGATTGTTGCGGTAATAGCAAATCTTTGATGGACTGATTGCCGTCAATCAAGCAAAGTGCAGGCTGTACTTTTAACTTCAGCACAGCCCGCTTCATTGCTAACAGCGTCGCTTGCAAAATATTTATCTTGTCAATTTCGGCAGTAGAAGCAAACCCAATTTTCCAGTCTATAGCTAGCCCACAAATTTGCTGCGCTAGCTGAGTTCTCCGAGAACTAGACAACTTTTTACTGTCTTTGATTTTAGCTGCCATCAGTATTGGCAAGGCGCGATCTGGTAAGATAACTGCTGCCGCCACCACAGGGCCAAATAGAGCGCCTCGCCCTACTTCATCCACACCTGCAACCAACCCTGGAATCTCTGACAACAAGGTAGAAAACTCCAACCAAGTGGATTGTTCCAAAGGTGTTGGCGATGTTTCTACCATAAAGTAAATTAATTATCCTCGATCGCAGAGGAACGGCGACGACGGCGGCGGCTGGCAGTGGCGCTGCTATTAGCTTCACTTTCATCTGCGATCTCGTTCGCGGCGGCTTTCGCAGATAAGCGTCCCGAAGGATTCACAGTCAACTCCGATGGTTCAGTTGTCTCTTCGATCAAAGATTTTTGTTCTGGCTCAATAACTTTTGGTGTCGGTATTTTGCTTGTAGTTATTTCAGGTGTTGCCTTTTGGGCAATAGTGATTATTTCAGGTGTTGCTTTTTGGACAATTGTTGATTCTGAGGTTGATTCAATTGGCGTCGTTGGCTGTTGACCGGGCTGAATCACATTTATAATCACAGACTTGGTATTTTTAACCTCTTGCTCTAACTTCACCAAGGGAGATATTCCCATTAAGGCAAATATATCCTGTTCTTGGAGGCTCATTTCTACGGTTCTAATCTCCGGTGGTTCTACCACTGGCTTAACTGGTTCTGCCTTGATAATTTTAGTACGCTCTACTCTTTCACTCCAGCCTGGTTTACCAAGGGTGGGTGAGGGAATTTCTGATGTAACTCCTAGTTCTGGTTCCACATCCAGGTCTAGGTCTGGCTCGTTAACAAAAGCTAGGGGATTGGGAACAACCCGAGATTCATCTTTCCCGTTTAATCCATTGACACCAATTCGACTGCGGCGCGTCCGGGTACGACGCTTATCATTAAGTTCTTGATAACTAGGATGATTGATCAGATTGAGGTTGCTCAATTCCGAGTCGCCGTCAAATGCTTCCCCAAATCCATCATAGGTTTCTCGTTGTTCCGGGATGCGGGCAGACGCCTGACGTGGTTCTCGGTGAGGCAAGGATACAAAACGCTCACGCTCTGGTGTCTCTGCCGGTATCGGTAATCGGTTTTCGAGTTCTCCAGGCAGACGCACGGTATGTCCTAAACCGCCACAGGTGGGGCAAGTTTCACCAAATAATTCATAAATATTTTGACCCTGACGTTTGCGGGTCAATTCTACTAGACCTAGTTCGGTAAGTTGGGCAATCTGGGGACGAGCTTTGTCTGCTTTGAGTGCTTTATTAAAGTGTTCGAGAACTTGCAATTGATCGCGTCGCGATTCCATATCGATAAAATCAACGACGATCACCCCAGCGATATTTCGCAGACGCAACTGGCGAGCAATTTCTGTTGCCGCTTCGCAGTTTGTCCACAAAACTGTTTCTCTAGCAGTTGCCGATCGCGTGAAGGAACCTGAGTTAACATCGATTACGGTTAATGCCTCCGTTGGCTCGATGATAATGTAACCACCAGAAGGTAGGTCTACTCTCGGTTTCAGGGCTTCTCGAATTGCAGCAGTGATGCGGAAGTACTCTAAAATTGGGGAGCGATCGCGATGATGGTCTATTAACAATCCCTGCGGTGTTTGACCGCCACTCCAATTCTGCAAGTACTGTTTGACGCGCTTCAAACCAGTACTAGAATCTACGACAATCCGATTGACATCCGCGCCGTACATATCCCGCAATACGCGCTGGATAAAGTCATCATCTCGGTTGAGCAGTGCTGGAGCACGGGTGGAATGGGCTTCCTGCTGAATCGCTTCCCATTGCTTTTGCAGTAACTCCAAATCTTCCATAATCGCTTCTTCGGGTTTGCCTTCTGCTTCTGTACGCACAAGCAAACCCATTCCCGCCGGTTTGACCAAAATCGCCAGCGCTCGCAAGCGGTTGCGCTCACTTTCACTTTTAATCCGTCGGGATAAATTGACGCCCCGACCGTAGGGCATCAGTACTACGTAGCGTCCAGGTAAGGTGATATTACCCGTGAGCCTGGGCCCTTTTGTCCCCGTTGGCTCTTTCATTACTTGCACCAAAACTTTCTGTTGTGGTGCTAGTAGTTCTGTAATTGCCGCTGCGGTACGCTTGAGCTTTAATGGCCCCAAGTCGGTGACGTGAATAAAACCGTTGCGCTCTGGGTCGCCAATATTGACAAAAGCCGCATCTATCCCAGGTAATACGTTTTCTACTACTCCTAAGTAGATATCACCTATTTGATGATGACCTGTAGCAACAACAAGTTCCTGTATTTGATCTTCAGAAAAAACCGCAGCAATTTGGTGCTGCTCCGCGATGATAATTTGTTTTGGCATTCAATTTCCTCAAAAATTGGCAGCACTTACAGGTTTGAGGTTTGTTGTATCAAGTCCGGTTAATTACTTAATAATTCAAAACTACCTGCGTCTCCGCGTCAGTTTGAATTAGCAGTGTTTTATCGGTTTGATATTATACTTTCGCTGCCCTCGCAACCCTCAAAAGGCGCTACTGATAATAAAAATCGCAAATCTGAGCTTCTAAGTTAAATAGCTATTGGCGCTCTTAAGAGCGTTTCCACGGCTGATTATTCCAGAACTGCTGCATATCGTTTAAGCAATTAAATCAACCGTCCGTGGTTGATTTGTGATGCAATACCCTCAATCAAGAGAGTTCTGAGTTGAAAGTTCTAAATCCTGAGTGAGCATTTTAACTCAGGATGCTTTATTTGAGAGTAACCAACTGAATTCGTTAAGAAAAAGAAACTATTTCTATTTTCCATTCCCCGGATTTATCTTAGGGTTATACTCAGCTGCGCCAGTTGCTAACCTGCCTTGAGCCGCTCTAGCTTAAGACAAGCAGCGCTTTGCGCGTCTGGTGAACGTCTACAAGTCGGCATAACCGACACCGGTTGCTTTAACTCTAAAAAAGTAATGCACTAGCTCTTGGGCACTACCTGGATTAGACATTCAGCAGTTGTTTAAAAGCATGGATTTAGAGAAGCTAACCGAGTCTGCTGTTAGTTACTGATTCACAAGGTAGCTATAGAGAAAGTGTGCATTCTTTAATCTGCTTTTTGATTTGTCTAGGATAAAATCCTAGAAGTTGCACTCTAATATCTTTGCTTTCGCCCCCTGAATACCAGGGTAGTGAACCAGCTAATTCAATGCAGCGCCAGAAAATTTCTCTTCACCCTATTCTAACGCAACCTTGCTAAAAATCAATTCCTGCGGTCTGCCATCTTAGGACAACTACTAGCAAGTTGCCCTATAGGGATTATACCCCTAAAATTAGCCGATTGCGGTGGATGTGCAGGAGTTGAAATTCTACATTAGCCACTGTCTCTAGCATAAACAGGATTTGTTCGGGACGCAACAGCAAACCGTCCTGGCGATAGCTACCTAGATAACGGATTACAGATGACATAGATTCTGCTTTGTGATTATGGGTTTCTACTAATTCCAGTTCAAACAAGCGATCGCGCAGATTTATTAACTGGCTCTTGCCTGACTTAGTTATTTGCTCGTACCAAAGTTCCTCTTTTGCTTTGATTGTATCAATCCAGTTTTGCCATTGTATGGGTGTTGTTTCTGCAAGTGCTGCTACAGTAATCAAATACTCTGCGGTCTCTAGCAATTGGGTAGCGGCACTTGCTTTTAAATCTATCTGCTCCACATTATATATAGGTATATCTGTGGGCATTTCACGAGTCAACTTTTCTCGGAAAGTATTAACTTCCACTGGCACAGTTAACTCGAAATCTGCTATTTCACCGCTGCTAGTAGCCCCTAAAGCCAAAGCAGTTGCTAGAGAAATCCGTGGCATTGGGTGAAACCCACCAGTAAAAGCAATTGGTAAGCCTGCTCGCCGCACAACTCGGTCAAATAGACGGATTAAATCCAGATGACTCATCAAAGCCATATTACCCTGCTTACCAAACCAAACTCGCAGTCTTTGCGCCTTAGTTGTGTTGGGAACAAACTCGCCAGCAAATTTTGGGATGGCAGGTGATTCAATCACGATATTATGCCCAAAGTCGATGCCACAGACACCACAATGAGAACAACCTTCAAAAGAGCAGTCGGGTACAATTGCAGCTTCTAGAGCGCGTTGCAAGTCTTCTTGAAGCCACTTTTTGTCAATCCCGGTATCAATATGATCCCAAGGTAGGGGCATATCTAGGGAGTGAGTGCTAAGTGGGGTATTATCCTCTGCTTCTCTGCTCCTCTGGTCCTCTGCTTCTCTGCCCTTCTGCGCTTCTGCGTGAAACAAATTCCATTCACCATTTTCTACTTGGCGGTATTTCCAATCTAAACCGGCTTGGGCGATCGCAGACCCCCAAGCACTAAAAGCTCGATCTAAATTTTCATACCAGGAATCCATACCAGCACCCAATTCCCAGGCAAGGCGGACTACTTTGCTCAAATTGCGATCGCCTCGTCCCACAAAATCTTCCATTGCCGAAATGCGGACATCGGTAAAATTTACCTTTACTGCCTTTATTCGGCGGAATTCTTGCCGCAACAGGTTTTGTTTTCGCTTAAATTCAACGGTAGAAACTGAATGCCACTGGAATGGTGTATGGGGTTTGGGCGTAAAGTTAGAAATTGTCAGGTTAAAGTTTAGGGGTTTTCTTCCGTTACCTCGACATTCTCGCTGTAGCCAGCTTACCGTTTCCGCAATGCCCACAACGTCAGCATCCGTTTCACCCGGCAAGCCAATCATAAAATACAACTTTATTTTATCCCAGCCTTGTTCCCAAGCGGTTTTTACTCCCCGCAACAATTCTTCATTCGTCAACCCCTTATTCACAATGTCTCGCATCCGCTGAGTACCAGCTTCTGGAGCAAAAGTTAGTCCACCTTGTCGCGTACCTCCCAGGATACTGGCAATATTCTCATCAAATCTGTCTACCCGTTGGCTTGGTAGAGTCAGAGAAATATTTTCATTTTTTAAGCGATTTTTGATTTCCATCCCCACTGCTGGTAGGGACAAATAATCAGAACAACTCAAAGATAGGAGGGAAAACTCATTGTAACCAGTTGCCCGCATACCCTGTTCAATTGCTTCTACAACCTTATCAGGTTCTACATCCCGTGCTGGTCGAGTTAGCATTCCTGGTTGACAGAAGCGACAGCCACGAGTGCAACCACGCCGAATCTCAATACTCAAGCGGTCATGCACCGTTTCTACATAGGGAACTAGACCAATGGAATATGCTGGTATGGGAGTTGCAACCCGTCGCAGAATTCGTTTTGGCACGTCTGGGCGACAAGGATGAACTGAGCCATCCTCTGCCATGTAGTAAAACTGAGGGACATATACGCCTGGTATCTGCGCTAAATCCAGTAATATATCTTCCCGACTCAATCCTGCTTGTTTGCCTTCTTCCAACACCAAACCAATTTCTGGCAGTAGTTCTTCTCCATCTCCAAGGGCGAAAAAGTCGAAGAAGTCAGCATAAGGCTCAGGATTCGATGTCGCTGTTTGCCCACCAGCAAAAATCAACGGAAAGCATGACTGGGTATCGGTAAGTTCCCCCCTGCCCCCCTGCTCCTCTGCCCCTCTACCTCCCTGCCTTTCTCGCCACGTCAATGGAATTCTAGCCAAATCCAACATTTCGAGGATGTTAGTTGCACCCAGTTCGTAACTGAGGCTAAAGCCTAAAATGTCGAATTCTGTCAGCGATCGCTTTGACTCTACCGCAAACAATGGCGTATTAGTTTCGCGGAGTTTGGCTGCCAGGTCTTTTCCTGGGAGGTAGGCGCGATCGCATAATTGACGCGGTTGAGCATTTAAGATGTTATAAAGGATGATGTGCCCTAAATTAGATGCACCGACTTCATATACTTCTGGGTAGGTTAAAACCCAATGTATTGCTGTCGTATCCCAAGGTTTGTGTACTGCTAACAGCTCGTTACCCAGGTAACGGGCTGGTTTTAAAATATCCGACGTTATTAATCTTTCAACTGCAACAACCACTGTGCTATCTTCTAGCTACCTTAATTACAGCTACCCAACCCCAACCTTAGCATTGAATTAGGTCTGATAACAGAATTTATCGTTGTAACTTACAACTCCTTTACAAAAACTCCACTTATTGCCCGAATTTTTGTGCTTTTACATAAAGTTATATTTGGGTAAACTCAGCTTCAGCGTCTAATATTTCAAATACCCTATCGAGTTGCGTTAGTTCAAAAATAATTCTAATTTGTGCAGCAACAGCACAAAGTCGGCAACTTCTTCCTAAAGTAAGAGCCAGCTTGTGTGTAGATAACAATGCCATCAACCCCGCGCTGTCTAACGATTCTACTGCTGCGAGGTCTACTACCAAGATGGAAATACCATTTTGCGCCAACGCTGTAGTCATATCTCGTTCAAATTCCAAGGCGTTTGCAGCATTTAAACACCCTTGGGGGCGAATAACTGCAATTTTGGGATAGTTAAGCACTGCCTGCATAGTTACATCCTATTAAGAATTTTGAAGCGTCAAGCTAAGGATTATTTGAACATAAACTCTATTTTGTTGCATCGACCCTACGTCTTAGCTCTCTTTGCTGAATCTTTATTGCTTTAGTATGTCTGTTTAAAGATTGTTATAATTCCAAGTTAAAATGTGTTTATATATACTTTTTTTTTATGTCAGTTCAAAAACAATCAACTATAGACGGCCATAGAGCAGACAAATTATCAGTAACTATGCTGATAAACCTTGCTTAGTCTATAACTAAAGCTAATTTAGCCAAGTCTTAACGGTAGGTTAAATCCCACTTTAGCGTTGCTGATGGTATACAGCAAAGTCATAGTGAATTATCTAGTTAACTAATTAAATTGTGATATATATCACTAATAAGTTAGTATTTGGATCGCTCTTTATACTGAGGCTGATCTGGGATGATTAGTGTCATATTACAGTTGGGTTATTATTTATGAGAACTCAGTACGCTATTCGGAAATTGGTAGAAAAAGCTCTTGACATTAAAAAACTAACTCCTGAGATAGAGAATGAAATCAACTCAGAACTGACGGAACTAGGTTACATTTCTGATGTTGATTACGAAGCCCTAGAATTATTAATGGCAGAGATGGATGCTGGACGAATCCAGTTGGTTCCTAGCCTGGGATTTTAAAATAATTCATAATGACGCTCTCTACGAGACGCTGCACTAACGTAATGACACTCTCTACGAGAAGTTGTGTATAGCTTACTTCTCTTTAAGGGTACGAGGACTCCCTAACATAATTCGTAATTAAATTTAGCAAGGGGACAAGGAAGACAAGGAAGAATTATTGAAAAAGTCTCTACTTGTCTATTCTCCATGCCCAATGCCCAATCACTAATCCCCAATCTCCAACCCCTCTTGATATGCTTGCCAAAGTTGGTGAATAAACTGATTGAGTTGCTGCTTGGCGGCTGAATCAGGTTCAGTTTTTGGCTCTTTTGCTAAAAGTTGGCTCAAGAAGGTAATTACTTCTGTGTCTAATGCTGCACGAAATGAATTGGCAGGCCAAAGTAAGTCAGACGCATCTCGCAAATCGGTAATTAGGGGTGATTCTTCTATGAAAGTAACCATTAATAAAGGACGCACCCAGCACAGCTGGCGGGAAACTACAAATTGAATGACTTCTGCATACAGGTTCCTGTTGCCATACTCTAAAGACACAATTTGTCCCGGTTGAAGAAAATCTAGGCTCATGTCCATCTTGGGCAGGGGCAAGGATTATTTTGCTTGCAACTTCCTTAATCTTAAAAGGAAAAATGCGCTACGTTTAAGGAAAGCTTCTGTAAGATTAGGGTAGCACTCTTACGGCAGCCATGTCTTAGACGTGTGCCTTATCAAGTGGCTACGCAAAACTAATACAACCAATCCCTGGCAGCCAAGGGTTTTCCTAGCATAGTATCTGAGCAGAAATACTATAGAATAGGTAAATAACTGTTGAGCGATCGCAAAACAGAGACTTTGTTGTAGTGAAGTAACGAGAAAAGAGCAAAGAGCCGTGTCAGTTGAAACTATTCAAAAGCCTTCCACAACCCGCAAGCTCGCGCCTCGGTATCGCGTTTTGCTCCATAACGACGACTACAACTCTATGGAGCATGTTGTACAGTCGCTAATCGCCACTGTACCAAGCCTTACCCAACCCCAAGCTGTGAGCATCATGATGGAAGCCCATACTAATGGGCTAGCTTTAGTCATTACTTGCGCTCTAGAACACGCTGAGTTCTATTGCGAAACATTGATAAGTCACGGTTTAAGTAGCACCATTGAACCTGATGAATAGTCATTAGTCATTAGTCGTCATGGTTTAAGTAGCACCATTGAACTCGATGAATAGTCATTAGTCATTGGTCATTAGTCGAAATTTAGAGTATTGGCTGCTGATTAGTGACTTATTTAGTATGAAAAAAAACCTTGTCCGTTTAGCTGAACGCCCTGCCCTTATTAGGCTGGGTGCTTTTATTTTGACTTTATTGTTGCTATGGTTGCCATTGGCTACACCAATATACTTACTAGTGCATGATTCAAACTTAGAAAGTATATTGACATTGGTATTGTTATATGCAGTATTTATTTTTATTCTGAGATTATGGGGTAAATATGTCTACCAGCAGCCCCAAATTCTGCGGTATTATGGCTTAGAATTCACGCGGCAAAACGGTGTGGATTTATTGCGTGGTTTAGCTCTGGGAATAATTAATATTCTGATACTTTTTGGGGTAGAAAGTTTGTTGGGTTGGTTGGTGTGGCAACAACCAAAAGTTTTTTTGCTGAAAGTGATTTTAGAGGGTTTACTTGTTGGCTTAGGTGTTGGATTTGCTGAGGAATTGTTATTCCGAGGCTGGTTGCTAGATGAATTACAACGAGATTACAGTCCACGTGTGGCATTGTGGACAGATGCAACTGCGTTTTCTACATTGCACTTTATTAAACCATTGGAGGCAATTATTCATACACTACCGCAATTTCCAGCTTTAGTACTGCTGGGATTAACGCAAGTATGGGGAAAGCGTTGGCGGAGGGGACGCTTGGGTTTTCCAATTGGTTTGCATGGTGGTTTAGTTTGGGGTTACTACATTATTAATGTGGGTAAATTAGTGAAATATTCTGGTCAGGTTCCTGATTGGGTAACTGGTGTAGATAATAATCCCCTACAAGGAGTGATGGGGGTGTTGTTAATGAGTGTACTAGCTTTGTGGATACGAGGGCGAACTGAGCGATCGCCTCTCTAATAATATAAGCGTTGGCTTATATATACACTGGTTACTTGTGGAACCCACAGAAGAGCAATACTTGGTAATAAATGCCTTAGAAACTCTAAATTTACTTGTTTGGAGATTATATGATGAAGACACAGGGTATTGGCACATTCAAACTCCTAGCACTGTTTTACCCTTGGCAACGATATTACGAAACGGCGAAGTAGTGACCTTTGGATGGGAATAAAACGATGAAGCAATCTAATACCATTAAACAGCAGCAAGCGCAAAGAATATTAGAATTATTTGCGATCGCGCGTCAGCGATATTTAGATGCAGGAGGAAATCCTCAACGGACTCCAAGCGGACTCAAGCAAGATGATTATATGACAGATGAGGAAAGGCAAGAAGCGCTGGTATTAGGAAGGCAAATTTTCCCACAAGAATATATTGATAATCGCAAATCGCCAAAAACGTAATAGATGATTGAATGGGTGTCAGCTACAGCAGACAACATCAAATATCCTTCCGTGGAAAGCTAGTCCATTCTTGACTACGCGCTACATCAATTTTCTATGTAGAAGGTGCTTTTCCCAAATTGGCACATAGTTATAATGAGTTATGTTAAGCCCACTATGCTATGAGCTTTAGCTTAGATAGCTTTCAACTCGACGGTATCATCACTGGAAAAATCATTAAGCTGGAGCCTACAGGTGTTCTGGTTAATTTTGATACAGATAAACTAGCTTTTGTGCCATTAGTAGAGCTATCATTCGCTGAGATTCAGTCCCCAGAAGAAGCTCTGCAACTAAATGAAATCCGAGAATTTCTGGTTGTGGGAAATTACGATGGGAATAAAAACAACGATCATCATTTACTTTGGGCGATCGTACCTAAGCCACATTTTTGACTGAGATAATTCCTTCACCATACCACTGAATCAGTAGCCATCTGTCAGAATCTTTATCCAGTGCTGGCTTGAGACGAAAATTAAAAACCTCTTGCCATACCTCTACGCCATACTGGGATACAAAATCTGCCTCCAATTCTTTGAATTGTTCCCATTGCCGATTTGCGATCGCGGTCAATATAGGAATAATTGCGGTGATTGAGACTTGTGCGGCGACGGATGTCATTCTGGGTAGTCCTCGAAAATACAAATAATCGGCATAGGTGGTTTTTTGATGCAATCTTTACGTAAGCGCCTCAACCACTGTCCCCACCAAACACGCTTTATTCAAATTAACGCCACTCAAATTTGCACCTTCTAACTCTGCACAGAGTAAATTCGCTCCCGTCAAATTCGCCCCCGCCAAATTCGCCCCCCGCAAATCAGCTTCTTCTAAGTTTGCTTCACTCAACAAAGCCCCTTGCAAATCAGCACGACTCAAATCTGCACCTTTGAGATTTGCCCCAGTTAGGTTTGCACCCCGCAAGTCAGCACCCCGCAAATCAACACCTTGCAAGTTAACGTTCATCAAATTGGCACCACTCAAGAAAGCACCTACTAATGACACATCACTAAGTCTTGCTCCCATCAAGTTAGCGCCACGCAAATTACTACCCCGCAAGTCAGCCCCGGTTAAATCTGCTTGCATCAGGTTTGCTCCCATTAAGTTCGCCCGCAAGTCAGTTTCTTGGAGGTTCGCCCCCATCAAATTTGCTCCCTCCAAATGCCCACCTTCGAGTTTGGAAGCCGCGAAATTAGTGCCGACAAGGGTAGCACCAGCAAGATTAATCCGGCTTAAATCCAGTCGGGAGAGTTCCTCGTCTTCTAAATTTGCCCCTGGAAGTTGTTTGAGTTTTCCTAATTTAATGGCTTCAATATTCATGTAAAGTAACTACCAATCTCCTCACTTATCTTGCTGTGGCTATCCCATTGGGAATCAAGTATCCAGATGCCGGCGCTGAATTTGGGTGTCATCAAGGGTAAGTCTAGTCCCTGTTGTAAACCCATTACTAATAAAGTTAGGGTATCTACAAGTTTAGGGTCAAAGTGGGTAGATTGTTGCTGTCTGCACTCATCTAAAGCTTGAGTAAATATCTGTTCCCGGCTTTGATTTGACGATTTTCGCTGATTGAGTCGCCATTGAAAGTCTGCCAATAATGCCAAAATTCTCGACTCTAAGGGAATTTCATCTCCAGCTAAACCTGCTGGTTCCCCTGTGCCATTCCACCACTCGGTTTGATGAGTAATAATTTGGGCAACTGCTCGCAGTCGTGGCATAGTTCGCAATACTTGCGCCCCTGGTACTAAGGGGCAAGTTAAGGGGGAACTGGGGGCATCTTCTTGGTAGCGTGTGGATATACCGCTTGTGAGAACGCTTTCTGCCTTCTGTAATGGATCTATGCGATGTAACAAAGCCGCCAGCCGCAATCTTTTAATCTGCCATGCGGGAAGATCCAAAAGCTGGGCGATCGCTTCAGCAAGTACTACTACTTCTGCCGCTGCCATTGGATTGTTGACATCTGCCATATCCATCAGTTGCGCCATTCGCAAAAAAGCTTGGATTTCGTTAGAAACCAAGTTGCGATCTAGGGTTTGTTTCTGAAGCGCTGTGGGGATGGATAAATTCTCTTGCCCAGTCTGGAGGTAATCTACTACACGCGAGACAACTGCACCTAAATTTTGGGATCTGTCCATTGAAGGTACAATTTGTTCTTTATCGGCTGTGAGTTTTTCCGCCAATTCTGGGTTGTATTTACTGATGTGAGCGATCGCTATTTCTGCTGTCTCTTGCACTAACTCTGGCTCAAATGTCCACAAACCATAGAATTTGCGCTCTAAGTCTAATGTCGGTACTCCAGCGCTGCCATAATCAGCCTCTGATAATTCTTGACAAATTACCATTGCTGTGTGTTTTGGCGATAAAATAATTAAATGCCACTCTTGCGCTACTGGATCGCTTGGATCTAATCTTACTAAATCTACATTGGGTAACTGACTGGTAGGATGTTCAGCAAAGCCGGATTCAGAGGCAGCCATGATGGCAATTTGGCGGCTGCGCTGGGCGATGTCTGCATATCGTTCAGCTTCTTGTAGATACCATTTACCCTGTTGGAAGGCTGTGATGACTAAGGGTGTACCGTCATCGGTTAAGATATGGTCTTCGAGAGCATGGCACAGGGCAACTAAGGTATTTTTGTAGTAAACACCGAATCGAATTGGCCTGGTGGTGTGGCGATGAGCTGTTTCTAGCTGTTGTAGGATTGAACCTTCTAACATGGGATTTGGTAAAAATAACCGCAGAGGCACAGAGAAGCCAGTGCGTTGGGCGGGTTTCCCGACTTGTTCGCGCAGCGTCTCCGACAGGAGAAGCAACTGGCGCGACACAGAGGAGGAAAATTAGAATTTGTGTTTACTAGGATACACCTGCTAACTGTTTTTCTTTCGTTTCCAATGGTGCTGTCAGTGCTGCTTCTAAGTCAGCACAACCCAGCTTTTCTTCTAAGATTTTCATAACTTCGCGTCCGAAGTCGTTGGGGTTTTGTTGCCAAGCTTGCAAGCAGACTTCGCCGAAAAATGAACCAAGGGGTTCGGGATTCCAGAGAAGTTTTTTGGCTGTCCACGGCATCAAACTCATTGGATTGTACCCTGGTTTGAGGATGCCTTCTTTGAAAGCGTACTCTTCTAAATGCGTATGGGGTTGTAGTCCAATAAAGAAGATGGCAGGTTCGACTTTATCAGCACCAAAAATCCGTTCTAGTTCGCGGTGGTAAGCAATGGTTTGGCGGATGGTTTCAGGACGTTCGTCAATCACGTTAAAAGAGTAGTTGACGGAAACTAAGTCGTTGAAACCAGCAGCTTTTAAATCACGGCAGTTTTGCAAGACGGTTCGCAGGTTATACCCCATCCGCATTTTCCGCACGAGTTCTTGAGAACCACTGGTAATGCCGATTTCAAAATAGTTCATCCCGGTTTTCGCCATCAAGTCACACAACTGGGGTGTCAAATTGTCAGCTCTGATATATGCTGCCCAGTGGATATCTGTCATACCAGAATCGACGATTTTTTGCAATAGTTCTATGGCATCGGCGATAAATTTTTTCGCGGGGATGAATTGGGCATCGGTAAACCAGAAGTTGCGAATGCCGCGATCGTATAATTGGCGCATCTCCGCAACTACTTCATCTGCTGGGTTGATGCGTACTTGTTTGCCTTCGACGACGGTGTAGACACAATAACAACAGTTGTGAGGGCAACCACGCTTAGTTTGTACACCTATATAAAAGTCTTGCTCTTGGAGGTAATAGTTAAATTCCGGCCAGATGCTTTCGATGTAGTCGTAGTTACAAGCTGTTTTTTCTATTGGGGTAGGTTGTTCGTGAATTAGCCGTTTCCGTGGTTGAGTTTCTCCGGCAACGTAACAGCGTTCATCTCGGAAATCTCTGCCACTTAAAAGTTTTTCCAGCAGGGTTTCGCCTTCACCTACAGAAATAATTGTCCCTTGGGGTAAGCTTTTACCTAACTGTTCGTAAAATACGCTAACTGCACCACCACCTACAACTACACGGGCATCAGAATTATATTTTTGAGCGCGTTTTAAACCGTGTTTGATTAAGCTCTGGTTTCGCCACAATTCTACATAGTAAGCGATGAAGATTCGCAAACCGCCCAATCCGCCGCGTAGTTTCAATAGAAGATTTTTGGCGTAGTAAAATTCAAAGGCGTTTTGCAGGGGGTTGCCACCACGTCCACCAACTGGGGCATAAATTTGAATATCCCGCCAAGAAAATACTAGTAGTGTCGGTTTAAATTCATCAATACAGCGATCCAGAGCCGAACTGTAATCTAAAGGTGGCACTGTTCCCAAATCAAAGATGCGCTGTTCAATATTAGGAAATTGCTTGTGGACATGATCGCTCAGGTAGACAACCCCAATGGGAAAGATGGGGTTACAAGGAAGGCGAACGTAAAGAATTCGATTTTCCATCATTTGTGTTTTAACTTCCATCTTGCCAATCTGTGGAGAAAGCGAGAGAAACATCCAGTCTTAAAGTGTCTGCTTGTTTTATTTGGTTTTATCGGTCGAATCGTGCTTGACATTTCAGCCGATTATTGGTATGTCCGAAACTGCCGTTAGCAACTGCGGAAAACGCTAAAATTTCTATGCATAAAACATACATAGAATCTATAGAGAGCTTTATGAAGACATTTTTTCATATAGCTTTACCATAACATCGAGTTTATTCATTAAGCGATGATCCCCGTCGATTAATCCTGGGATAGATGAAACAGCAAAACTCACTTCCCCGCTATGCAAAAAGCAAGGGGATCGTTGTTATGTCAATTCTCCAACAATCTGTTTTAAGAGAATTGAAACTTTCATCCCAGAAAAAAATATCAAAAATTTTTATTTATTTATAGTGTATAATTGCGAAAAAGGTGTGAATATTTACAAAATTTTCATAACTAAAAATATATCTTTAGACAAAAATAATCTACAACTACTCAGTTGGTATTCGCAGTTACAGCAACTGGGGATCAGTGGGTGCTAGGCTTGGCTAGTGTAATGTAAAATTGTGGCGTAAAGCTCCTCAGCAGTTATGGCTCAAATATTAGATCCTCTACCACCTGAGCAATCAGGAAAAATTCTCTGCTGCTACATTAATGCCACGAGCAAAATACAGGTAGCTCGCATCTCCAACATTCCCAACTGGTATTTTGAAAGGGTTGTTTTCCCTGGACAACGTTTAGTTTTTGAAGCTCCGCGAAAAGGTCAAGTGGAGATTCATACAGGGATGATGGCAAGTGCAATTTTATCCGATAAGATTCCGTGCGATCGCCTGATGCTTGAAGAACCCAGTACTTATGAGTTTGATACAGACTCATCAGATGGAAAAGACCCTATTAATACCCAAGCAATCGTGCAGCAACTTAATACAAAAAACGGAGATAAGCTGTTGCGTCTTTAATTTTTCAGAGTATTCTTGTTGCAACAAGGGTTCTAAACCCGAAAAAGCGCAATTTATAAGCGCGACAGCTTACTACAAAACCTTTACAAATCATTGATTTAGCATCGGTTGATTAAAAAAAACAATTTTACTAAATTAGGACTTACGCAAAATATCTCTCAAACTCTGATTTCTCCGTGCCGCGCCAGTTGCTACAAGTCGGGGAACCCGCCCAACGCACTGGCTTCTCTGTGCCTCTGCGGTTCGTTATTCCGTAACTTGTGCGTAAGTCCTATAAATTTCAGGGTTGCTAATTCAGCAGCCCTTTTTGTTTATTAGACCTCTTGCAGGAATGCAAAACTTGCCCTCATCCCCCAATATTGGGAGAAGGGGTTGGGGGATGAGGGCAAGAAGTCTATTATTTATTGGGCATTGGTTATTCTCATTGTCTCCCTCCCTCATCTCCCCCTGTTCTCCTCTGCTCCCCTATCTCATCTACAATCATTCTTATGAATCTGCCTTCATTTCTTTGGTTGTGGAAAATAGCCGCCTGGTCAATGGGATTGTCCCTGCTGGCATATCTGATGTTAGCAGTTACTGGCGTTTGGATGTTTCGGGCGAGAACTTCGCAGCAATTCCCTTTTATTACCCCGTTTATAGGTGGTAATAAAGGGGTGCGATCGCTCCACTATACAATGGGCATCAGCATGGTAAATTTAGTGCTACTGTTGCTAGCGATCGGCATTGTTGGCACTTTAGGGCACTTTGGCTCTTTAGGTCACTCGTCACACCTAATCGCTGGGTTGATAGTGGTTGGATTAGTTCTACTGTCTGCTTTCAGTGCGACCCAAATTAGTAACAGACGACCTTGGGCCAGACCCTTACACATCAGCGTCAATATTATTTTGTTTATAGGATTTGCCTGGGTGTCCCTTACTGGTTGGATTGTAGTGCAAAAGTATTTACCGTGAACTACCATACACCAACTACCAGGGAGATAGACCTACCCTACAATGAAGAAAAGCATTGTAATTGAGCCGTGACAGCAAACTCAGCCAATATCTCAGCTTCTGTTTTTCATCTGTCTCCTTTGATTCGGATAACGTTGCTGAGTCTATACATAGCACTCACAGTCCCATTACCCTTCTTATCGCAGGTAACAGCTGCACCCGTACCTCCAGAATTATTGTGGATAGGGATTGGCATCGGTTTAGTTGCCTTGTACGCGGTATTAACTGAACAAGTAACGGTAGATGACCAAGGAATTCAGGTTACTTACCCCGCCTGGGTGCCTCGCTTTTTTCGTAAAGGCTGGTCTTTACCTTGGTCAGAGGTGAAAGAGTTAAAACCCCGCAGTACTGGGCAAGGAGGGCTAGTTTATTACTTCCTCAGCCAGGATGGGAAAGCTTATTTACTACCGATGCGTGTAGCTGGATTTGCCCGTTTAGTGCAAATTGTCCAAGTAAAGACGGGCATTGATACTACAGATGTTCGCCCTTTAGCACAGCCGTGGATGTACCTGATTTTACTGGGATTTACTCTGCTGCTACTATTAGTCGATGGCTGGGCGATCGCTACAGCTTTAACTACTGCACAATTAACTTAAAATTAGGCATGGGGCATTGGTTATTTCTCCCCACTCCCTACTCCCTACTCCCCTTGAATACAGCAAAAGCCACAGTCAGGCTAGAGCAAGTTAATCTGTTTACAAAGCTGAAAACCCAACTTCCCGGCAATCAGCAGGGATACCCCATATTGCAGGATATTTCCTTAGAGGTATTCCAGAGCGAACGCATTGCCATTGTCGGCCCAGTAGGCACTGGGAAAACTTCGTTATTACACCTCATCAACCGCCTAATTGAACCCACGAGTGGTAGACTCTATCTAGAAAATCAAGAATATCGCCAAATACCCGTCATCCAGCTACGGCAGATGCTTGTACTTGTATTGCAAGAGTCAAAGCTGTTGGGGATGACAGTTGGGGAAGCCTTGGCTTATCCTTTAGTTTTGCGTGGTTTGCCCAAACAGACAATTCAGCAACGAGTTAATCATTGGACAGACCAACTGCACATTCCCAATGAATGGTTAGAGCGAACAGAGGTGCAACTTTCTGCCGGACAACGACAACTAGTAGCGATCGCTCGTGCCTTAGTCATCCAGCCTAAAATATTATTATTAGACGAGCCAACCTCTGCCCTAGATACTGGTACAGCTTCTCATCTAATGCAAGTCTTAATCCAGTTGAGTCAAACTCATCAAAGCACGATTCTGATGGTCAATCACCAACTGGAACTAGCCCAGATGTTTTGCACTCGGTTATTACACCTACAACAAGGTCGTTTATTCGCAAATCAAAGAGTCTCAGAGATAGACTGGGTTGAATTACAAAAAAGCTTAATTCAAGCAGAAGCTCAAGATGATTTTGGATTTTAAATTGGCTTGATAAAAAGACAGAAGTCAGAAGTCGTTATCTTACTCCCCAATGCCCCATCAAACTTGACTACTACTAAGTGTTGAACGTTGATTACTAAATCTCTCTCTAGCTAACTTTGTTGTTTGTGACTGTGAAATATTAGTATTCAAAATTTCCATGTTAAAACGGTATCCAACATTGCGGATAGTTTGAATCAAATTGGGTTGCCGAGGATCGAGTTCAACCTTTTTCCGTAGCGATAAAACGTGAGTATCAATGGTACGAGGGTTATCAATAGCGTCAGGCCAAGCACGACGCAACAATTCCGATCTACTTAGAGGTACTCCTCCAGCTTGTGCTAAAACGTACAGCAAACTGAATTCCTGGGGCGTTAAGTCAATGAACTCCCCTTGGAAGCGGACACGACGCTGAACTAAATCGATTTGCAAAGTGCCATAATCCAAATAAGCTGGTGCCGTAGGTGTGCGCTTCCGGCGAATCAGTGCTTCTACCCGTGCCAAAAACTCTTGCATTCCAAAAGGTTTGCTCAGGTAATCATCTGCACCCGCCTTTAAACCTGCGACTATATCAGCTTCACTATTACGGGCAGATAGCATTAAAATTAGAGGCTGCTGCTGACGATGCAACCAACGACAAAACTCAATGCCATCACCATCAGGCAGGTCTGCATCTAAAACTACCAGTGTTGGTTGATGGCTTAAAAATACTTCCCTTGCTTGATAAATACTGGCAGCTTGATGCACGCGGTATTCCAGTTGTTGCAAGTGCCAACCCAACAACGACCTCAGATGGGGATTCCCCTCAATGATTTCTATACAAACCGAACCCACGGTGGCAAGACCCCTTAGCGTCGATGACTTTCAAAGTAACAAGCCCATCTCTAAGGTTTTGTAGCCTTTGTTACTTCAATTGCGATTAACTTTACATTTCCTAATAAAATGGGTGTCAATATCTTTAACTTATGCCTTTATGCCTTGCCGATAGGCGATTATAAATATTATTAAATTTTTATTAAATTTTTTGAAAGTGTTGTTAGACTTATGAAAAGTTCTTTTAGCTTAACATTTTGCTTTTAAATGGGTGTTATGTAGCAAATATCTATAACCCAATCAGTTAACCACTACTACAACAGCTTTTCAACCTGATGGTGAAAGTCGATTTTTTCGCAGAAATTAGAAATTTTAATGCTTCTATCCAGGAATATAACATTAATACAATTGGGCTGTTGATTGTAAAAATCAAAAAAAATAACTTAGCAGCTAACTAGAATTGGTGTTTTCTGGAATAGGATTAAAGAAGCTTGTAGCTGCTATGAGGGTACTACCCAAAGTAGATGTGTTGACTTTGAGTTAATGCCAAAGTGAAATTACACTTCACTTTTGAGCGTGAATCATTTACAATTCTCATTCCAAAGAGATTAATACAGCAGTTATGCTCCAAGACACACAAACCATCCGCTATTACCAAAGACTTACCGACGCCTTCGTCGAGCTATGGAATCGCGGTTATCGCACGGATGATATGCGGATGTATTTGGATGGATATCTAGCCGCACTGCGACATAGCAACGTCATTGAACCTTTTCTGATTCATCGCCTAGAAGAGGAAGCCAGCCGCTACTTATACGATGGATCGAACTTTGCAGTCCCGCAACCACAGCCACAACCCGATTACTACTAAGTACCATTTACCTGGTCATTGATAGTAACCGTTAATTACCGCAAGTAATTATAGCATATTATTTGTATTAGTCAACGGGTTGCCGTGGTGTGAAATTTTGGAGATGATATTGTATTGATTAAACGCATCCCCTCAGTCCTATATTGGTTTTGCCAATACGACTGAGGGGATTGTTGGCTAGCTATGAAATCAAGTCTAACAAAGAGTATTTTTGTCAAAAACCGATTAAAAAACCCTTGAAAGGGGAGGAATATAGTGTCTCTCCTTTCAAGGATATTAAAAACGGCAGATTGCCTTGATTGCGAAGCGCAAATTCAGCAGTATAGCCTTTAGTTTGCGTAAAGAAAAATTAAGAAGCTAATGCTACTTCTACCTTTTGCTGCAATTCACCTTTTTGGTACAGTTCAATTAAGATGTCAGAACCACCAAGGAATTCACCATTGAGATACACTTGGGGAATTGTGGGCCAGCTAGAGTATTCTTTAATACCTTGACGAATTTCAGGGTCTGATAGAACGTCAACCGTCTCAAAGGGAACTCCTAAGGTATTGAGAATCTGCACAACATTGTTGGAGAAACCACATTGGGGCATTAACTTGTTTCCCTTCATGAAAACTAAAATCTTGTTTTCTTGTACCAAGCTATCAATTTTGTCTTTGAGTTCTGGTGTCATGGTATTTATGTTTCCTATGTTGGATTCAACAGTGAGGAGTGAGGAGTGAGGAGTCTAGATTCATAACTCCTAACTTCTAACTCTTATTTACGAAGCTGCTGTTGCTTGCCAAGCTTCGGGAGTGTATGTTTTCACCGCCAAGGCATGAATCGCTTCAGTTGACATAGCTTGACCCAACGCACCATAAACTAACTGGTGCTGTTGCACTAGTCCTTTACCTGCAAAGTGCGATGAAACTACTGTCACCTGATAGTGGTCGCCGCCCCCAGTCAAGTCTTGCACCTGAACCTGTGCGTCTGGCAGTTCCGCCTTGATCATTTCCTCAACCTGTTGCGGACTAATCATCGCAATTCCTGAAAAAACTTACTTTTCTATTATTAACAGATATAGAGCAAATGCCTGTGCCAACTTCAGGCTTTGGCAAGGCTGTAGACAAAGGCACCTCTGGGGTGTATTGCTTGAGAACGCTGGGTCAAGGTTACGGCGGATAGCTCTATCCTAGCACTGGGGCGTTCCCAAGCAACTGAGAAAGGAAAATGTAGGTAAAAAGAGGTAACAAAAATTTAATTTATTTTTTTGGGGATGAGGAGGATGAATTACTACCTTCTCTGGGATAGGGAGAATCAACAAAACCCAACTCAAACAACTGTTTATAGGCTTTCTTGCCTAAATCCCGCGTTGGGTTTTGACTCTTAATTATTTGAATCAACAATGGTACAGCTAATTCTGGTTGATTTTGTGCCCGATGTACCAATGCTAGCTGAAAAGTAGCTTCATCTCGCTTTTGGGCTGTTAATAGAGCTTTTTGACGCTGAGAATCAGAAACTCTGTTGTCAATTCCCGAAAAGCTAGAATTTAACTCTTGATAAAAATTAGATAGCTGATTATAAACTTGACGTGCTTCTTGCAGTTTTTTGGCTGCTAAGGGGTAGTTTTGAGCAGAAACAGCTTGTTCTGCATCTTTTACTAAGCGATCGCCACCTGCAATGCTCAAAAGGCTGTTACTTTCGGTTATGGGGCGCAGATTATTTGGATCGTTGGGGTCAATCAGTTGTGGTTGGCTGGTAGTGCCTGGTGACTGTGATACCTGAGCATTCACAGGTGATAGCAGGCTGAGGACTGCTATAACTGATAAAACAGTACGGTGCATCAAGGTAACAGCGGCAGCAGTGTTCATGGGATCAATTAGTGCGACAACTATATAAAAGAGTTACGGAAACTTCGGGTATCTTAACTCTGTTTTGGTCTTGGACAAAGCAAAGTTACATCCTAAGTATCTCTGATTTAGACTAAAAATCAGTTTAATAGAGTTCCCATTACCCCTGTATACCAACTAACTTATGTCGCTGTAATGAGCGATACCTACGGTGGAGTGCATTACCATCTGTCTGACTCCCGATTTTTTTCCCCAATAATTATCTGAGCTTAACTGGAATATTTGGCAGGATAATTTTCCCTTCTTCACTGCTTGAAGTATTTGCGTAGGCGTAGCCCGCCGTAGGCATTGCACCAAACTAGTTCAGAATGGCAATGTCTTCAGTCGGCGCTTTCCAACTTTTATTTAACTATATGACCAAATAATCAAAATTTTTATCATCAAGTAATTCAGTAGTTTTCAAACAATTAAGTAGCTATTGGCTCAAAAAAATGCCAATTTGGCTGAATATATCATTAATAGAGGGTAATCTATATATATACATACTCAAAGGTTGCAAAACACCACTAATCTTTTGTAACTTACTCAGGATGAATATAGCAGTTAGCAATTAGTGTCAAATATTGAAAAGGTGCAGTTTCTAAATTATGCACGGTCAATAATTATGAGGTTTGACTATTTCAAGAATTAGTAATTTCTGCAAATGCGTGGTTAGTAATTTTTGTTTCTTGATGGCTTAACTGTTGCAGTGCCTTTGCTAAATCAGTTGTAATGCTTTTGGCATCTTGTTTTATAGAGCCATTCATGTAATCCGCGACTTTGATTGGAGAGCCAATGTCAATACTCACATCTGTACCCCAATTGGGATAAGATTGGCTGTAATTAATGCCTATGGGTATAATTTTCACTCCCAGCCCGGAATGACTAGATTCGGCACTCAAAGCAAGACGGGCAATTCCCGGCTTCAACTGGTGAACTTGGCCATCACGAAAAATGTTACCTTCTGGAAAAATCACCAAGGTTTTGTGCTGCTGAAGTAGCTCTACTCCATGTCGCAGGGTGCGGATTGATGGATGCTTAGAATTTACAGGAAACCCCCCCAAACGTTGGACAAACCAGCCTTGCAAACCTTGGCATTCGTCAATAGTCACCATAAACCGCAGGTCTTGTTCTCTGCGACAATCAGAGGTAGCGTAAGGTACAAGCAAGGCATCCCAACGCGCCCGATGAGTAGGTGCAAGGATCACAGGCCCAGTTCTAGGGATATTTTTTTGTCCGGTTATTCTAATTTGTCCAAAGAATAATGGTAATAGGCAGTGACGCCCTAATAAATATGCCAGAGGACTTAACCAAGGAGAAACCCTTGAGGTAGTGCTATCTACCTGAGGATTTACTGGGGTTTGCTGGCAGGTATCGGATGAAGAGTAAAATTCCATCATGACGGATGCAGCTGATTGACGGGTAAAATTTAATGAAATGCCTGATTAGTTACACCGTAGATTCTCTTGTGTGACTTGTGTCGTACTAGATGGACAGTTTTACCTCTGTCCGTTATTTTACCCGACGCCGCTTAGTAGCAAACCAAGCCTGTAATTGCTGACGACAAGCTGACTCTAGTATGCCTCCAATTACCTGTAAGCGGTGATTAGAAGCAGCGCTATCGGGTATGTTAATAACTGTACGAATTGCGCCAGTTTTTGTATCGTCTACTCCATATACAAGTAGTTTTAGTCGTGATTGGACGATCGCACCTGCACACATCGCGCAAGGTTCGAGAGTTACATAGAGGGTGCATTCATTAAGATGCCAATTTTGTAAAGTTGTTGCCGCTGTCTTAATAGCGAGAATTTCCGCGTGAGCGGTAGGATCTTTGTCGCGCTCTTTTCTGTTTTCTCCTTGTGCCAGCAATTTGCCTGTCGAATCAATGATAACAGCACCTACAGGGATTTCACCTGCCTCACCTGCTGTTTTTGCTAATTCTAAGGCATAACTCATCCATTGTTGATGTATAAGATATTCTGTATACTTAGTTAGCATATTCTTATCAATTCGATACTCCTTGCCCTAAAGGTGGGCGAACTTGCAGTACAGTTTACTGGCACTTTGTCAAGCTAGTAATGAAAAGTTTGTAGTAAGCACTTTAGTGCTTAAAAAATTAAGGAATAAAGTCCTTACTACGAACTTGCTCACCGAGCAATTTAAAATCCAAAATTGCCCAACATCGCATCACCAAAGAAATTGTTGGGGGCTAATTTGATTTCTAAATAGCGGCTTGGGCTAAAAGGGGATCGAGTTGACTTTGTGTGTCTAGCTGATACAGGTCATCGCAGCCGCCAATGTGCTGGTTATTGATAAAAATTTGTGGTACGGAACGGCGGCCGTTAGCGCGTTCTGCCATTTTAGCTCTGGCTGCTTCGTCGCCGTCGATTTTATATTCAGTAAAATTTACACCTTTCCACCACAGCAGTATTTTGGCACGAATGCAGTAAGGACAAGTTTGCCAGGTGTAAAGTTCGACGTTGGCTTTGACTCGTTCTGGATGGCGATTTAAAAGGGGATTAAGAAAGTCCAGCATATTGATCTTAAGCAAGGTTTTCACTATGTCTCTAGCCTAGATCATTGCTTACCCCATCGGCGCTGGAACCCACTTTTAGAAACTCTCTAAATGATTCCAGTAAGATAAATATCCAGTAAATCCCCAAATTAGAGCGGCTACTACCAGCACTGCTACGCCAATTAGCCGTCAAGTTCGGTTGGATTTCCAATAAAGAGTTGGTGCTGCAAAAATACCACCTATTATACTGGAGTAATTATGAGTAAAAAATCAGGATGTGTTAACTGGCACTTTTCTAACGAGTTAGCAGTAAAACTTAACTTTCTTCCACGTGTATCCGCCCTTTGGTAGACTTGAAGACTGAAATAGCCAGATAAAGCGGCGGAAATTCAAGCAGTTGAGAGGGCAGACTCTGTGGAAAATACACTTGGGTTAGAGATTATTGAAGTAGTAGAGCAAGCCGCGATCGCATCCGCAAAGTGGATGGGTAAAGGCGAAAAAAATACCGCTGACCAGGTAGCTGTAGAAGCTATGCGGGAGCGGATGAATAAAATCTATATGCGCGGTCGCATTGTGATTGGGGAAGGTGAACGCGACGACGCGCCGATGTTATACATCGGGGAAGAAGTTGGTATTTGTACTCAACCAAATGCCGAAGCTCTCTGTAACCCTGATGAACTAATTGAAATTGACATCGCCGTTGACCCCTGTGAAGGTACGAACTTGGTAGCTTATGGACAACCTGGTTCGATGGCTGTCTTGGCAATTTCTGAAAAGGGTGGATTATTTGCTGCTCCTGACTTTTACATGAAGAAGTTAGCAGCACCTCCCGCAGCTAAGGGCAAGGTAGACATCAACAAGTCAGCAACAGAAAACCTCAAGATTCTCGCTGAGTGTCTAGAGCGCTCGATTGAAGAACTCGTGATTGTGGTCATGAAGCGCGAACGCCACAACGATTTAATTAAAGAAATCCGTGAGGCTGGAGCGAGAGTCGCCTTAATTTCAGATGGTGATGTGGGTGCAGCTATCAGCTGTGGTTTTGCTGGAACTAATATCCACGGGCTGATGGGTATCGGTGCGGCTCCTGAAGGTGTAATCTCGGCAGCAGCAATGCGTGCTTTGGGTGGACACTTTCAAGGTCAACTGATCTACGATCCAGCAATAGTCAAAACAGGTCTGATTGGAGAAAGCAGAGAAGCCAATATCGATCGCTTAAAGTCTATGAATATCAATGACCCTGATAAGGTCTATGATGCTCATGAACTAGCATCTGGTAAAACTGTTCTGTTCGCTGCTAGCGGCATTACCAGTGGTAATCTGATGGAAGGTGTACGTTTCTTCAACGGCGGAGCCAGAACTCAAAGCTTGGTAATTTCTAACCAATCGAAAACGGCTCGATTTGTTGATACAATTCACATGTTTGGTGAACCCAAGACTCTCCAACTGAACTAATTTTTAGGGAATGGGGAATGGTCAAAGTAAGGGTGAAGCTTTGGAAATAAATCTTTCTATAAAACGGAAAAATAGTCACCAAAATGCTTTCCCCTTACAGTAGTTAGTAGTTAGTAGTTAGTGATTAATTATTGGTTGGAAAAACTACCAACCAATAAATCTTCCCCATTCCCTATTCTCACTTAATGCCCGATTGCCAACTACCAACTAGTAACTACGATTTAGCAAATGAATATAGCAGTGGTGGGGTTAAGCCATAAAACAGCCCCAGTAGAAGTCCGGGAAAAACTGAGCATTCCAGAACCACAAATTGAAAATGCGATCGCTCAACTGGCCAGCTATCCCCATATTGACGAAGTTGCAATTCTTAGTACTTGTAACCGTCTAGAAATTTATATTGTTACCAGTGAAGCAGACCAAGGTATCCGGGAAATAACGCAGTTTCTTGCAGAATACAGTAAATTACCCGTGCTTTCTCTGCGACAGCATTTGTTTATGCTGCTACATGATGATGCAGTGATGCACGTGATGCGGGTAGCAGGTGGTTTAGATAGTCTGGTACTCGGAGAAGGTCAAATTCTGGCTCAGGTGAAGACTACTCACAAACTGGGACAGCAATATAACGGCATAAAAACCATTTTGAATCGATTATTTAAACAAGCGCTGACAGCTGGTAAGCGGGTTCGTACTGAAACTAGTATTGGTACTGGCGCTGTCTCTATCAGTTCGGCTGCTGTAGAGTTAGCGCAGATAAAAGTGGCAAATTTAGCTGCTTGCCGAGTGGTAATTTTGGGTGCAGGCAAAATGTCGCGGCTGCTGGTACAACACCTACTTTCTAAAGGTGCTGTGGAAATTAGTATTGTAAATCGCTCTCGCGATCGCGCCCAAGAATTAGCAAAGCTGTTCCCTCAACAACCGATCAAAATTCATCCAATATCGGAAATGATGAGCGTAATTGCCGATAGCGATCTAGTGTTTACAAGTACTTCAGCAATAGAGCCAATACTTGACCGTGCCAAATTGGAAATGGTTTTAGAAGTTCAGCGCTCTTTAATGTTATTTGATATTTCTGTGCCGCGTAATGTTCATGCGGATGTAAATGAATTGGAAAATGTGCAGGCGTTTAATGTGGATGATTTAAAGGCTGTTGTAGCGCAAAACTACGAAAGCCGTCGGAAGATTGCACAGGAAGCCGAGCGACTTTTAGAGGAAGAAGTGCAAGCCTTTGATATTTGGTGGCGCTCTCTTGAAACTGTTACCACTATTAGCTGTCTGCGAAATAAAGTCGAAACCATCCGCGAACAAGAATTAGAAAAAGCTTTGTCGAGATTGGGTTCGGAATTTGCGGAAAAACATCAAGAAGTAATTGAAGCATTAACGCGGGGAATTGTCAATAAAATTTTACATGACCCGATGGTGCAATTGCGATCGCAGCAAGATGTGGAAGCTAGACGGCGCTGTATGCAAACTCTGCAAATGCTGTTCAACCTCGATGCAGAGGAACAGTTTAGTTAAATTAAACAACAAAATCCCCGGCTTCTGTGAGAAGTTGGGGATTTTAGCTTTTCAATTAGATATACTTCTAATTAGATAAATGTCTAATTAGAAGTTAGTTATGCAACCAGAGCAATTTAACATCTTACTGCGCTTTTTTAAGGCATTAGCAGATGATAGCCGATTGAAGATTGTAGGTATCCTGGCGAATCAGGAGTGCAGCGTTGAAGAATTGGCGGTGCTACTGCAACTCAAGGAACCGACGGTATCCCATCATTTAGCGAAACTTAAGGAGCTAAATTTGGTGACAATGCGTCCCGAAGGTAATAGCCGTCTGTACCAGTTGGATAGTGAGGCTTTGCAAAGCATTAGCAAGGAAATTTTCACACCTGAGAAAATAGCATCCTTGATTGAGGATGTGGATACTGAGGCTTGGGAAAGTAAAGTGTTGAAAAATTATATAGAAGACGATACTCAACGCCTCAAAGAAATTCCTGCTAGTCGCAAAAAACGCCTAGTAATTCTCAAGTGGTTAGCAAACCAGTTTGATGTAGGAGTCAACTACCCTGAACGCCTGGTAAATGAAATTCTCAAACGTTACCATCCTGACTGTGCCACTCTGCGACGAGAGTTAATTGCTTGCCAGTTAATGCAGCGAGAAAATGGGGTTTATTGGCGTACAACATAGGTATAAAAGATGAATGCATTTAAGTTGCATAAAAGCAAATCTGGAACCGCTTATTACAAAGGAATTCTTCTGAAAAAATGAATGAGGATTAGTTTATCATCTATAACAATCTTATCTGAATTATGAAAATTGGTTTTTAATCGAACCACAGAGACGCAGAGAACACAGAGATAAAATATCAACAAAAATTTTCACAAAGCACAATTATAGGTCGTATCTTTATGCAGTTAGAAACACAAAAATTATATTACACACCTGAAGAATATTTAGAAATTGAAGAAAAGGCGGAATATAAAAGCGAATACCGTGATGGAGAAATTGTACCAATGACGGGTGGCACTACAAATCATAATAAAATTGCAGGCAACTTTTATGCTTATTTGAAGTTTGGTTTGAGAGGTAAAAATTATGATGTTTATATTGGTGATGTGCGTTTGTGGATACCCCGTTATCGGCAGCATACGTATCCCGATGTGATGGTGATTGAGGGACAACCTATTTATACAGGAACCAGCACAACAACCGTTATGAATCCGATGTTAATTGCTGAAGTTTTATCTAAATCGACTAAAAATTATGACCAAGGCGATAAGTTTCTTTATTATCGCTCTATTCCAGAATTTAAGGAATATATTTTAATTGACCAATATCAGTATCATGTGATGCAGTATGTAAAAACTGCCGAAAGTCAATGGTTGTTTACTGAACTTGAACATGAATATGCAACTTTATCACTGGAAACGGTTAATTTTCAAATTGAATTGCGTGACCTTTACGAGCAAGTCAATTTTGCAGAAAATAACGAAGATTAAAATAATTAATAATGACGTTTGTGGATTCGCCAAAGTAATTCGTAATAGTAATAATAGGGTTCAGTCGCTACCTAAGTCCTTCACTAAATTTGTGTTTCTTCTTCCGTAAAGATAGGAGGCCACAATTCAGTAATCGGCAATTTCCAACCGGGAAAAAGTTCTGGTATCGTTAAAATATCGCCATTTTCTAAAACTATAGGTTCGCCTGTAGAGCGATAAATTGTAACTGTCTCTTCATCAGGATCAATCAGAATGCCGACGATCGCTCCTAGTTCTATAAATTTCAGAATTTTGGCTACTATAAGTTTAATTTTATCACTCTGAGATTTAATTTCTACCACCAAGTCAGGAACAAGTTCTCCAAAGTAACGAGGACTTTGGAGAAGTCGGGAAGCCCGAACAAAGGAAACATCAGGTGCTTTGAGGTTTGTATCTGGCATGATGAAACCGCCGGCAGAATCAAATACTCTTCCCCAGCGACGAGGATTTATCCAAGCAAAGAGAAAGGCGATGAGACGACTACTAATTTCGCTGGATACAATATCTGACGGGCGCATTATTGAAATTTTCCCATTTTCGAGTTCCAGCTGGTAATCTAAACCTGCTTCGGTAAAAGCGGTTTGAACTTGCTCTAAATCTCTGACTGTCATCATTGACATAAAAAGCTTTTTCCAGTGAGATATACAACTCGATTTTAACAAGAGCCAAATTTCCGAAGATTTGACACCGTGTGCAACTTTCTCTTAAACCTAAGCCTCAACCCGTTCCCTACCAGCGAATCAGAGCAAGAATAAAAGCCTCTCTCTGTGGGAGAGCCTTGGAACAGAAGGCCAGTTGCAGTCTATTTTCCCAAATAAGCTTCTAAAACTTTGGGATTAGTTTGAATTTCTGCGGGTGTACCATCAGCCAAATTCTGCCCTTCCGCAAGTACCCAAACACGATCGCACAAGGACATAACCACATCCATATTGTGTTCAATAATCAAAAAGGTCATGCCATCTCGGCGGTTCCAAGTGATAATGCGATCGCAAATATCATCAATCAGTTTCGGATTCACCCCAGCCGCCGGTTCATCCAACAAAATTAACTTGGGGTTAGTCATCAGCGCCCGCCCCATTTCCAGCAGCTTGCGTTGTCCACCAGACAAACCACCAGCATAATCGTGTGCTTTTTTTGCCAAGCCCACTGA
The DNA here is from genome assembly GCF_036917415.1 of Nostoc sp. Lineage (GTDB taxonomy): Bacteria > Cyanobacteriota > Cyanobacteriia > Cyanobacteriales > Nostocaceae > Nostoc. The sequence goes on along the minus strand of NZ_JBALDJ010000025.1, from coordinate 235,306 downwards.
TTCTAATAAAAACATTGCCCGTTCTTCGAGTTGCTTTTCTTCCTTAGCGACAACGTGCGGTTGCAACTGCACCTGCCAAAAATTTTCGCCCGTTTGTTTTTGCGCCGCCAGCAGCATATTTTCTAACACCGACAACCGCGAGAGAGTCCGTGCAACCTGAAAGGTGCGGATTACCCCCTGCTGGGCGATTTGATATGGTTGCAAATTGTGAATCGGTTCGCCGTCAAAAATCACTCGTCCCTTATCGGGGCGGATGAAGTTTGAGAGTAAATTAAATAAAGTAGTTTTACCAGCACCATTGGGGCCAATCAAGCCCGTAATGCTGCCTTTAGGAACTTCGATTTTCGCCTCATTAACTGCTTTGACACCACCAAAGCTTTTAGAAAGTCCAGTGGCTACCAAAAGGGGAAGCTGGGATGAATAGTTATTTACCAAGGGTGAGTTCCTCCTTTTTCCCTAAGATACCTTGAGGACGCCAAATCATCAGTACCATCAAAATTAGTCCGATTACCATGATGCGAAATGCGCCCAAACGTGCTTCATCAAGGGAAACGATTCTGGGTAAGACTTCTCGCGTTAGCGCATCGTAAGCAAAGAAAATTATCGCGCCTACGATTGTGCCAACATTTTTCCCAGAACCGCCTAAAATCACCATAATCCAAGTGTCAAAGGTGATCTGCGGTTGGAAATTATCAGGGTAAATGGCGCTAAGTTGCCAAGCGAAGAAAGCACCCGCAATACCTGCGATCGCACCTCCTAACATGAGAGATTGTAATTTATACCAAAAGACATTTTTTCCCAGTGCTTTGGGAATTTCTTCATCTTCACGGATGGCTTTGAGAATTCTACCCCAAGGCGATCGCACCAAAATTTCTAACCGCCAGTATACAAATGCTAAAACCAGCAACAACACCAGCATTAAACCCGCTTTTGGGTTGTAATTATACAGTCCGATTACCCCAGAAATATAAATCGCTGCCGCCAAAACTGCTAACACAATTCCCACACCCAAGCGCGATGCAAATTCTTGCTTGCTAGTTGTCCTTTTACCTAAATCAGTAGTCCGAGATATTTGAGTGGTACGAATCCATTGCCACAACGTAAAAAAAGTTACGGCAGCCAGCAGCGTTAAAAGCCCAATCATTACTAATCTGACAAACAAACTTGGCTCTGTGGATAGGGGTATGGGATAACTTTGCACACCAAACGCCCCAGAAATCCAGGTATCACCCACAGGTAATTCCTGATTATTTACCACCAAACGAATTAATTCGCCCGTACCAATGGTGACAATTCCTAGATAATCTTCCCGTAAGCGGAGAGTTACAAAACCAATTATCAAACCCAACAAGGCAGCGGCAATTGCCCCAGCCAGTGCTGATATCAGTAAGGGTACGCCCTTTAAGCTTAACAATACCGTTGTATATGCTCCCAAGGTCATGAAAGCAATATGACCAAAGTTAATTAACCCCGTAAAGCCCCACTGTAAATTGAGTCCTAGTGCAAATAGAGCAAAAAGTGCTGTAGAAATTGCTAAGAAAATGAGATAGTCAACCATATTAAATAATTTGGGAATTGGGCATTGGGAATTGGGCATTGAGCATTGGGCATTGGGAATTGGGAATTGGGCATTGAGCATTGAGCATTGAGCATTGAGCATTGAGCATTGGAAATTGGAAATTGGGAATTGGGAATTGGGCATTGGGCATTGAGCATTGGGAATTGATCAATAATTAATAGTTCTTCTTCCCCTGCCTCCCCTGCCTCCCCTGCCTCCCCTGCCTCCCCTGCTCCCCAGCCCCCAGCCTCCCCTGCCTCCCCTGCCTCCCCTGCTCCCCTGCCCCCTGCTCCCTGCCCCTCTGCCCTCAACGCTTGGCGAATAAATTTTAGCGTAGCTTGAGCGTAGCTAATTTTATGGGAATACTATTTATTGTTGGTGTTTGCTGGTAGGGAATAATTAACGTATGAATTTGCTGCGCCTTAGAATGCATCACTTAATCGAGCAGTTAGGCGATGACGATTTGCAAGACATTTGGAACGTTCTCGAAGGTTTACATTATGACTTTTATATGCTTAAAGCCATACAAAAAGTCAAGCGATCGCAGCAACCGTGGGATATCTTAACCCATGAAGAAGCGGTAAGACTGTTGATGTTTTTCTGATTCAGCAGCGCTTTTGAGCTAGTGCCAGTGGCCCCTCAAGTTTTGGTGAAGGTAACGCCCAGTGAGTCTGGAAATGCGCTATGCCAGGTCTTTTTTGCTAGACCTGAAGAATTTAGAACCTGCCGCCTACGAGCGGGTGCATGATTTTGTTTTTATTGAGTTAGCCCAAAAGTGGCAACTGACCGATTTAAAAGAACTGCGACAGCTTGATAGTGAAGGCATTTTTCACCGCTTCACCCTAGACAATTATCTGATTGGTATAGAAATTCGGGGTGAAATTGTGAAATTTCTGCGTGTCATCCCTATGCCAGATGTTTAAAGTGAAGAGTCAAGGGAACACTTAAAACTGTAAACTGTATAAGGCTAGGCAGGGATCGCTATAACCTTACATTAAACTGGTTTTTGAAAAACACTTTATTTGAGATTTCCCTATGGATGCTAGGGCACTTTGGCAACGATACCAAAACTGGTTATATTTCCACGAGGGATTGGGACTGTACTTAGACGTGAGTCGGATACGGTTCGATGATGCCTTCGTGGATTCGTTGCGGCCGAAGTTTGACAAGGCGTTTGCGGATATGGCTCAACTAGAGAAGGGTGCGATCGCAAATCCTGACGAAAACCGCATGGTTGGACACTACTGGCTGCGAAATCCTGATTTAGCGCCAGCTCCAGAACTTACACAAGAAATAGTCCATACTCTAGAACAAATCGAAGCCTTTGCGGAAAAAGTCCAAACAGGTGCTATTCATCCTCCCAGAGCAAGCCGCTTCACGGATATTATCTCCATCGGCATTGGTGGTTCCGCTCTCGGCCCCCAATTCGTCGCGGAAGCTCTCGCTCCTGATTTCCCGCCCCTGAAAATTCACTTTATCGATAATAACGATCCCGCAGGTATCGATCGCGTTCTCAATCATCTCCGAAATAGCCTCGCCAGCACTTTGGTATTGGTAATTTCCAAATCTGGGGGAACGCCAGAACCCCGCAACGGCATGATTGAAGTTAAAAAAGCTTACGCCGGACACAATTTGGAATTTGCCCAATATGCGGTAGCAATTACTAGCGTTGATAGCAACCTCGATAAGCTAGCCAAAGATGAAGGCTGGCTGGCCAGATTTCCGATGTATGACTGGGTAGGAGGACGCACCTCAGAAATGTCTGCTGTGGGGCTAGTACCAGCGGCATTACAGGGGATTGATGTTCGCGCCATGCTAGATGGTGCCAAAGAAATGGATGACGCTACCCGCGTCCCAGATGTGAAAAATAACCCAGCAGCCTTGCTTGCTTTGTCTTGGTACTTTGCAGGCAATGGAAAGGGTGAAAAAGATATGGTTGTCTTACCTTACAAGGACAGCTTATTTTTATTCAGTCGCTATTTGCAACAGCTAGTGATGGAATCCTTGGGCAAGGAAAAAGACTTAGACGGCAACGTTGTCTATCAAGGCATTGCCGTTTATGGCAACAAAGGCTCAACAGATCAACACGCTTATGTCCAGCAGTTACGCGAGGGTGTAGCGAATTTCTTTGCTACCTTCATCGAAGTGTTGGAAGATCGTCAAGGCCCATCCACTGAAATAGATCCCGGAGTTACAACAGGCGATTATCTTTCCGGTTTTCTCCAAGGAACCCGACAAGCGCTTTATGAAAATCACCGCGATTCAATTACAGTCACGATTCCCCAAGTTAATCCCCGAACTGTAGGGGCATTAATTGCTTTGTATGAACGTGCTGTTGGTTTATACGCTAGCTTGGTAAACATCAACGCTTACCATCAACCAGGAGTAGAAGCTGGCAAAAAAGCTGCCGCCTCCATTCTCGATTTACAAACACGAGTGGTAGCAGTGCTACAAAAAGAAAAAACTCCCCTTGCTCTTGACGAACTCGCCGAGAAGGCAGGCGCATCAGACCAAGTTGAGGCAATTTACAAGATTTTACGTCATATCCATGCCAATCAGCGGGGTGTAGTTTTGCAAGGCGATCTTCAGAAACCCGGTAGTTTGACCGTTTCTGCTAGCTGATAGCTCTAATCTAAATTTCACATTTTGTCCAGAATTGTTGTCTCAACAACAATTTTTTATTGTGAAGCATCCTAAATAGAAGATATATCTTCTGTCTAGGATGCTTCACTGTATAATTCGTAATTAAGTTTCATAACTCAATACCGTTTGGTTAAGTATTGCTTTCTTCTCTTTTTTTGCCTAATTACGACTTATTTTAATTATGAATTGCCATAAGGCGTTGATTAAAGTAACTCTTGGGTAAAAAACAGCGATCGGGTAAAAAAGGATTGTTGAGATTTTGACATAAGAAAGTACTGGGTTTATCCCGATGACAAAATGGTGGCACGATTCCCCAATGTTCTGCTAGCCAAATCCAGTATCCTGTTTCAATTCTGCCGTAGCTTGATACCGTGAGAATCTCTCCAACGCTGTTGTTAATAGATACTAAATCTGACGATGATTTGATGTCAGTTAACAGCCAAGCTAACTCATCGACAGAAAAATAATAGCCATTTTCGGTAGCGATGTCGATGAACTGCTGTGGATCTTTAGCTATTAGCAATTCTTCTTTGAGAGATGGCGTTTTTTGTGCAATATCAAAAAGATCCCAAATCTGTCTTCTTGTAACTAGAAACCAGGCAAGTTCTTCTGCGGTCAAATTGTAACCGTTTTCTCTTGCTAACTTGAGAAACGGCTCAAGGCTATCAGTTTCTGCTAGTTGACTTTTCAACTGGAAAGTTTGCTCTACTAGTGACAAGAAATCAATAATCTTTTGCCATGTCACTTTGTCAAAGTTTTTGTTAACTTTTATTTTTTCTTTCCAATAAATGTATTTATCTTCTTTAAGAAAGAAATTCCAAATTTGATAATACATGGGTCATCTTGCCTAAGTTTTAAACTTGGTAGAGATTTGTGATTAATGAACACCAGTGTAGTAAGTATAATGTGTTTCTTCGACAGTACTAAACCCTGATATCATGTAAATGAAATTACACAGTGGCTAAGTATAAAATTTATGTAAAGTTTATCACTATAAATAAAAGATACTGAGAAAAAGATGAAGATGGCAATACCTGCGGTGGATTGTGCGATCGCTCTTTATTGCTTCCCATAAAATAAAATTAAGGCAGCATCAATAAGTAGGATTAATGCTATGACTGAATCAACTGCAAAACAACCTGCACGTCGGGGTAGAATTTTTCCAGAACAGACTTTACCACCCGAAGAACTTGCTAGACGCAAAGCTGAAGATGAAGTATTTTATCGGCGTTGCCGGGTAATCTTTGAGTGTGTGCGTCCAGATTTGATTAAGGAACGCTACGGCTGGTATATTGCAGTAGAGCCAAATAGTGGTGATTACTTAATTGATGCGAATAAAATGCAAGCTCATAAAAAATCCCTTGAAAAATACCCAAATAGTAGACATTGTGTATTCTGCCTAAATGAGACGGGAACAACTGGCACAATATGATTGAGGGTAACTTTGGGGATAGCGGGCAACTCTTTTTTGAAATTGATTTGATTACATCTGATGGATTAAACTTGCCTGTGGATGCCATGTTAGATACTGGTTTTACAGGCTTTTTGGCTATTAATAAACAAGATTTACAGTGTTTTGATTGGGCTTACATCGGTGAAGAACCTTTGCAAACCGCTAAGGGAGAATCAAGATTTGATATTTATTTAGGTACGGTGATATTAAACGAATATGAGTATGAAATCAATGTTTATGTGGGTGATGAAATTATGGAAGTATTGTTAGGTTCAGAGTGGTTAAAAATTCTGCCGTTGGTGGTGAATTATCAAGCTGGTATATTAACTTTGGGATAACTGCGATGCCTATAGCTGGCTACGCCTACGCACTTCAGCTATTTTGAAACGAACCGCCATCGCGCAGCGTCTCGCAGAGAAGACACAGAGAACGCAGAGGGAAGAAAAGAGATATTGTACTATCTTTAGTTAATAGGTAAATCGTGGAGAAAGTAAAAGCGATGGCTACGGCTGCCTACGCCTATACACTTCGGTTATTTGGAAACGAACCACAAAGGCGCAGAGAACGCAGAGGGAAGAAAAGAGATATATTTATTTTGCTATCTTTAGTTAATAAGTAAATCACGGAGAAAGTAAAAGCGATCGCTATTCCAATCACTACCTTTAATTCGCCCTAAATAGCCTGTTAAGGGTGAAGAAAGTTCAATCAGTAAATCGTGAACTACTTCATCATTTAGTCGGGGATTATGAGTAGCATTGTAATGAACGCGAATTTCTGTAACTGTGAAACTCGGATGTGTAGCTTTTGAAGTTTCGTTGTCTTGTTCAGAAAGTTCTTTGACTGCTGTGATAATCTGCGATCGCAATTTAATCTCTCTTTTAGCTTTATCAATATATTCATCAATTTTATAGTCAATTTGCCCAGGTTCTAGATATTGCTGTAATTCGACTAAGTTAATAGCACCTGGATATTTGGCTTTAAATTCAACTAGCTTTTGTAAAGTCATTACATTTATAATACTGATTTTAGATATTTCAGCAGATTTTTTCAGATTTTTAGTTGGTTGACCTGGGCCAATAATCAACCGCATAGCTTGAAGATAATTTTCTTTAAGATGCCTTTTCCCAATCCTATCTAATTCTTCTACTGCACGATCGGGAATGCTTTTACCTGCTTTACATTCGCAAACAACAGGATAAGGTTGTGAGCAAAATAAGTCTAAGCCACCTGCACCACCTTTATAGTTTTCCTCAACTTTGAATCCTAAAAAATCAAGGCTACGGCGTGCAATATTTTCAAAATCTGTACCAGCTTGATAGTTATTTTTACCCTCATCTTTTTCTATGCTGCGATCGCCCAATTTTGCAATATCATTTATCCAAGCTAAATTTGGATCGGGTTGCTTAATTAGCTTGTCACTACTCCAACCTAAAAAGACTTTGATATCGTCGTCTAATTGTTTAGCTGCTGGTTGGCTAATGGTTAGGGATGCGATCGCACTCTGCAATTCTTCCAATTCAGGATGCAGCGAGGGTTCTAGCTTTTCTAATTGGTGTTTGCGTTGGGCGAAGGTGCGATCGTTTAATACTGGTAGATCAACAGATACCCTCAACGGATGAGGTAAACCTATAAACTGACTTTGAGGATTCACAGCTATTTCAATCGGCTGAGACAACAAGTAGACACGCAAATAAGCAAGAAAGATATGCTTCCGTTGCAGCAGAATCTGTTGTAATCCTTTTGTTGTCCAAACAGTTAATTGTGACAAATCTTTTAACGACTCTGAGTTAGTCAGTATTTGGCACAGTTCACACTTACCCCAAGATTTAATCCTGACTGTTTCAGAATTTATTAGAGTAGTGACTTTCTGGTTAACCGTTAATACATTTGACTTGTAGTATTGTTCATCGGGTAACAAGTTGATTGAAGTTGTAGATGGATAGATAGCAAAAAAACGCCCTGGATGAATAAATGTCTGGGGTATAGTTGTAATGATTCGACCTTGTAGCAAAGCTTCAACATCTGGAGAAGGTAGACACAATGCAGTATTGAGCAAAATTAAATCACTCATAACCCGAGTTTAACAAGTAAGTTATTGATCATAAAATCTACTTCTTTAGTTGCATAATTATTTTGTATAGACTGAGTTTCAGTAACATATTCCTCGTCTATTAAGCCACTAGGAATTTGACCAGAGGGATCGCTTAAAATTTCACGTATTAAGTAGTTATCAACTGCAATTTTGGATTGACCAACAAACTGATAAATTTCCTCTTCACTCACTTCATAATCTTTACAAGCTTGTCTAACAAATAATATAGCTAAGAGAGGCTTTATATCCTCGACATTAAGCTTGACAAATTCGCCTCCTAAATTGCTAGAAAGTAGTTCATCTAAATGCTCTTTCCCTTTAGTATTAGGTTTTACATCTTTAGCACGAACTAAGCAGCCACGAGTCATATCAAACGTTTTATAATCTATTAATCTTTTCAAGGCAGCACTTACAAATCTATTGCTAGATTCTTGCACAACAGCTACTACTATTTTGACAACTCTTCCGTCTTCCTTACCAATAATTCTAAAGTTGAGGTAGCCTTTGTCTACATTTTTGACTATAACTTCCTCAATTGTATCGATTTTTACTTTTTCTACACTTTTGTCTTTCAGTGTTAGTAAACAAAGACGTATAGCATCAGCTATGATACTACTCTCTTCAAAGTAATTTTCTATTGTGTTATTAAGTGCTGTAAGTTCTTTATTGAAAGCTGTTTCCACTTTATGTAGCGGATCTATTTTCTTTTCTGGACTACCAGGCAATTTCCAATTATCTGTACACCATTGTAGAACCTTTCTAACTATTGGTTTTTCTTTACCAAGTTCTCTCAATTTATCTTCATCAAAAGGATATACAGGATGAGGTGGAGTTAAATTATTGGTATGATAAAAATCTTTTAACCAGTGGGATACAAGAGTTACTACGTCATCACTATTAAGATGCTTTAAGTCAAATTTTTTCTCGCCAATTCTATCAATAACTGAATCTGCTTGTGGCACAACTTTAACTTGTTGTGTCCAAGTTTCATCGAACATAGCTAAAATTAAGACTCCACGTTTAATTTTGCTATATATATCTTTTGCCAAGAGAGCAATAACCTGCGCTCTTGTAAAACCCTGCTCATTACAATTAATACTTTCTAACTCATCAAAGCAGATGACTATTGTCCTATAATCACTAATTAAGTCTAGAATTTGGCATACCGTTTGGAATGCTTCAGCTTCTTTATCATCGTGACTAGTATTTGGTAATCCCATAGAATCAGCTTGTGACTGTGCTAAGTCTCTGCCAGCAAGCCAATTAATAGCAAATGAAACTTTCTCTGAAGAGAGCGTCCATAGGATAGCTTGAATCAAATAAGGATTTTCAATGTTTGACTTAAGTTTAAGTACTTTGGCAGTCAAGGCATCAATTATTTTGGGATGTTGAGCTAAAACCCCAGGAAATCGCTTTATTAACTCTTGAGGAGTATAACTTGACTTATAGACCTCATTGACTAAAGTAGTTGCTAGCTCTTGCCATTGCATTACACTTTGATTACCATTCTGTTTTAGGCTAGATGTCAAAGTGTTTAGAAATTTAGAATATATTCTGTCTAAGTCACCATAATCAACCTCACTCATATAGACAAAAAAACTATCAACTTCATACTGAAGACGGTGATGAATTCGACTCATTAAGTGACTTTTGCCAAGTCCTTTTTCAGCTTTGATAGTTATACCAATAACTGAACGCTTTCCTGCGCGAATTTGCTCTATAGCTTGAAATACAGCGTCTGATACATGAGCATTGATGGAAGAAACATCAGGAAAACTTTTGTTCCAGATATCATGATTTCTGACTACTAACGATCTGTCAAATGGGTTATGACTTGTAATAGCTTTATTGAGGTCGGAATATGAAGAAAGAGAATTACTCATGATTGTTTATCTACTGAAAATAATGACTGACAAACAAAAGCAAAAAAAAAGTAAGTAGCTTAGTTTAGGAATTGAGGCGTTTAGCATAACAGCGTAATCCACTAACTTTAGTAGTAATGGAGTCTTCAATCTTGTCTTGAGCACTATCTTCTATGCTTCCACCCTGAAGTTGCAAAATGTCTTTCTCCTGAATTTCTAGCAGCCATCTGTTGAAATCTTCGCGGCTCACCCGATCGCCTATTTCTCTCCTGATGCGATAAATTGGCACTAGATCATCTAAGCTATAGTTTTGGTTCAACTTGTCGTAGACTTCCAACGCCACTGACTTAAACTCGTCGTAAGATGCGATTCCTTCTCTTCGAGACGCTACGCGATCGGAAAGCTCCGCTAACGCACCCTTTCCATTAACTGGTACATCTGCACTACTAACCGCAAGATCAATCTGACTAATCCACCTCACCAAAGCATTCACCGCCCAAGTTCCGACAATCGTCCCTTCAAACTTAAAATCGCCACTCCTTAAACCCTCAGTTAATAGCTCTAAACCCTTGCCAGATGTCAGAGAATATCCCTTTTTGGAGATTGCGATCGCACCTTGATTCTGTAATTCCTCGAATATGCCCTGATAATCTGCCACCTTCTGGCTTTTGGCTACAATTCGCTTAGTGAGTTGACCCTTCTTAACTTCCTGCTGCGTTCCTCCCAAATCCCACAAAGCCAAAAGAAGACGAGTACTAGTATTTTTTGATGTCATATTGAGTGTATTTTTTGAGCAAAAGCATCATAGTAACTGTATCTTTCTAAATTATTTATGCAGAAAAAATAACCGAGAAATTGCTGAAAATTTCGGCGTTTCAGCTAAATAGACTCATCAAAAACCAACAATATATTTCCTTGGGATGAATGCAGTTTCTCTCAAAGGCGGGATGAAATACTCAAAAAAATCGACGATCATGACAGAGAAACGCTGTAGCTGTGCAGTTGTAAATTGAGTGGTATATGTTTTTTCAAATCCCAGCGAAATAACAGGAATTCCAACTTTGTTTTTGCAACAGCAAGGCTTTTAGCAAATACAGGTGAGAACGAAATCCAATGAACACAATATATAAAGAACGTAAAATAGTTTCGCGTCTATTTGCAGTGCTACTTTCGGCATTGCTAATGGTGCCCTTGCTGAGTAGCTGCGGAGGCGGTTCTAAAAACGCTTCAGTTCCACCACCTGTTGATGATACCGTCGGTAGAACAGTGAGCGATCGCAAGACTGCAAGCCAAACCGAAGCTAAGAAGGGATTGGGTACAGGGCAAAAAGTGGCACTTTTGGCTGGAGCTGCGGCACTTTACTATATGTACAACCAGCATAAGAATGCTCCCCAAGAAGGAGCGCAAGGTAAGTACTATCTTTCCAAGAATGGGCGTGTATACTACCGTGATGCTGAACATCGCGCTCACTGGGTAACGCCACCATCAGAAGGAATTCGAGTACCAGAATCTGAAGCACAAAAGTACCGGGAATTCCAAGGCTATAACCGAAGTGCTACAGGTCGCGATCTCACTGGTATAACTTCATCCGCAGCTCCGGCACTCTAGCTCACCTAAGCGTGTGTAAATCTAAAGCGGGTTTCCCGGAGGATAACGCCGATCGCGCACGTCGGAAACACGAACTTAAATCAGGAGACAGATTATGGTAGATGAATTTTTCCGAAAGGCGAAGGAGTTGCTTTTGGGGTCGAACAACGATCAAGCCGATCAAGATGCCGAATTCCGCGATCGCAATGTACGTCCAGCCAGCGAAGATCCCTACGGCGATCCCGCAGATCCGGCATCTTACGGCAACGTCACCCCAGCTAGTGAAGATCCCTACGGCGACCCCGCAGATATCTCGTCTTACGGCAATGTTCGCCCAGCTAGCGAAGACCCTTACGGCGACCCCGCAGACACAGGGGAGTTTGGTGACGTTCGCCCAGCCAGCGAAGATCCTTACGGCGACCCCGCAGATCAAGGCCGTTAACCGAAAACCCAACTGCCCAGGCTCCTTCCCTACCAGAAAATGGAGACCATTCAAAGCCTCTTCCCTTCTAGGGGAGAGGTATGCAGAGGTATTTACAGATTTGATTTATAGGGTGATAAATTTCAGAAGAAAAAATAAGGCAGTGGGATTAGAACCTACTGCTTTTTATTTTTGCTGTTATTTCTACAAATTACGAATTACGAATTATTTTTTTACCTAAAACTTCTTGCGATCGCTCAATATTTAGACGCACAGATCGAGCAGCGCCACAGTTGCGAGTTCAGGGTAACTAAAAGTTTGCGGTAGCATAACCAGACAAGGGAACCATTAAATCGCCGTGGCTACCCAATACCATTGCTTTGACATCGGCGGGTAAAACGCCCAATTCTAGGGCAATGAAGGTTTCAAAACGGGCGGAATCTAACACACCAGCCATACCCAATAATGCGATGTCTGGTGGCATTGGTTTTCAGCGAATCATCCCGACTCATATCATGTCCGGTTAATTAGTTATAATTCCCGTAATCTATGCAGAAACCGGAAAACCCTCTTTCCCCCTGCTCCCTGCCCCCTGCCCCCTGCTCCCTGCCCCCTGCTCCCTGCCCCCTGCTCCCTGCTCCCTGCCCCCTGCTCCCTGCTCTCTGCCCCCTGCCCCCTGCGCTCTTAATGATAAGTCTTTCACCGGACATGATATCATGCCTGGTTTGCGGGGAAGTCTGGCGGTAATTTCAGGAGTCCGAATAAATGCTGAATTCTGAATTCTGACTCCTGAATTATTTTTTATTATTTAAACTCTTCGAGTTGATCCACACGTAACCAAATATTAGGTGTTGGCACTTTCCCAAACTTAATCAGGGCGTAATCACCTTTGATGTCTACAATTTCGCCCTTGCTTTCAAACAAATAAGAAGGAAAGCGAGGATCGCTGGCTTTAGCCTCCAGACTGTTTTCTAGTTTCTCGCGCACAGCACGAACCATATCTCCTTTTTTGACTGCCATGAGTTCCTCTCTCAAATTTGTAACGTCTTTTACCTGCATTTTAAAAGAGTTCCGAGTTAAAAGTAAAAACTCCTAACTCCTAACTCCCTTTAACGTTTGACACTCGGAGCAAAAATGACTAGATCGCCCAGCTAACCTAATCCGTTGAATTGATGTACCACAAAGTCGACAAGGTTCTCCAGCGCGGTTATAAACCCAGGCTACACCACCATAATTGCCGTTAGTACCTTTGACATTTAAGAAATTACTAAATGTTGTACCACCAGCCTCAATGCTAGTTTCTAACACTTGAATGATGGCTGTTCGCAAACGCTCAATTTGCTTTAGCTGCAAATCTATACACAAGGTTTCAGGTAAAATTCCACTCTTAAACAAGGCTTCATCGGCATAAATGTTACCTAATCCCGCCACCACCGATTGATCTAGTAGCGCAGTCTTAATTGGACGGCGGCGGTTTTGGAGTTTGTTTGCTAGATATTCAACAGTGAATTCGGGTGAAAATGGATCTGCTGCCAGTTTTGCCAAACCAGTCATAATACTTTCTACAGCAACACCAGGCGGAACCCACCATATTTTACCGAAGGTACGCTGATCGACAAAGCGTAATTCCTGCCGATCCCCAAAGAATAATCTAACCCGCGTGTGCTTGTGTAATGGTTCATCTCGATGCAGCCATAGTAATTGACCGGTCATTCGCAGATGAACCCCTAGCCAACTGGTTGATGAAGGAGAAGATGAGGAGAGTTCGGCCAGGAGATATTTACCGCGACGATGCCAAGTAGCGATCGCATTTTTTTCAATTCCACCAACAAACTCACCAACATAAAACGGGTAGGCGATGGTACGATCGAGCAACACATCTCCACCCGTGATTTCTTGGTTGAGGGTCAATTGATTTAGACCCCTTCGGACTGTTTCAACTTCAGGCAGTTCGGGCATTCAAGCTGAGTTAAGCAGGCTATTGTGATTTATTTGAGGAATCGAGGAAGAAGAGATGGGGGTAGTAACTTACATACCCGTAAGTGGGTTGTATTACTACCCAAAAGAAACCGTAAATACCCGCAGGGCGGCTCTCGGAGATTAGGGTAGGCTAGGACAAAGAATGAATGCACTGAAATTTTCAGACTTCATACTTCAGACTTAAGACTACCCTTCATCATTGCATTAAACAACCCCCTTGTAGCTTTGCTGCTATTTTTTCGGTGCTTTAGCCTTTGGTGCTTCAACCTCGACTAATTCATCCTGGGCAAAGTTGTTGGTATTAATACCAGAGTAATTGACCTTTTCAAAGCGGACAATTACAGGGTATTTGATGCCGCTTTGGTCAATGGAAGCCACAGTTCCTAAATCCTGAAACCAGTAGGATTCAGGGCGGAGAATACGTACTTTAGAACCACGTTGAACCATGATTATTTTCCCTTTTAGTTATCAATCGCCAATCTAGAGGGCTAATTGATTTCACTCTACAACCTCAAGGTCGCAGCAAGAGTCTTTGTTAAGTTATTTGTCTGAATTGGGGAAGGTGGGGCCCCCTCTGGGGATAAGGGGTAATGGGGATCGGGGACTGGGGAATGAGAAATGGAGAAATGGGGAGAGTATTGAATATTAGTTCTCCCCAACTCAAATTTAAAACTATATTAGACCCTACTTGACAAGGCACACGTTATAGCGTACCTTCGTTCGCAAACAGTTATTTTGTAGAAGCTTATGTTTTAGTTAAGACAAACACACTTCCCTCATTACCTCTGCCGATCCGCAGGTCGTTATCTATATAAGTGATATCTAACCAGCCTTGCTGTTTGTCACTGTTTATAGCAACATCAATTCCAAGAAATTTTTTACCTGCTTCAATTTGTTGGATAAAAGTTACCGGAGAATTGTATTCTATTAAACGTTGTAAGCCGATAATATAACGCTCAAATTTCACTTGGACACGCCGACCGGAAACTGGCTCAAATTTAGCAGCAACGCTGACTAGCCCTTCTAAATAAGGTAAGCCATAAATCTCAGCTATGTTGTAAACACTGGTAGTCTCTACCCGAATACACTGATAGATTTGACCCAGTTTGCACAAAGGTAGACGATCTAAGTTTAAAAGAGCCTTGCTAGTGGTGTATAGTAATCGCCAATTGCCATCTAGCAAATTACTAGCTTCCACCGGACGGGGTGTAGGATTAAAGTCTTCTAAATTGGCGATCGCGATTAAGATAGCCTGTTTCTGTTCTTCAGTCGCTAGTAGACCGCGATTAGTAAGTGCGATCGCATCCATAAGAGCCGCTTTTGGCATCATCGCTTGTCACCTCAAAAATCACTCATTTTCCATCAGCATAAACAAGATATTCATGACATATATGTAGAGCCATAAAAATTACTAAAATCGCTTGACTTAAGCCTTATGCTTATTAAATAAAAAAATTTCTATCTGAATGCGGATTTATCAACTAAAGGGTTGAAAAGATAACTAAATTAATCCGTGTCAAGTGATAGACTCTAAATGTCAACTTACGTAAACCTTTTCTTGTCCTCACTCGATATGTTGAACTCTCCATTACGTGAAGAACCCCGTAACCAGCGAGCCGATGTCATCCCCCTAAAGCCAGAGTCTTCTTTGTTGGATTGGTTACAAAACAACGGTCGCATCATCGCGCGTGACGTTCACGAACCGGATTTTCAAACTGACGAAGAAGGAATAGACTCCTTAATGGGTGTAGAAGATGGAATTGGCTACGACCTCGATGATGATGATGATGATGATATAGGAATCGCTGAGAATTAGCCTTTTCAGGCTAGGGACTTGGTAGTATCCCTAGTTAATGGTATTCAATTTTATAAGTGTGGAGTGAAGGGAAACTTCTGTGGACGCTAAATTATCTCCTGAGCAAGGATTAAACATTTCTGGAATCGCTCTAGCCTCTTTATTAGCCATAGGGCTAAGTACAACAGCATTTATCTTGGATTCGATCGCCAATCGGCTACCTTGGCAAAGTACGTCGTTAACCCTGCCATTACTGTTGTGTGCGTTGGGTTCAGGTGTGGTGGGCTATTGGGTAATACCTTTACTTCAAGCACTTAAAACTGGACAAATAATTCGCGAAGATGGGCCCCAAGCTCATCTAAAAAAGGCAGGCACTCCCACAATGGGCGGTATATTTTTTATACCTGTATCTGTGCTACTTGCCTGTATATTGTCTAACTTTTCTAAAGAGGTGCTTGCAGTTTCGGCTTTGACAATCAGCTACGGATTGATTGGCTGGCTCGACGATTGGCAAATTCTGCGCCGGAAATCAAATAAAGGTATATCTCCACAAACAAAACTGGCTTTGCAGGTGAGTTTTGCGGCTATGTTTTGTCTATGGCTGATGTTTAATCAACCTTCTAATATTACAAATATTGCTTTGCCTTGGGTGAGCTTCACACTACCCTTAGGATTCCTATTTTGGCCAATAGCCGGTTTTGTGCTAGTTGCAGAAAGTAATGCGACTAATTTAACAGATGGTATTGATGGCTTGGCAGCAGGAACAGTTGCGATCGCACTTTTGGCATTAGGTGCTCTAGTCGCGCCTACAGCACCAGGATTGATGGTTTTCTGTGCTGCTTTAAGTGGCGGGTGTTTAGGTTTCTTAGCCCATAATCGTAACCCAGCCCGCGTTTTCATGGGAGATACCGGTTCTTTAGCACTGGGAGGAGCTTTAGCTGCTGTAGCACTCTTGACAAACACCTTAGTAGGTCTGTTTATTCTCAGTGGTATCTTCTTCGTAGAAACCCTTTCGGTGATGGCACAGGTAAGTTATTACAAAGCCACGAAGGGCCCCGATGGCAAAGGCAAACGTCTCTTCAAAATGGCACCCTTACACCATCATTTAGAACTTACTGGCTGGTCAGAATTGCAAGTAGTGGGAGTGTTTTATATAATCGCTGCGATTTTGGCTACCATTTGTTTAGCGATCGCTCCATTCTGAATGTTTTAAAAACTGCTTGAATATAAAAAACAACTCCCACATCTTCAGGGAGTTGTTTTTTTATACGGGAAATTTCTGAGTTTCTGATTTCTATGCTGGAAAGTCTAACGCTTGATGCCGACTGAAGAATTGCTTATTTCACGGCTTACGGTGTTATAAATTCGATATTCTTTTTCAATTATAGGTATAGCCGTAGCCACATAGGTTAGGACAGTGTTGATTGCTCAAAGCTTTAAAGCAACTGGGTTTTTACTCAGAACTCAGCACTCAGCACTTTGCTATATTTACATACTCCATAACCCGATTTTTCCCTGTTCGCTTTGCCTCAAGCATTGCTTGATTTGCCCGATTCAGAAAATCTTTAACCGTAATCCCTGGTTCTGATACAGCTATTCCAAAAGAAGCGGTGATGCTTTTGAGGATATGATCGCCGTCCTTCAATTGCATTTGTTCAACATCTACCCTTAGTTCTTCTGCTCGCTTCCTGAGTGTTTCCAGCGTCATATTAGGCATCACAATTACAAATTCCTCACCACCCCATCTGCAAGCAATGTCAAAGGAGCGAATAGATTTTAACAGCAGTTTTGCTAATTCCTGGAGAACAATGTTGGCAGTCACATGTCCATAGTGCGAGTTGTAAGATTTGAAGTCATCGATATCAAGGAAAATAACACTAAGAGGTTGTCCCGACCGTTCAGCCTCCGCTAGCCTTTGTCCCGTTATGGTTTGCATATAGTTTTGATTGAATAGTTGGGTCATCCCATCCCGCAAGTTCTCATAGGTTAGACGTTGTTTTATCGATAAATTATTTAGTGCAAAGGCTAAATATCTAGCAAGAATCTCAGCAATTTGCTGATCTTCTGGGCAGATTTCTTCAAGGGCATAAATGTGTAAAATGCCAATTATTTCGCCTTTTGCAAACAATGGAACACATAAATGGACGCCGCTAACAGGTAGTATTAAGTGGTTGCATATCAATCCTGGATGACAAGACGATGAAAGGTTTAATTTCCCTCTCCGCAATGCCCAACAATCAGATAGTGAAAATACTTCTTTGCTGCTTATTTTGCGTCCCCAATTACTATTCATCTGAACATAATTTTTGGAATTAGCAATTATATTGATACAACCACTCATATCAGGAAACAGCTTGGAACAGGTTAAAGCGACCACTTGATACACCTCATCTTCAGACTCGCAGGAATAAAGCATATCCGCCATATCTGAGAGATATATAAGTTCCCGTTTTTTTACCTCTAATTTCAGTGTTTTTTCTTCTAGCTGCCGATTTAGCTCAGTGAGCGATCGCTGTGTTTCTATGGATTCTGTAATATCGATACTGATCCCACCGATGCGCCAAGCGCCCGTTGCGTAATCGCTAAACGGAAACTTAAACGATAGCCAGTAGCACGGCTGATCGTTACCAGGCATCTTTACCTCTTCAATCAGCTTCAAGGGGCGTAGAGTCTTCAAAACGATTTGATCGTTTTCCATTATCTGCCGCCCCTCTTCTGGATCTGGGAAGAATTCACTATTTCTTTTCCCCACCCATTCTTGTGGCTCTAGCGAAAATCTAGACTGTAGCTCTTGGTTGTAGTAAAGCACTCTAGATTGGTCATCTTTGATATAGGCTCCAAACGGGCCCTGATCTAGGAATAGCCGTTGTATCTGCTGCCTGCATTGAAGTTCGCGGCTATCTTCTTGATATCTGGCGATCGCCTCTAAAATTTGATAAGCGGTTGGTATCAGGTAGAGTAAGGCAGACAAGGAAATAAATGCCATTAGATCGAGTATGCTTAAGTGCAGCAGGGACACTGCTTTATGTGGCTCAAAGACCGCCAAAAGGTGATGAAATCCGCAAAATAGTACGAATCCACCTGATAATAAAAAGGCTAGCCAAAACTTAGAAGGGATAGTTGCCTTAGTTTTGGCAAAGAAAACCCCTATTACTGTAGGGATACCAAAGTATGAAAATGCAGTAATGCCGTGAGCAATTATGCAATTCCAGTAAATAAACTCCATCACTAACCTGATATCAACATCTTATTTGTTTAACTATAATTATCTCTTGGTAGCTTCAATATCCATGTGTACAAAGGATGAGATTAGTGCGTCATCCGTCTGAACTGCTGCTTATTTTATGGGAGCATCCCAAATGTGCAAGTTTATTTTTATACGGTATTTGGACTTAGGCGGAGAATGAAATAACGAACCGTATTCGCGTTAGCGTCTCCCCTTGGGAGAAAGAGGCATTTGCGTAGCGTCTCGTTAGAGAAGAACGCAAAGGAAAGAAGTTTGTACAGGGTTTTTGTACCAGTCCTATGTCTTTTGGCTTGCATTGGGATGCTCCCTATTTCACCCCCTTACAAACCTGACTTACCAAGTGAGTGAGTTCGGGCAAAATCAATTTTTCCATCGCCAAGCGCACAGCGTTATTGGAACCAGGAAGCGAGAAGATTAATTTATCTTGATAAACACCAGCAACAGCGCGAGAAGCGATCGCCCGCGAACCAATTTCTTGATAACTTAAAAAACGGAATAACTCACCAAATCCCGGTAAGGTTTTCTCCAGTAACTTCTCAATGGCATCATAAGTAGTATCTCTTGGTGCAATGCCTGTACCACCATTGCAAATTACAGTATTCAAATTTGAGCTTTTACCTAGATTTTCTATCTGCTCTTGAATTTGTGTTGGTTCATCTTTGATAATTGTATAGGCTCCTACAGCATGGTTAGCACCAAGGAGTAACTGCTGAATTAGCTGGCCACTTTTGTCTGTTTCAAAAGTGCGTGTATCGCTGACAGTAACTACAGCACAAGTTACTAAAACTTCAGGCGAGTCTGGATGGGGTTGTGGCATTATATGTCACTTATGAACTTTTAATAATGGATAATTGGGCATGGTAAATGGCACATTCATTGAACATGACAATTACCAATGCCCTATACCCTATGACGCCAGTTGCTTCTCCTTACCAAAGACGCTGCGCGAACAACGGATAGCGCAGCGTTAGCGAGTACTCGAGCGTCGGGAACCTCCCTTCGGGTTCACCAGTCGCCTACGGCGGGAAACCCGCCTACAGCGCTGGATTCACCGCAACGCACTGGCTCCCCTATGCCTCATTTTTGCTCAGTCCCAGATCGTTTTCTTCAGCATACCGCTCCATGAAGCGCATAAAGCGATCCCATTCTTGGGCAGATTTCATTACGTAAAGTGCTTCTAATTCTTCTGGTTTCCCGTTAATAAATTTAGCCTTAACTTCACGGGTTATTATCTCGCCTTCTTCATCAATCAAGTACATCCCGGTAATATCTTCGGTAGTACCTTGATCTAAAATTTTCGGATTCGTAAAAATAAACGTCGCTGTACCACTCTCCCCAGTACGCGATCGCGTCAAGCGCACATCTGGAATTACCTCTTCGTCAAGACCTCTAGAAAACTGGATTTTCGTCATGATGAATGAATTTAAACTTTTGTGATGGTTAATTTAATATTCTCTCATCAATTAGAACACCACGGTCTAGAGGCTACTGTTATTCATTTTTTTAGTGTATATACTTAAATTGCTTCTTTTTCAAGTAACAAAGTTACGGGGCCATCGTTTTCAATTGTAACTTGCATCATTGCACCAAATTGACCCGTTTCCACCTGCAACCCGCTAGCTCTTAATTTGCTAACAAAACGATTATACAAATCTGCTGCTGATTGAGGAGCGGCTGAACAGTCAAAAGAAGGACGACGACCTTTGCGACAGTCACCGTAAAGCGTAAACTGACTGACTACTAACAAATCGCCGCCAATTTCTTGTACAGATTTTTGCCAACGGTCGTCTCCTCCTTCGTCAGGAAACAGCCGCAACTCTAAGCACTTACGCACCATCCAGTCGATTTCAGCATCAGTATCGGTATTGGCTATACCTACGAGCAAATTTAGCCCCCGCCCAATTTTGCTGATAATTTCACCATTCACTGTAACTTGAGATGATTTGACTCGCTGGATAACAACGCGCATTTTAACTAATTCGTAATTCGTAATTATTGGCCAAACACTCGCACGTAATTTACAGCAGTTAGCAAATTAAGAAGCTGATAATGCAGGGGAGTGAGAAATGCGATGTCTACGACGGGCTACGCCTACGCTATTCTCTCATTTTCATTGCTCAAAATCGATGGCGGAGCCATTAGGAATGCATTCCCAGGTGGAACCTGGGAACAAGTAGTAAGCTGCTAACTTTTATTTGCCAAAGCCTTTACCGCGAGAGGTTGAAGGTAGACAAATGCAGTTTTCGAGTTGACTAATTAAAGCCTCACGATCCAAATTTTGACCAATCAGCACTAGTTGGTTTTTCAATTGACCTTTCCATTCATCATCATCCAAGGTGAAGCGTTTACCGCAAAGGTGGAAAATATGACGCTTTGGACTTTCATCAAACCACATAATCCCTTTCGCTCGGAAGATATTTGAGGGTAGCTGGTTATCTAAGAAATACTGAAATTTCCTAATAGAAAAAGGCTTGTCACTCTGGAAAGATATGGAAGTAAAACCATCATTTTCTAAATGGTCAGAATGATGATGATCGTGATGGTCATGGTCATGGTCGTGATGATCGTGACCGCATGTTGAGTGGTCATGGTCATGGTCGTGATGATCGTGATGGTCGTGATGGTCGTGATGGTCGTGTTCATCCACCACTGTGTCAAAATATTTATCAGACTCAAACAGACCAACACTTAGAATTAAAGGAAGTGGCACTTGCGATCGCGTAGCGCGGATAATTCTTGCTCCTTCCTTGACTTCGTTAATTTTTATTTCTAACTCGTTCAAAGTGGCTTCATCAACCAAATCAGTCTTGTTTAGCACAATGACATCACCATAGGCAATTTGGCTGTATGCTGCCTCAGAGTTAAATAAATCTAGGCTGTAATTCGCCGCGTCTACCACGGTAATAATTGAATCTAAGCGGGTTAAATCCCGCAATTCTGTGCCCAGAAATGTTAAAGCTACTGGTAGCGGATCTGCCAATCCAGTTGTTTCCACTACTAGATAATCTAGATTTTCTTGGCGTTCTAAAACTTTGTAAACTGCATCTACTAAATCATTATTAATAGTGCAGCAGATACAACCATTATTTAGCTCCACCATGTTCTCACCAGTGGAAACAATTAGCTCGTTGTCGATGCCAATTTCGCCAAATTCATTTACGAGAACAGCGGTTTTTAAACCCTGTTGGTTGTTGAGGATATGATTGAGTAAAGTCGTCTTGCCACTACCGAGGAAACCCGTAATAATTGTTACTGGCATTCCTTGTTTGGGCGTATCCATTGCCGAAGATTCGGGTGTAACTGCTGATTGCATAGCGCTGTTATCAAATAGTCAAAAAGTAGTAATGTAGCGCAGATAGTCCAGAAAATACTAGCGCCGCTACACGGAATTCAAAATTCAAAATTCAAAATTCAAAAACCCTTGATTTCTGGGCTTTCGAGATTTTGTCCAATAGTATGTTGATTTCCGCCATGACGTACTAGCATAGGGATGCTGGACTGTCATCCCAGCTGCTTTACCCTATTATTGCTTATCTCCCTATTCAGGATTACATCTGTTAAGCTGTTCCACCTTTGACTTCCATACAGTCAGCAGCCAGAATGCCTGCCAATACAGGGTTTTCCATTTTGAATTTTGAATTTTGAATTTTGAATTGATATATGACCCTAACCCTTTACAATACCCTCACCCGTCGTCAAGAACCGTTTGAAACAGTCGAACCAGGCAAGGTTAAGATGTATTACTGCGGCGTGACGGTATATGACTACTGCCATTTGGGTCATGCTAGAGCTTGCATCGTTTGGGATGTAATCCGCCGATACCTCCAGTTTATCGGCTATAAAGTCCGATATATCCAAAATTTTACCGATATTGATGACAAAATTCTCAATCGAGCCTGTGTTGAACATTCATCAATGGAGGCTGTAGCCGATCGCTTTATCGAAGCATATTTTGAGGATATGGCGCGGCTGGGGATTAAAGAAGCCGATGAGTATCCCCGCGCTACCCATACGATGAATGGCATTCAACGGTTAATTCATGAGTTGGAAAATAAAGGTTTTGCTTACCCTGCTGATGGCGATGTGTATTATCCAGTACGAAAGTTTTCTGAATATGGCAAACTTTCGGGACGCAAGTTAGAAGATATGCAAGCCGGAGCGAGCGATCGCGTCAACATAGAAGATCCAGAGTACCAGAAAAAGAAAGACCCCTCTGATTTTGCTTTATGGAAAGCAGCAAAACCGGGAGAACCAGCTTGGGAATCACCTTGGGGCGCAGGCCGTCCGGGGTGGCATATAGAATGCTCGGCAATGGTGCGCGATCGCTTGGGTGATACCATAGATATTCATGCTGGTGGTGCTGACTTAATTTTTCCCCACCATGAAAACGAAATTGCCCAATCAGAGGCTGTAACAGGAAAACCCCTAGCGCGTTACTGGTTACATAACGGCATGGTGAAGGTAGATGGTGAAAAAATGTCCAAATCTTTGGGCAACTTTACCACTATTCGAGAATTGCTGGATCGAGGAGTTGACCCGATGGCAGTGCGGTTGTTCGTGCTGACCGCTCAATATCGTACACCCATAGATTTTACCGACGAAGCGATCGCCGCAGCAACCAATGGCTGGCACACCATTAAAGAAGGTTTACTCTTCGGCTACCAATACGGCAAAAAACTAGGTTGGGATTTGGATATAGTCAGTAATCCCATGCTTCATCGCAACGGTCAACTCTTTGAGGGACACGCTAAACAACTTGGTTGGCCATTAAACACAAAAATCGATTCCAATTTCCATCCTTACGCTGAAGGTTTTTGCAACGCTGTCAACAATGACTTTAATTTCCCTGGTGGGTTAAGAAGCTTGTTTGAAATGGCTAAAGAATTACGCCAGGAGGGGAATATGTTGATACATGAAGGGAAAACAAATAATCCAGACAATGAATTGCTTCAGGTATGGCGAACACTTGTTACTTTGGCTGATGTTTTTGGTTTAACCGCGAAGCCAGAAGTAAAAACACCTGCCAGTAGCGGTTTAAGCGATGCGGAAATTGAAGCGAAAATTCAACAAAGACAAGAAGCGCGTCAAGGCAAAAATTTTGCCGAAAGCGATCGCATTCGTGACGAACTCCAAGCAGAAGGTATTACGCTAATTGATAGCCGTGATGGTACACGCTGGCATCGGAATTAGAAGAGACTGGGGACTAGGGATTAAGAATTGAATTCTTCCCAATGCCCAATTCCCAATGCCCAATTCCCAATTCCCAATTCCCAATTCCTTAAATTATGTGGTCTGAACTTAAAAAAGCGATCGCTAGTTTCGATATTCCCGCTGATTGGATTGGTCTTAGAGCCGTCAAGGAGACTTCTACTATCCGTTCAGTTCGTGATGCCTTACCCCAACTAAACGGCAAATCCTCCACTGTCGGAGTCATGCTGGAAGTTTTGGTCAATGGCTGTCTGGGTTATGCAGCTACTAACTCTCTAGAACTGTCTTCCCTTCAAACCGCTGCTCAAACAGCCTATAAACAGGCACTAGCAGCCAGTGAATGGTGGATACATCCCTTCGGTGAAAGTGAGCGCCCTAAAGTCGTTGGTGAATATAAATCTCCATTTCTTGAACCATTGGATGCTTTGAGTCCAGGAGAAATCAACAATTTACTGGTTCGTATTTGCCAAACGCTCAAAGTTGATGACAAAATTGTGCAAACCATAGCCAGTGCCAGCACCACTGAGAGAGAATCATGGTTTGTTAGCAGCAACGGCTCAGAAGTCTATCAAAAAATACTATCTATAGGCACTAATTACGGAGCCACTGCCCAAGATGGAGCGGTTGTACAACAACGCAGCAACAACGGTTCGCAAGCAAACTGTTACCAAGGCGGACTCGAACTTTTAAAACAAGAACACTTATGGCATCGGGTGCGGCAAATTGGCGAACAAGCTGTAGAACTCTTGACAGCAGAGGAATGTCCAACCACCCGTACCAATTTAGTTTTAGCTCCAGATCAAATGATGCTGCAAATCCATGAAAGTGTCGGGCATCCCCTAGAAATTGACCGAATTTTGGGAGATGAACGTAACTATGCTGGGGGCAGCTTCGTTAATAAAAGTGATTTTGGCAACCTAGTATATGGTTCGCCACTGATGAACATTACTTTTGATCCTACTGTGCCTGGTGAATTTGCTAGCTATAACTTTGATGATACGGGTGCTGTAGCAACAAAGGAGTATTTGGTTAAAGAAGGTGTACTCCAACGGGGTTTAGGCAGTCTGGAAAGTCAAGCCAGAGCAGGTGTAGCAGGAGTTGCCTGTGCCCGTGCTTCCTCATGGAATCGACCAGCGATCGATCGCATGGCAAACTTGAATTTAGAGCCTTTAAACGGCACTTTTGAAGACATTATTGGCGGGATAGAACACGGCGTTTACATGGAATCTAATCGTTCTTGGTCAATTGACGATCGCCGTTACAAATTCCAATTTGGTTGCGAGTACGCTAAATTAATTGAAAACGGCAAACTCACCAAAACCCTTCGTAATCCTAACTATCGCGCCACAACACCAGAATTTTGGCATAGCTTAATCCAAGTAGGAGATGCCACAAACTGGCAAATGTATGGTACTCCTTATTGTGGTAAAGGAGAACCAAATCAGGCCATTTCGGTAGGACACGGTTCACCTGTTTGTGTATTTGCTAATGTCGAAGTTTTTGGTGGAGGAAGTTGAAAAAGTGCAAATACAAATACAAGAGTTAGAAGTTAGGAATTAGAAGTTAACAATTTCTTCAACTCATAACTTTTAACTTTTTCCCCCTCTTTATTCCCTATCGATATTTAATTTCTATGAAAATTGAGGAATTATCTGCATTAGAAGTCAGTTTTAATCGACTGATTGAAAGTTTGCTGATTAAAAAAACCGAAAATGAACAATTCACTGTGAGACTTAGTAGTGAAAGAAGTCAATTTACTCGTTTCAACCATGCGAAAGTGCGACAAACTGGTTGTGTTGCTGATGGTTGGATAGAACTGACTCTGATGGCAGATCAACGCAGCAGTATTAGGCAGTTTCCCTTTACTGGAAATTGGGGGTTAGACTGGCAATTAGCATATCTTGCTTTGCAGGAACTACGCGACGAACTGATTCTATTACCCATCGATCCATATCTAGTTTTACCATCAGGCAATAATATCAGCCGGGAAGTACATTCTGGAAATTTATTGCCAGAGGAAGCAGTAGTCACAAGTGTATTAGAACAAGTTTCTGAATTAGATTTTACTGGTATATATGCTGGGGGAATAGTAATTAAAGGTTATGGTGATTCCAGTGGTCAAAAACACTGGTTTGCTACTGATTCTTTTAGCTTAGATTATTCTTTATTTTCCACGTCTGGACAAGCAGTTAAGGGCACATTTGCCGGAAGTGATTGGGATGAATCTGCTTATATAGCCAAAATTAGCGAAGCCAAAAAGCAACTCGAATTGCTAGCTCGCCCAATTAAAGAATTACCACGAGGACAATACAAAACTTATTTTGCACCTGCTGCTGTTGCAGATTTATTAGTAATGCTTTCTTGGGGAGCAGTAAGCGAAGCTGATATCCAACAAGGAAACAGTGCTTTAGCTGCTTTATCGCGTCAAGAAAAACAACTTTCGACGGCATTTAGTTTGAAAGAAAACTTTCAACGCGGATTAGTGCCGCGATTTAATGAATTGGGAGAAATGGCAGCACCGGAGTTACCTGTAATAGAAAAAGGACGTTTGGTAAACACTCTGGTGAATTCTCGCACTGCTAAGGAATATCAGAAAACTGCCAATGGCGCTAATGGTTCAGAGACTTTACGAGCGCCAGAAATCAGTACTGGAAATTTAATATTTGAGCAGATTCTTCCGAGATTGGATACAGGATTATATTTATCAAATTTGCATTACTTGAATTGGAGCGATCGCCAAACTGGTAGAATCACAGGTATGACCCGTTATGCTTGTTTTTGGGTAGAAAATGGAGAAATTATCGCACCCATTGAAAACTTACGTTTTGATGAAAGTCTCTATCGTTTTTGGGGAGAAAATCTCATAGATTTGACTAGTTTTCAAGAATTCATTCCCGAAGTAGGTACTTATGAAAGTCGCCAACTAGGAGGTAGTTTAGTTCCCGGTATGCTCGTGGAAGATTTTACATATACTTTGTAATCATGTGCTGACAGGAAATCAAAAGCCAGCCATCGGAACCTTGAAAATTAAATAAGGAGGTAGAATTGGAATCGACATCAGAGCAGTTGGGAGCATATTACCGGATGTCAGTAAGAGCAAGCAATCTGCTTCAATCGATAAACGTAGTGCGCCTAGACGAAAGGACAAAGCGCATATATATGCTAGTTGGAGGCACAATACAAATAGAAATCTACTCTAACGGTGAGGTAACGTTTCCATGACAGATTCTAACTACCAAGCAATGACTGATGAAGAGTTGCGGGACTGGGTTCGCTACCATCCCAAAGATGTAAAAGCCTTCCACATTCTCATGGATAGATTAGAGCAACGTCCAAAAGTCTTTTGCAGCACAGATGAAGAAATTGAAGCCGAATTGCAAAAGCGAATTAACCAATCGCGATCGCAGTAAAGCAGACTGGGGATTAGGGATTAGGTACTTTTCCCTGTACCCAGTAACAATTTTCCTAAGTTTTAAACACAAATTTTATTAATGAGATTCTCCCAATTATAAAATCACCTATTTCTGTAAACTGCATTAATTATAATATCTTTGATAAGTAAGTAAATAATTAATAAAAACAATAAAAATTGCCCAAATTGAAGAATTGGATCTAACCGCCAGCCTTGGAAAACCAAAATAAACCCGGACAATAACATTATAATTGGCGTAAATATCGCTTGGATAATATAAAGTGCTAAAGCCCAACTTGTAAGTCTTATTCCACGTTTGACTAGCCAAAATACCATAAAAATCAAGTAAACTACTGCTAAAAGCAAATAAATAATTCCCATTATACTAGCTGAATTTGCTCCAAAGTTAACTTGAGCGAAAGTAAGCATTTCTAAAAAATCCTGTTTAATTACAAGCCAAAATATTAAACCTATTACCAGCTAGATTCAGCTTCAACTATGGAAAGCTAAAAGTATTTCTGAATGCAAATTGTTGGGTTAAGCAATAGCGAAACCCAACCGATAATTTTTCCTCATCTCTCGTTAGAACCTCTATCTTTTTTTGCCAGGAGGTGAATTACGCTGAGTGAGGTTATCAATTTGCAATTGTTGCCGTCCATTTGTGACAATTCGCAACATATCTTTGAGATCCTGCTCGATATTGCCTAAAATGCCATCAGCATAGGCATCAGCACCATCTTCAATTTCTTGAGCCTGAGCGATCGCAGTCTGTCGCATCAGATCTAACTCTTGCTGACAAGCATACCGCTTGCGGTCAATCTCGGCGAGGGTTTCTTGCATTATTCCCTCACACTCTTGTTGCACTTGTCGCCGCAGTTGTTCAGCTTCTTGTTCTGCCTGGTGAATAATATCGCTTTCAGCTAAAATTTGCGCTCTTTTTGCTTGTGCAGCCTCAACAACCTGCTGTCCATACTCTTCCGCTTCCAGCAGAATTTCGTTCTTTTGGTCGAGAACTGCTGCTGCTTCTTGAAAAAGGGATGGTAAAGCAAGGCGGATGTAATCAAGCTGATCTAGCAGCTTTTCTTCATCTATGAGTGTGCGTCCCGTCAGCGGAATCCTGAGACTAGAGAGAACCATTTCCTCTAGGCGGTTGAGTTCCTGCTGAATATCTATGCTTCCCTCTCCACCGAGATATTCTTGAGAGGGAGGATTGCTTCCGTTGAGATTGGGTTCAACATTGGAGATTTCTGATTGTAGCATTGGTATATATCTAGGGCAATGTGTGGGGGAACGAGATGATCGATAGAGCCACCAAACCTTGCAATCTCTTTTACCACACTACTACTTAAAAAACTATACTCATTTGAGGTTGCAAGAAAAACTGTTTCTATTTGGGTAGAAAGAGTTTTATTGGTGTGAGCCATTTGCAGTTCCACTTCAAAATCTGACACAGCCCGTAAACCCCGGATCAAAACTTGTGCTTGTTGCATTTGAGCATAATTAACGGTAAGACCATCAAAGCTGTCTACTTCTACATTAGGTAGATGTTCTGTAGAAAGACGGATCTGATCTAGCCGTTGCTCCACACTAAAAAGTGGCATCTTGTTAGGGTTCCGTAGTACAGCGACAATCACCCGCTCAAACAGCCGACTACCGCGCCCGATGAGATCGAGGTGTCCCAAGGTAATGGGGTCGAAGCTACCAGGATAAATAGCAATCACAATTTTAAATATATCAAAGTTATTTAGGTGATTATATCGAAACCATTTTGTGTAACTTACTCAAATCTACCATCTTGCGCTCTCGGTAAGGATGGTAAAGTCAATTGTTTTAGTGGCACAAGTTATGCTCAATTAAGCGTTAGGAATTAGACTCCTAAATATGTATACTGGATTTTTACCTACCTCCCTACAATGTTGTGGTGGATTTAAGTGGAGTTTCAGTATTCGAGATGTAAGAAACTCCGTACTTAGCAAAGTGCGCGGGTAGTTAACGAATTCTAGGTAATTTTTCATGGCACTGGATTTTCCCACTTTGCCCTTGGCGTTTCAATTTACTTCTCCAGGACCGATTCTGGTGAAAATAGGGCCACTAAGTATTCGTTGGTACGGCTTGTTAATTGCCACAGCAGTGTTAATTGGCGTCATCCTTTCCCAGAATTTGGCAAAGCGCCGTAACGTTAATCCTGAGTTGCTAGGCGATTTGTTCTTTTGGTTGTTGATTGGGGCAATTCCTGGCGCACGACTATATTACGTTTTTTTTGAATGGTCAAAATATGCCCCAACTCCAGGAAAAATTTTTGCGATCTGGGAAGGAGGTATTGCCATTCATGGAGCGATTCTTGGTGGCGTTGTGGCTGCGTTAATCTTTGCCAGAATCAAGCAGGTTTCTTTCTGGCAGCTGGCAGATTTAGTAGCACCTTCGCTGATTTTAGGGCAGGCGATCGGACGTTGGGGCAATTTCTTTAATTCTGAAGCTTTTGGCGATCCGACTAATTTACCCTGGAAGCTCTATATTCCACCAGAGCATCGTCCTTTAGAATATGTTAGTTTCGATTACTTTCATCCCACCTTCCTCTACGAATCTCTATGGGATTTAATGGTGTTTACGCTACTAATAACATTGTTTTTCCGGTCTTTATCCGGTAAGCCACGTCTCAAGATAGGCACACTGTTTCTAATTTACTGGCCAGCCTACAGCTTAGGACGCTTGTGGATTGAAGGCTTTCGCACTGATAGCTTGATGCTGGGGCCATTACGGATGGCACAAGTAGTCAGTAGTTTAGGAATTCTATTGGGATTAGTTGGATTAGCTTGGCTTTACTTACTCAAACGCCCTTTACCCGATGTAGTTCCTACTCTTAAGGGAAATGGGGAGAGGGGAGGATGAGGGAGACAAGGGGGACAAGGAGAATAACCATGCCCAATGCCCAATTCCCAATGACTAAAAAATAAAAAATGCCCCAGAGTATTCTCTAGGGCTTAACCAGGGTGCATCTACCATTACTCTCTACTAGGGAAAGAGGGTGAATCCGGAAAGATACTGAAGAATTTGCCAAAAAATTTTTTGAGGGATTGCCGTGTGTTCTTTTAAAAGTGAATATACAGAAAGCCTAAGCTATAAAAAAACACTATATACTGTAGAACCATCTGTGTATATTGTCGGAGCAGGCCCTGGAGATCCTGACTTATTAACGGTGAAGGCGCAAAAATTACTGGCTGTTGCTGATGTAATTTTATTTGCTGATTCTTTAGTACCCGAACAAATTTTAGAACTTTGTCGGAAAGATGCCGAGATAATTAGAACTGCGAATCAGACTTTAGAAGAAATTTTGGCGATTACGATCGATAGGGTGCGATCGCAGCACAAATCTCTAGTCCGTCTCCATTCTGGCGATCCTAGTCTCTACAGCGCCATCCACGAGCAAATGCACCTCCTAAAAGAGGCAAATATTCCTTTTGAAGTCATACCTGGTATTAGCGCCTTTCAAGCTGCTGCTGCCAAACTCAAAGTAGAACTGACTGTCCCTGGTTTAGTTCAAACCATTATTTTGACGCGTATTAGTGGACGTACAGAAGTCCCCGCCGCCGAAGAATTAGCCACTCTTGCAGCACATCAAGCTAGCCTCTGCTTGTATTTGAGTGCGCGTCACGTCGAAAATGCCCAAGCAAAACTACTCGAACATTACCCAGCCGAAACCCTGATTGCTATTTGCTTTCGCATTGGATGGCCCGATGAAAAAATTAGGGTTGTCCCCCTGAATCAAATGGCAGACTGTACTCATCAAGAAAAACTAATTCGCACTACACTTTATATAATTAGTCCAGCACTTTCGACAACAACAGGGCGATCGCGTTTATATCATCCCGAACATAGTCATCTATTTCGCTCATCTCATAACTGAAATACAAGATACAGCATAAATCCAAGGCGATCGCTTAATAATTAGCTGGCTAAAAACGCCAGCTTTTTTTTATAATTAATGCCAAATTAAAATCCATCTGCTAAACTTACAAAATAATTTAAAGGTGCTAATCATGACTAACGATATCAAAGAAAAACGAAAATCAATTATCGAAAACTATGGCAAATGGACAGCACACAATATCAAACTCACTGATGATATATACACAATCGATAAAAATTTTATGGGGGACAGAAAAGCGATAAATTGCATTCTACAAATAATTGCAGATAACGCAAAAAAGAAAATTTCTGATACTCGGATTCTTGACTTAGGTTGTCTGGAAGGAATGTACTCAATTGAATTAGGATTACATGGGGCAGAAGTAGTAGGAATCGAAGGAAGACAAGCAAACATAGTAAAAGCCAGATTTGCAAGAGAATGTTTAGGCTTAGAAAATATCACTTTCATCCAAGACGACGTACTTAATATAAGTACTGATAAATATGGATACTTCGACATAATTTTATGTTGTGGAATTCTTTACCATTTAAACACACCAGATATTTTTAAATTTGTAAAAAACATGGGCGAAATGTGTACAGGATTCACCATCATAGATACACACTATGGAGAAGCCGAAGAATACAGAAAATATAATGAAAAGCAGTATTGGGGCAGAACTTTTCAAGAATTCAACGAAGAAACAAAACCAGAAGATAAAGAAAAATCATTATGGGCAGCACTGCACAACAATCAAAGTTTTTGGTTTACCCCATACTCATTATTTAATTTGCTAAGAGCATCAGAATATACATCAGTATATCAATGCTTTATACCAATAGTACCAGGACAACATGATGACAGATTTATGCTACTAGCACACAAAAATAAAGGAATAAATACTAAGTTAACAATATCAAATGAAATAATTGAAGAGTATCCATTCTAAGAATTAAACCTAATAAATTTTTGTATTGCTGCATCATCCATACTTTTTAAATATGGTACAGTAATACCCTTTTTTCTAGCTAAAGCTAAAACATTACGTATTAGAGTAGTACGTGAAACAGGAGAATTAAGCCCAACGACATTAGGGGCGCAAGAGCTTGCACCCCTATAAATTTACAAATAATTTTGGATAATTTATTTTTTGTCAGTCCCTTATACTCTATACCTCTGCCTTTTGATAAACTTAACAGTGTAAATGAAATCCAAAATTCTAATTTCGGTACTATGCCTTTAATTAAAGTGCAAACTTCTGCATCATCTCCTGAAAAAGCTGAAATTGAGTCAATGCTTTTAAACCTATCAGCCAAGTTAGCGAAACATTTGGGAAAACCAGAATCTTATGTAATGACTGCTTTTGAACCAGGAATTTCTATGACTTTTGCAGGGAATACAGACCCAGTTTGCTACATTGAAATAAAGAGCGTTGGTACGATGAAGCCAGAGCAAACCGCAGCAATGAGTCAAGACTTTTGCCAGCAGATTAACCAAACTCTAGGTGTGCCGAAAAATCGTATTTACATCGAGTTTGCAGACGCAAAGGGTGCAATGTGGGGGTGGAACAGCACAACTTTTGGTTAATTCCTCATCTTCTTTGGTCAAGACTAACTCGATCTAGCAGGTGTAGGATAGAGATCCAACATCAACTCGCGATTTTTTTATGTCTGCTACGCCTCTTGTATCTCAGGTTGACTTCAACCCAGAAAAATCAGAATTTATCCCTCCCCTTCTAGGTGCTTCTCTGGCAGAGTTAAACACTTGGGTGCAGCAACAAGGACAACCTGCTTACAGAGGAAAGCAACTGCATGAATGGATCTATGACAAAGGGGTGCGATCGCTAGCTGATATTTCTGTCTTCTCCAAGCAATGGCGCAAAGAAGTAGCAGAAATCCCCATTGGGCGCTCAATTTTACATTACCGCTCTGAGGCTCCCGACGGTACGGTGAAATATCTTTTACGATTAACAGACGGGCAGATTATTGAAACTGTAGGCATCCCCACCTTTGCAGAAAGGGGAGAAGGCCCAAAAGCCCGTCTGACAGTTTGTGTCTCTACTCAGGTAGGTTGCCCAATGGCGTGTGATTTCTGCGCTACTGGTAAGGGAGGCTACAAACGCAACCTAGCACGGCACGAAATTGTCGATCAGGTGTTGACTGTGCAAGAAGATTTTCAGCAACGGGTTAGCAATGTGGTGTTTATGGGACTGGGTGAACCGTTGTTAAATACTGAGAATGTCCTAGCATCCCTAAAATCCCTGAATCAAGATGTCGGTATTGGGCAGCGATCGCTTACAGTTTCTACAGTGGGGATTCGCGATCGCATCCGTCAGTTCGCGCAAAACAATTTGCAAATCACTCTGGCTGTAAGTCTCCACGCACCCAACCAAGCACTACGAGAAAAACTCGTCCCCAGCGCCCGCGCCTATCCTCTCGAAGATTTACTGGCTGAGTGTCGAGAATATGTAGAAATCACTGGACGGCGCGTTACCTTTGAATATGTTCTCCTAGCTGGTGTCAACGATTTACCAGAACATGCATTAGAACTTTCAAAATGTATGCGAGGATTTCAAAGTCATGTAAATTTGATTCCTTATAACCCCATTCAAGAAGTAGACTACAAACGCCCCAACCGCGATCGCATTCAAGCTTTTGTGAACGTTCTCAAGCAGCAAAATACTGCTGTTAGTGTCCGTTATTCCCGTGGTTTAGAAGCTGATGCTGCTTGTGGGCAACTAAGAGCAAGTAAGAATTAAATCTGCTCCAGTCAGTAAATTTAATTACTTTAATCTCACAGATATCTTGACGTTAGTCGCAATTGGTTCAAGAAGGCGGCAGTAGAAATTGTTATATTAAGGTTAAGCGATCGCTCAACCCAACCGATAACAAATAACTGTATGTTGAATCGATCATTGACGCTTAAACTTTGGCTACTAGCGATTGTTCTTGCAAAAGCTTTGCCGATGAATTCTCCTGCTTATGGACAAATAATTCAACCGTTTCCTCAGCAACCTGAGTCCTTTCAAGAAAGAATGAGACAACAACAAGAGGAGCAAACTCAGCAAACACAAGAGCAATTGAAGGATACATGGCTACGGCTCAACCTTCAACAACCACAACTACAACAACAACAGAACATACAACAGCAAGAATTTACACGACAACGGCAAGAACTAATACGCCAGCAACAATTTAGACTACAACAGCAAGAAACAAGACTACAACAGCAAGAATTTACACGACAGCAGCAGCTGAGAATACAAGATCAACAACTCAGACAAGATCAACAAATTAGACAACAGCAACAATTTAGATTACAAGAACAGAGACGACAGCAAGAACTTAGACAACAGAACAACCTGTGAAGTGTTCAAAATTTATGTTGAAAAAGAATTCCAAATCCTGAATTCGGAACAATAAAATGGCGGATACTTTGCGGGAAGCAAGCTACAAACTCGTTATTAATTGTAAACAGCTAAATCTTCTCTTTCAGAAAAGACAAGGGACGATTTAGCCTATTTTTTAAACTAACTTATTAATCTGCCAGTCGGACTCCAATTCATATTAAATTCTGACGACTAACACCTTTATTCTATTTTACGGTTGCTATATAGCAATCCGATTTGATTCCTGAATTACTCGTAGAGGCTGGGGACTGGGGACTGGGGACTGGGAAGAAGGAATAAAGGTGTACTGAGTTTTTTTCACGCAATCAAATATGAGTCCTATATAATGAGAAAAGTATTTCTCTGGCGTTCATAAATTACTGAACTATAAGTAAGTCGGTGCAATAAAACCAAACTGTGTGAAGAAAAGTAAATAAGGCTCAAACTCTTTCTCTCCCTGCTCCCTGCCCCCTGCCTTATCCCAACAATAATTATTTACGCCGACCTACTTAATGCAATATGTTTCGGTTAATCCCAAAAAATAAAAATATGTAGGTTGGGTTGAGGAACGAAACCCAACGTTTTACGAGGTTTGTTGGGTAACGCATTGCCTCAACCCAACCTACAAATATTCTTAATTAGACAAAACATATCCCTCTCCGAGTCGGAGAGGGAAAGACTTGAACTAAAGTTCAAGGCAGGGAGAGGTTCGTCGAACTCACCTTAAGCTGACTACCCCACTAACTCCATTTCTAACTACTAACTTGCGATTCAACTATACCCACGGGACAAGATACATTTGTCCCTCCTAAACCACAATACCCATTAGGATTTTTAGCCAGGTATTGCTGATGGTAGGCTTCAGCGTAGTAGAATTCCGGCGCATCCAAGATTTCTGTAGTAATCTTGCCATAACCTGCATCGTTGAGGGCTTGCTGATAAGCTTCCCGCGATGCTTCTGCTAGCTGCTTTTGACTTTCGGAATATACATAAATTCCCGAACGGTATTGAGTGCCAGTATCATTACCTTGACGCATCCCTTGGGTGGGATTGTGGCTTTCCCAAAAGACTTTGAGTAGTTCGGCATAACTAATCACTTTGGGATCGAATACAACCAACACCACTTCATTGTGACCGGTTCGCCCACTACATACCTCTTCATAAGTGGGGTTAGGTGTTAAACCAGCAGTGTAACCGACTGCGGTGGTGTAAACTCCTTTAAGTTGCCAGAATTTGCGTTCTGCACCCCAAAAACAGCCCAAGCCAAAGATTGCCTTCTCTAATCCGTCGGGAAAAGGAGGTTTTAAGGGATTCTTGTTGACATAATGAGCTGCGGGTACTGACATAGATTGTGCCCTTCCTGACAAAGCTTCTTCAGGTGTGGGCATAACTGCTTTTTTGCCAAATCCGAATAGTGCCATTGATTTTGACTCTGATATATATCTTTACCTTATTTACTATTGTAAAGATTCTGGCGATCGCTTGGGCTGTAAGTATTAATACTTTATTGATATTGAAGGTGCGTTTTCGCCGCACTGAGAGCGATTGTGGCAGTTGCGTAAGTCCTGTGTGGTGTTAGTCCATGCTATTCATCAATGTTATGAATACTTTTTAAGGCAAACTTAATCTCAGAAGATAATTATGGATAAAATACCGAAAATTGACCGTCAAAGGGAGCATCAAGCGAACGAACGTACATTTTTGGCTTGGTTACGCACTTCTATTGCATTGATTGGCTTTGGTTTTGCTATTGCCCGATTTGGTATATTTCTGCGCCAGTTGAATATTGCGATTATTCAACAAGAACCTCCGGTAAGGCCATTATCTAATTCGGAAAATTTGGGTGTTGCTTTGGTAATTTTTGGAATTTCGACTATTGCTTTAGCTGCATGGCGATACAACCAAGTTTTCTGGCAAATTGAACGAGGCGACTATAGACCAAATAGGTTAATGGTTTGGATAATGACTGGAGTAGTAATTATTTTAGGATTTTTCAGTATTCCTTTACTCTTAAGGCGCGATAAAGTACCTTCTCGTTCTCCAATTCCCATTCAACCACAGTCTCGAAATTTGCATTAAGTAAGTCGGTGGAAATAAACCCAACTATGTTACGAAACGTAAAGAGGCTTGAAACCCTTACCAATGACGCCACTTGCTTGAAGCCGGGGAACCCGTCCAACGCAGTGGCTCACCAATGACAAATGACTAATGACAGCCCTCTCCTGTCGGAGACGCTACGCGTAGCTTGCTTCCCCGAAGAGGTACACCAGCTATCTTTAGTTGCACCGCTCTACTTAAATACACTTTTTGGACGATCGCATTTTTTTGTAACTTTTTTGCCGATTCTCAATCAATCTTAGCGATCGCTGTATACCTGCACAATTTATTGCACTTCATATCTAGTAAGCTTTTAGGCTTTTTGTAATCATAGCTTTCACCTTGGGCTGAATCGTCATACACTGATTTTTAACTAATGAAAGGTTGCCCTCACAGAAACGATGAGTGAAAGTAAGATATCAGAGATATTAGAAACCTTCGAGGCAGACTTACTGTCGGAGTGGACTCAGGAACTAGCCATTGTCAATATTCGCAGAGGCTTGATTAAAGAAGCCCAGCTAAAGGAGGAGTGCCGGGAATTCCTGAGTTTGTTTCGGATTGCCGTTGGGCGGGGCAATTTTACCAATATTCAGGCAGCAGAGTGGCAGGAGATGCGGGAGATGCTCAACAGTATTTCTCGATCGCGATCGCAAAATGGCTTCACACCCTCAGAAACGGCTACATTCGTCTTTTCGTTCAAGCAATCCCTCTTCAAACGAATGCGTGAGCAATTGAAAGACCCCACTGAGTTGGGTGAAAATATCTGGCTAGCCACAGACTTACTGGATCGGCTAGGATTGCTGACAATTGAAGTATATCAAAAGACGCGGGAAGAGGTGATTTTGCGGCAGCAGGAAGAGTTGATGGAGCTGTCTACCCCAGTGGTTAAACTTTGGGAGGGAATTTTGGCATTGCCGATTATCGGCACCCTGGATAGTGCCCGCACTCAAATGATGATGGAGTCGTTATTGCAGAAGATTGTTGAAACCGGTTCGGAAGTTGCCATCATTGACATTACTGGCGTTCCCACCGTCGATACTTTGACTGCTCAACATCTGCTCAAGACCGTTACCGCCGCCCGTCTCATGGGAGCCGATTGTATGATTAGTGGCATTCGTCCTCAAATTGCCCAAACAATCGTTTATCTCGGCATTGATTTGGCAAATGTAGTCACGAAAGCAACGTTAGCCGATGCCTTTCTCATGGCGCTAAAACGATTGGGAGCGACCATTACCCGCTCTCAATCCAAATAGGTGCATAAGAAATGGAACGCATTCCTATACTCCAAATGGGCAATTTCCTGCTTGTGACGATCCAGGTAGATATGCACGATCGCCTCGCCATGACACTACAGGACGACCTGACCAGCCGCATCACTCAAACCCATGCTCACGGTGTATTAATTGATATTTCTGCATTAGAGATTGTTGATTCCTTCATTGGTAGGATTTTAGGTAATATTGCCAAAATGTCACGGGTGCTGGATGCTGAGACGGTTGTCGTCGGGATGCAGCCTGCCGTGGCAATCACCCTAGTGGAATTGGGGCTGTCGCTGACGGGCATTCGCACTGCCCTAAATGTTGAAAAGGGCATGGCACTGTTACAATCGTCACTCAATCAAACCACAAATCAAATCACTGCCACGAAACGGCGTGCAGATGACGATGCAGAAGACTGAAACGATCGACATTCAATCTTCTACAGATGTAGTTTTAGTTCGGCAGACCGTGCGCCAGCTTGCCGTAGAGATTGGCTTTGGCTTAGTAGACCAAACTAAAATTGTGACTGCCGCTAGTGAGTTAGCTCGCAATACCCTAGACTATGGTGGAGGCGGCACAGTAAAGCTAGAAACTCTTGAGGAAGGAAGACGACGAGGACTGAGGTTGACCTTTGAAGATCGAGGGCCGGGAATTCCCGATATTGAGTTGGCGCTTAAGGATGGGTTCACAACCGGGGGCGGGTTGGGTATGGGGCTGAGTGGTGCCAAACGACTTGCCAACGAGTTTGAAATTCAGTCTGCGGTGGGAGAAGGGACACAGGTAACAATTGTACGATGGAAATAAAATGAGAGAATCTGTCGCCATCACAATTATTGAATCCAGCCAGACCGGAGAAGCTCGGCGAGCTGCGATCGCTTTGGCAACTCAGCTTGGCTTTCAGGAAACTGAACGGGCCAAGGTTGGTATTGTGGTGACAGAGATTGCTAACAATCTGGTGCAGCACGCCCACGGCGGAGTAGTGCTGCTGCGATCGCTCAAGCAACATTCCAGAGTTGGCATTGAAATCTTATCGCTAGATAAAGGACGGGGAATGGTCGATGTGGATGAGTGTTTGCAAGATGGCTTTTCCACAGCCGGAACTTTAGGCAATGGAATGGGTGCAATTCGTCGCCTTTGTGGTTTATTTGAAATTTACTCCATTCCCAACCAAGGAACAGCGCTCCTGGCTCACCTCTGGCTAGACCCAGCACCTCATCTGCCTGAGAAGATTTTAGAAATCGGAGCGATCTGTTTGCCCAAACGAGGAGAAGAGGTTTCTGGAGATGCCTGGGCTTGTGAAATCGATGATTGTCGCAGTCTGTTGCTATTAGCCGATGGCTTAGGGCATGGGCCTGCAGCTGCCAGTGCTTCTGAAGCAGCCGTGAGAATGTTTCAAGAACATTCTCAGCGTTCTCCTGGTGCGATCGTCGAAGCTGCCCACGCAGCCTTGCGAAGTACACGCGGAGCAGCACTCGCTATTGCCGAAATCGACTTTGAACAACAGTCTGTCCGCTTTGCTGGAATTGGCAATATTGCTGCCAGTATTTTCTCCTTTACTGAGCACCACAATCTGGTGTCTCACAATGGCACGGTCGGACATGAAATCCGCAAAATTCAAGAGTTTCGCTATTCTTGGTATGCTAACGGACTTTTAATTATGCATTCTGACGGATTAGGCGCTAAGTGGCAGATTGATCGCTATCCAGGCTTGATTCAAAAACATCCCAGCCTGATTGCAGGTGTGCTATACCGAGACTTTAACCGAGAGCGGGACGATGTGACGGTGTTAGTTGCTAAAGGAATGGCCAGATGACAAGCGTTTTCACGATCGCCATCCAGTACGAACAGGATGTTGTGCAAGCTCGGCAACGAACTCGTGAGATCGCCGAGCAGTTGGGCTTTGATGCTCAAGATCGGGCGCGATTGGCAACGGCAGTTTCCGAAATTGCCCGCAATGCGTTTCAATATGCCAAAGGCGGAACGGTTGAATTTTCTGTGGCAGGAGAGCCGCAAGCGTTTCTGATTCGGATTCAAGATCGGGGTGGAGGCATTCCTGATTTAGCAGACGTTTTGGCAGGACGCTATACCTCTAATACGGGAATGGGGCTAGGCATCGTAGGCACTCGCAGGTTAATGGATTTCTTTGAGATTGAATCGCTGCCAGAGCAGGGAACAACGGTAACAATCGGCAAAAGGTTGTCGAAGCGCACGCCTACTTTCACCGATTCGCAATTGCAGCAGATTCGAGAAACCGTGATTGGGCGATCGCCCGAAAATCCCTATCAAGAAATCCAGCAGCAAAACCAGGAATTACT
Organism: Nostoc sp.; assembly: GCF_036917415.1. Classification (GTDB taxonomy): domain Bacteria; phylum Cyanobacteriota; class Cyanobacteriia; order Cyanobacteriales; family Nostocaceae; genus Nostoc. The sequence continues at coordinate 195,082 of NZ_JBALDJ010000025.1, read as the reverse complement.
CCGGGCAATGGCAGAGCTACGGAAGCGTGAGGAAGAACTGAGCCAACTCAATCAGGAACTGGAAGATACTAATCGCGGTGTGGTTGCCCTCTATGCAGAACTGGATGAGAAAGCAAGCTCCCTACAACAGGTAAACGAGCTAAAAACCCGCTTTCTCTCAAACATGAGCCACGAGTTTCGCACGCCGCTCAACTCGATTCTCTCCCTCTCTCGGATGCTACTAGCACGGATGGATGGCGATTTGACTGTCGAGCAAGAAAAGCAGGTGACATTCATCCAAAAGGCAGCAAGCGGATTATCAGAACTGGTCAATGACTTGCTGGATTTGGCAAAGGTGGAAGCTGGAAAAATTGAAGTGCATCCCAGTTCCTTTGAAGTGAGTGACTTGTTTGGGACGCTGCGGGGGATGCTGCGCCCATTATTGGTTCAAGGCTCCTCCGTGGCGCTGATTGTCGAGGAACCTGAAGGTATTTTGCCGCTCTATAACGATGAGGGGAAAGTCGCTCAAATTCTGAGAAACTTTGTCTCGAATGCGCTCAAATTTACCGAGCAGGGAGAGGTGCGTGTCACCGCTGTGCAAACGGGTCATACCGTGACCTTCTCTGTATCTGATACGGGCATTGGCATTGCTCGCGCCGATCAAGAGCGGATTTTTGAGGATTTTATGCAAATTGAGTCCCCTCTGCAAAAGCAGGTGAAGGGAACCGGTTTAGGATTGCCGTTATCGCGCAAGCTAGCGGAGCTAATTGGCGGCAGCATTTCGTTGAAAAGTCAGCCGGGTGAGGGTTCTACCTTTACAGCATTAATTCCCATCGTCTACCCAGATGCTACCGAATCGACCACCGTACTGCAACCAATCGCATCAGTTGAGCCAACTCGCCTGCCCATTCTGGTGGTTGAAGATCATCCAGAAACTCTATTTATTTACGAAAAGCACCTTCAAGAATCAATCTATCAATTGATTGCTACTCGCACCCTAGCTCAGGCAAGGCTTGCTTTAGAACAATTTCGACCGGCGGCGATTATGCTAGATATTCTGCTGGAGGGGCAAAACGGCTGGACGTTCTTGCGAGAAATCAAAGGGGATGAAACAACTCGCACTATCCCTGTACTCGTTATTACCATCATTGATAACGAGAAGCAAGCACTGGCGCTAGGAGCAGACGGTTTTCTAATTAAGCCAGTAGACAGATTGCCGCTGTTGAACAAACTCAATACGCTAATTACTGAGAACAAGCCTCAAAAAGTCTTGTTAATTGACGATGACCCCGCTTATCGGTATATTGTGAAACAATTGTTGATAAATACACCGTTGAGTATTTTAGAAGCCGCGAACGGACAGGAAGGATTAAATTTGGCACAACGGGAGCAGCCAAACGCGATCGTGTTGGACTTGGAGATGCCAACGATCGCCGGGTTTGATGTACTCAAGCAGCTTAAGAACAATTCCTTCACTCAGTCAATTCCTGTAATCGTCCACTCATCTGCTCAACTGGATGCAGAAGTGCATAGCCAATTAGCGAAACAAAGCATTGCGATTGTTTCCAAAGAAATAGGCTCTCAAACCACAGCGATCGCTCAACTTCAAGATGCGCTCGTCAAAGCCGGACTTGTTCTAGAGGTTTAAGAGGAAAGTCATGTCTGAGCCACGGGTTACGATCCTGCATGTTGATGATAACGAAGCTAATCGTTATGTTGTTACCCGTATTTTGCAAAATGCAGGCTTTAGTGTCCTGGAAGCGGCAACTGGAACGACAGGATTAGAAGCCGTTGCTAACTTTCAGCCTGACTTAGTAATTTTAGATGTCCAATTACCAGATATCAGCGGCTTTGAAGTTTGTCGCCAAATTAAGGCAAACCCGGAAATGGCTTTTATCCCTGTGCTACACCTTTCTGCAAGTTTTGTCCAAAGCCAGGATAAAGCAGAAGGCTTGGATAGCGGTGCCGATGCTTATCTGGTGCAACCCGTTGAACCGATTGAACTGCTTGCCACTTTGCGATCGCTCCTCCGAATTCGTCGGGCGGAGGAAGCTGCTTTGTCCTCAGCGCGGGAGTGGCAAACCACCTTTGACTCTATGAACGACGGCGTATCTCTGGTAGACCCAGAAGGTATGATTCTGCGCTGTAATCGAGCGATGATGCAGCTTTTTGGCAAGCCCTACCATGAAATCTTAGGTTGTGCTCACCATGAGTTGATGGGCGCAGAATTGGGAATCGGCGATGGCACTTGTTTTCGCCGTGCGAAAGAAACTCACCAACGGCAAATTCTCGAATTTCAGTCTCAAGAACGGTGGTTTGCCAAAACCATCGACCCGGTACTTGATGAGCATGGGACTTTCACAGGTGCCGTTTTCATCCTGTCCGATATCACCGAACGCAAACGAGCAGAAGCCTTGCTGCAAGATCAAAACGATCGCCTCAATCAATTGATGATTTCTTTGCAGCAACAGACTGAACAAGCGCAGCAAGCCAACCGCATCAAAGATGAATTTTTGGCAGTACTGTCTCATGAATTGCGATCGCCCCTGAATCCGATTCTAGGTTGGGCAAGAATTCTGCAAAAGAGTCACCAAGATGCAGCTAAAACTCAATACGCCCTCGAAACGATCGAGCGCAACGCGAAACTGCAAGCACAACTAATCGAAGATTTGCTCGATGTGTCGCGCATTCTCCAAGGTAAGTTGAGTTTAAACACATTTCCAGTCAGTCTTACTTTTACCATCAAAGCTGCCCTTGAAACCGTGCGGCTTGCTGCTGAAGCTAAATCCATTCAGATTCAAACAATATTTGAACCGAACGTTGGGCAAGTGTTGGGTGATTCTGGTCGCTTGCAACAAGTTATTTGGAATCTACTTTCTAACGCGATTAAATTTACCTCACAGGGTGGTCGAGTAGAGGTACGGTTAGAAACAACCAAGGATGAAATAGATACTCATCCTACGGAATACACTCAAATCACTGTCAGCGACACTGGTAGGGGTATCTCTAGTGACTTTCTGCCCTACGTCTTTGACTACTTCCGCCAAGCCGATGGGACAACGACGCGAAAATTTGGCGGGTTGGGGTTAGGGTTAGCGATCGTGCGTCATTTGGTTGAATTGCACGGCGGAACTGTTCAAGCAGCCAGTCCTGGAGAAGGGCAAGGAGCAGTGTTTACAGTCAAACTTCCACCGATCGCTGCTTCAAAATTGAATCAAGATAATACTGCCGATCGCGATCGCTCAGATTTCAATCTGAATGGATTACAAACGCTGCTTGTAGACGATGACAAAGATTCGCGGGAGTTCATTGCCTTCGTGCTAGAACAGTACGGCGCACAAGTGACTGAAGCGGACTCAGCACATGATGCTTTGAGCAATTTGGGGCAAGCAAAATTTGATTTGTTAATTAGTGATATTGGTATGCCCGATATGGATGGCTACACACTAATTCGTCAAATTAGAAAGCAGCCACCCGATCGGGGCGGAGAAATTCCAGCGATCGCCGTGACTGCTTATGCGGGAGAAATCGATCGACAACAAGCACTAGCCGCCGGATTTCAACAGCATATTTCTAAACCAATTGAGCTAGAACTATTAATAAAGGCTATTTTGAATATAGTAACGGTCTAGCAACCTGACTTTTGCTGTTCTTTTTGGAGAGGATGCCATCGCTCCTGTTAAGCCCTATCTTAAAGTCCCATTTTTTTGTCGCTTATTCTTATTAACTATTAAACCATAAAGCACTTATCAAGTTACTATTGATTCTGATAGGACTTACGCAAAAAACCTCTCTAACTCTTATTCCTCTGTGTTCTCTGCGTTCTCTGTGGTTTGATTTTCCGTGACCTGTGCGTAAGTCCTGTCTGATAATCAGCGTTTTAGTATTAACAACAAAAATAAATATGCCCACACTCCATCCCTAAGCGGATAGAGTTTTTTGATTGCTATCAGTTACGAAATCTGGGTATAAAGACACTCAATTAACATTAGCCTCAGAAATAACTGTCACACAGGCATTTACTAAGGGTAACAGCGGCCCTAGTTGCTCTTGTCCATTTACGGCTAAATCGCTGTGACACAAATAAACTCTCTCAGATACACGAGAGAGTAAATCTGTCAAAATCCTTTGCAGTCGTTGTTCTTGTGCGAATTTTTCATCTTCTGCTGTCCAAGGTTCGCCTAATCTATCTCGCAGGAAAAACGGCGCACCGAACAAAGTAGCCGCGCCACCTTTCGCCCATAGAGGTGAACCAGCATCCAGCCAAAAATGCCACTGGTGCGATCGCCTACTAGATCGATATTGAAATATGGTTGCTAATGTGACAGCCTTTCTCGCTCCACCAATGGGACGCACAGGGTAAGCGTTGGCGGTAATCGTACCACGTCGCAGTAATTGAATGAATTCAATAATAGTTGTGTGAGGCGTTGTCTCCACTGGGGCAATTTGTCGTAACCTGGTGTCAATTTCCCAGTAGTGTTGGGCAGTTTCTAATAATTCCCGCAATGCTGCTAGTTGTTCGTAAGGAAGATTACTACCATTCCACAAAAAACGTTGAATTGCTCTGTCTAACAGAGAAATGGGACTGGGAATTAACCGCAATTCTTGTTGCGATCGCTGCTCTTCTAACCACTGTAATATCTCACTATAGGCTGTAGTAGCTGCATAGCCGATTCGATCCCAGCGCTCAAAGGCTGACACTGGTAGCAAATTGGGGCGATCGGGATGGGGTACAAAGCAGTAATCTGCAATCAAACCAGCACGTACCGGGTCAATATCAGTAGAGACGCGATTCATCGCGTCTGTAGAGTTTTGTGATGGTTGTTGTTTCCTGCTCAACACAACCAGCATTTCTGCGACGGCATCCCGATCTACTAGTCGTCCCAAGCCGGGATAAACTAGCGCCAGCATGGTGAGTAAGGCGCGAATCACGGGCGAACTAATTAGGGGACGTTGGTCATTGAGCGATTCTACTTGGATGTTTTGCTTGACGAGGATTTCTACTAGAGTATAACGAGCGATCGCATCTAAACCTGGTGCAATAATTGCCACTTCTTCTGGTTGCACTTGCTGTGACTGGATGGCATTAGCAATTACCTCTGCTGTCTGCCGCAATAATTGGGCGCGAGAAGTAGTTTGAATTGAATGCACTGTTTTTGGTAAACTCAACAGTACCATCGGTTCTGTGACTAATTCCACCATCTGTTTAGTCAGTTGTTCGCTCAGAGACTCTGGAGGCGGCCCATTCAAAATTTCTACCCGACAACGCTCTGCTAACCCTTCTAAATAATTGGGATCTGCTCCCAATCCCAATCGCACCGCACCGTCAGGATTGTAGCTAAAGGCCCCGACTGCACCGCGATCTAATAGCAACTCAAACAAAAGCCGCGCTACGCTAGGATAGTCATCGACATCATCCGCCAGTACCGCCTGATAGCGTTTAGTTAGATGCTGCTGGTAATGGCGATCGTTTAACAAATGCTGACTGTAAAGTTCGGTAATAATCCCATAAGTTAGTAACCCCCTATCTAAACACCAATTATGCCAATCTAGTAGCAAAGATGCCAAAAATTCCGGCTCTAAAGTTGTGGTATTTTCCCCAAACCCCTTGGCCAAAATCTGGGCAATATCTTCGCAAGGTACACCACTGTAAGCTGCTAATTGTAATAAGTCCAAGATGCGACGCACCAAACGAGATTCATTCACTCCCGCAAGACGTAAAATTTCTTCGTCTAATTGGGGACGCCAAAGTTTGGTTGCTAACTCTTGCTCAGTTTCTGGTCGCAATCTTACCGGAAACTGTGCCTTCAGGTTCAACGAGTTAATCAGCAATGGCCAAAATAAAATAACTTCATCCTGAAAAAAACCTAGTAGCGTCTTGGCACGAACCGGATATTTACCAAAAGTAGATGTAACAATTATATCTCCTAATTCTCGACGATTATCATCATTGGCAGCTAAGACTAAAACTCCCGGTTCTGTTTGTTTAATATCTAAAAATTCCGGTATATGACCAGTTTTTTTCCGTCCTAATTTTTTAGTATAAAATGATTCAGTATATGGATTTTCTGATTTTACCCAATTACAAAATTGCTCTACCAAGCGAGCCGTCTTACCACTGCGGCTACTGCCAACAATCCAAACCGAATGAGAAACCACAAACTTTCTCCTTGTAGATTTGTTAGTATACCTCGTGCGTTAACTTAAGGTTAATAGTCACCAAATAATACTGAATGATTGTCTGCAATGAAAAACTCTGTTTTTAGTCAAAAAATCTATTCTTTCTTACTTGCTGCTTATCGATGGTACTTACAGACTCCTGAACGTTCTTTACATCAAGCTTACGATGCAGCATTAAAGGTTAAGGAAATAGAAGATAAGCATTTCAATGGTAACAAAATAGACATTGACTCAGCCATGTACAGTAACAGCGTGATGGATTATTTTGAGTCAGACCTCAACAAGCTATTAAAAATTGCCAGAATGCGGCTGACGGAGTTTAGAGCAAGCCGTTGGTTTCTAAATGAAGAAAATCAAAAAGCTGCTCAAAAAGCAGGTATAGAGTATCTGACTCCTTCTTTAGTTTTGGAAAAGCTAAACTATATCGACCAAGTTTTATCTAAATACACAACAAATTCCGAGCGAGTAACTTCTAACGCTTTAGTAGTCAAACCTCCAATACCAGTTAACTCTGTGATATCTGACGACAAATCGTTGCTCGTCAATACTCCAACATTACCACCCAAAATATCAAATCAAGACTTAAATCATAAACCAAAAGCCAAGAGTAAAACCGATACAACGGGTGTTTTACCTCGCTCTATTTTAAGTACTATTACTCGTCTGCAAGTTGAATTAGACCCTAATTCGGAACAAGAAGTAATTCAGAATTTTCGTCAAACTCAAAAAAGAACAATAATATCTCTCAGGTTTCTTTTACTATTAATTATTGTACCACTTTTAACGCATCAGATAGCAAAAGCTTTTGTAGTCGGGCCAATTATTGAGAGATTTAGAAGCACTCAGGAAATGCAGATATTTCTCAATTCCGAAATGGAAGAGGAAGCCTTTGGAGAATTACAAAGATTTGAAGAAAAGCTCAAGTTTGAAAATCTCATTGTCAAAGCTCCTCCACTGTTACCTGAGCAGATAGAGACTGAAATGAAAAAGAAGGCGAAAGAGCTGGCTGAAGAATTTCGTCACGAAAGCTCTGGTGCAATCAAAAATATTTTTGCAGATATGTTTTCGGTGGTTGCTTTTATCTGGCTTTTGCTAGTTAGCAAGTCTTCTATTGCTGTACTCAAAGATTTCTTTGATAATATTGTCTATGGACTTAGTGATAGTGCCAAGGCATTTATCATTATTTTGTTTACTGATATCTTTGTAGGATTCCACTCTCCTCATGGTTGGGAAGTACTTTTAGAAGGTGTATCGCGTCATTGGGGATTACCAGCAAGTCGAAATGTTATCTTCTTATTTATCGCCACATTTCCGGTGATTTTAGATACCATATTTAAGTATTGGATCTTCCGATATTTGAACCGGATATCGCCTTCTGCTGTTGCGACTTACCGTAATATGAATGAATAGGGGATTGGGGATTGGGGATTGGGGATTGGGGATTGGGAATTGGGAAAAATTTTTGGTTTTTGATTTTAGAATTTGAGCGAGGTGGGATAATCTTAAAAATTTTGAATTTTAATGAAAAAGACACTTACTGGATTAGGAAAGTTTAACAAAATTATCGCCATCAGTTTACCTGTGATTTTGTCAATTTTTCTGGTGCGGATGCAATCTTTGACGCATCAGGAACTCATTTCGCCAGAATGTCAGGTAAAAAAGTGGGATCTACCAGTGTCCTTGACTGCTGAAAATCAAGATGCATTTCCACAAAAACAAAAATTACCATTAATCCCAAGACTACCAATCACTTGTTGTCAAAGTGATACCTCTTGTTTGGATGAAGTAATTTATGGAAAAATAGCAGAGAAAAAGGCACTGATAAGTGCGATCGCCCACAGTCTTCAATATCTGCAAACAGCTAATGCTGCGGCTGCTTATCAAAACTATCCGGTGGCTGGAATTACGCGCGATCGCATTTTCAAAAGTTTGAAAAGATTCCGCGAACTCCTATTAAAAACTAATTCTGCAACAGAATTACATCAAGCCATCCTGCGAGAATTTGTTCTTTATCAGTCAGTCGGTAAAGATAACAAAGGTTCCGTTTTATTCACCGCCTATTATGAGCCACTTTACGCAGCCAGTCGCGTCCCCACAACCGAATATTGCTATCCTGTTTATCGCTTACCTCCCGATCTCAACTCCTGGACTAAGCCTCATCCAACACGCAAAGAGTTAGAAGGAGTAGATGGTTTACAAAGTGCAAAAGGGAAATTGCGAGGATTAGAGTTGTTTTGGTTTCGCGATCGCCTCGAACCATATCTAGCTCAAATTGAAGGTTCGGCGAGACTTCAGCTTCCCGATGGAACTCAGACAACAATCGGCTATGCGGGTCATACCGCTTATAATTACAAAAGTATTGGACGAGAATTAGCGAATGATCGCAAATTACCCCTACAAGGTATGACTCTGCCAATTATTCTCGATTATTTCCAAAAGCATCCCCAAGAATTAAATATTTATATTCCGCGCGATCGCAGCTTTGTTTTTTTTCAAGAAAATCACGGTGAGCCAGCGCAAGGTTCTATCAACGTACCATTAACAGCAGAGCGTTCTATTGCTACAGATAAATCTCTCATGCCTCCTGGTGCTTTAGCGTTGATTCGCGCTTCCATTCCCTTTGTTAATCCTACTGGAAAAATGGAAGAACGCATCGTTAGTCGCTATGTTCTTGACCAAGATACCGGAGGTGCAATTAAAGGTGCAGGTAGAGTAGATTATTTTTTAGGTACTGGGAAAATAGCAGGCGATCGCGCTGGTATTACAGTTAGTAATGGACAATTATTTTATCTCTTACTCAAGTCCAAGAATTAAACACACTCGCATTTTAATACTAAAATTCCCGACTTTTTAGAGCAGTCAGGAATTTTAGCCTTTTGGCGTAAATGAGACACCCATTCCAAATCAATGGAACGCTTGCGATATAGTAATTACGAATTACGCTACTAAGTAGGTGGGCGTAAATATTTGTCGTTGGGATAAGGCAGGAGGCAGAAGGCAGGAGAAAAGAGGGTTTTAGCCTCGTTCATTTTTTAACACACAGTTTGGTTTTATTCTGCCTACCTACTTAGGCTTCCAAATCCATTTCAGCATCATCATCGTCATGATCGTAAGGGATATCGTCAAGGTCTATCATTTCGGAAATTTCTTCTACTTCAGTTAGATACTCAGATTCTTGATGTTCGCGCTCGATTAAACGACCAGTAGACTTCAGCCATTCCAAGAGAATAAACTCATTACTTGTACGAATTACAGGCGCTCGCTGGTTACGAGGTTCTTCACGCAAAGGACTTATAGGCATAAAAAAAACTCACTTTGAATTATAGGTTGGCGTACAAAAACATCAAAATTGTACATTCAGGTTAAAAGTCTTGTATGACAAGCTTTTTATCAACAGACGAAATATGACCCATTGAGGTTTTCGTCTCAAGTCCATCTAGCTATTTACCATTAAAATGTCCCCGCGTCAGTTTTAATCATAAATATTCCAGCCGATGCAATATTATATTATTACAAAGCATTTGGTAGCTTGACGAGAGTTTCATACATATCAGAGGGTAATGCAGATAGTCTATTCGCTACAGCGACTGCATCAGCTAAGTTACTAAATTGACACCGGACTATTTCTTGTCCATTTCCTGAAGGGAATCGTTTCCTAGCTTTACTAGATACGGCACAAATAATCGCTAAAGCTTTGGCTAACCCGTCTTTTGTCAATATTGTTTCTTGAACGAATCCTTCGACAGGGATAAGGCAAACCTCAAACCGATAGCCAGGTCTGGGAGAAACAGCTATATCGATATATGGTTTATCTTCTTTTCTGATTCGGCGTAAATATTTGGCTGTCGAATTATGATCGTGCAAATCAGTCCCAAGGGCGTAAGTAAAAAAGCAATCTTCTGTGAGGGACTCAGGACGAGTAATTATATCCGTGGGCATAAGTTCCAGTAGTATCCGTAGGTTGTCTGTGTGTGTCACACACTAGACTTGTCCGTTCTTATTAGCACATTTTCTTTGACAGTTAGGTGTATCAGTGTCACGCGAGGTATTACAATACATTTCGGCTAACTAAAATTTCAATTTTTGGAATACTTATGACATCAAATACCTTCAGAATCAAAGGGTGTAGAGATTTAGATTCGGAGAGGGGTCTATGATAGTCAGTTATATAACCGAAAATATTTCTCAACAGATAAAATTATAACATAGTTGATGCCAAATCCTGCGATCGCTTCACCTATGCCTAAAAGCGATCGCAATTACAAATTATCTGATATCTAATTTATTTATACCTATGTAATTTTAAGCTTAGAGATTACTCAATTTACTGCTTACCATAGTTGCTTCCTACGTTCTCATTAAATATTGCAGGCGGTTTGGTTGAGAAAAGTTATTAAACCTTTACTACTACCAACTGAAGTATATCTGAATGTAACGCTCGAATTCACAGGGCTATAAGTACTGTTTGGGAATCCGGCTAGGGCTGGGGGTACATGCCGACTGATTACAGGTACTGATGGCAATTTGTGGGGGACAAGCTCTACAGGTGGGGACAATAATACTCGATATTTGCAATCCAGCTTCTCAAATCAGAGAAATTTGGTTTTAGATAAATCTTAATATCATGTTAACTTAACTTCAGAATACTGATGTAGAATATAGAACTTTACTACAGGTTTATGATTTGATTAATAATAATCATGTTAAAGCATGTTAAATTATAATGGTTGTAATATTTAACACAGCATTTAATTATAGTACACCATAGGAAAATTAGCAAATGTTTAGACAAAGTTCTCACAAGAGAAACTTTTTCAAAGCTTTAACTGGTAGTGCGGCGAAAGAATCTCACAGGTTAAGACTGGCATTTAAATCCTGTCTGACTATTTTGCTTGAATCTGTACCTTTTTTGATTGCCTGTGCTGTATTTGTTAGCGCTATCAGCCTAAAAAGTCCTATCCTGCTGTTTTGTTTACTTGTTGGTAGTTTAATTGCAGTCATCATCCAGCAAATTGGGCAGCAAGTGAATTTACCAAGGCGATCGCTAATATTATTACAAATTCTAGCAGCAGCCGTTATTCTGAGTTTATATTGGTTAGACTGGTTTGCAGCCCCTGCACAAGCACAGTTTTTTGGGGAAGCTCAAAAGTTTTTTGAAAAAAGATTAACAGGAACAAATGCTGGTGGTGGCGAGGCAGTAGGTTTGATATTTAATGTGTTGCGGGCGATTTACTTACTCTATATAGCAATTTCTCTGGTTGGTGTGATTAACGCAGTGCGTAAAGATGAAGATTGGCAAAGCATTGCCAGAACTCCCCTATTAGTAGTTGTTGCTGTTACCATTGCTGATGTACTCACACGCTTTGTAATTGGACCACAGCAGTAAATAATTTAGATATTTCAAATGTCTCAAGAGCGGGAACAAGATTTTCGTCCAGTCAATCAAGTCCTGGGAAGTCAACCCTCATTAGGGCCCATCCCTGCCGATCAAATTCTTCCTTGGACGGTAATTGCCTTAGCCTCCTATTTTATTATCAATGGAATTTTTGGGGGTCTTTTCCAAGAAGAGTTTCAAAAATGGTTGTGGACAGTACTAATGACTGGTTGGGGAATAGGAACTTGGTGGATCTTAACTGGTGGTAGGAGTTGGAGTTTTTTAAGTAAATTTATCGGCGTTCCCGCTTGGACAAGAGGCTTTGCTCGTTATCAAAGCTTATTGGAAGTAAACCATGAAGCAAAAAATCGGAAAACAAAGCGTCGGCATCGCCGGAAGTGAAAGTAGATTAACGCCATTTGAAGATGCCTTGCACTTGGCGACAATGCTGCGTGTCGCAATGAATGGACGTGATATTGGCGCTTATCTGTTAACAAAAGGTACTCAAAAAGATCGGTTCTGCTTTGTTTTTGGTTTTGATTGTAAGGGAATTCATACCACCTTAAGACCTGAACAAATTGATACACTTTTTAATAACATTGAAGCCGGATTAAAAGACATTCCTAGCGGTGAAAGGATGACGCTGCACTTGGGTTCTTTTAGTTCAGATAAAGAGCGCCAAAAAGAGTTAGCAACATTAATCAGAAATGCATCATCGCGAGACATCAAATATTTGTTGATGGCGGAGAGAGCCAGAATTAAAGAACTGACTATTTCTGGGATTCGTAAACCTAAATTTTTGCGGATTTATGTAACTTACACCATTGAATCTAACTCGCAACACGCAGATGATTGGATAGAAAAGCTTTTAGTCAAAGCAGAATCCTGGTGGTTGAAATTTAAAGGCGATCTTTTAGAAGTAGAAAATCAACGTATTGAAACCCTGATTACAAATGCTTATAACCAGGGTTTTCTCCGCTGGGAACAAATCTTATCTAACAAAATGGGATTGGATGTCAAACCTTTGACTGCTCATGAACTCTGGGGGGAAATCTGGAAAAGGTTTAATGATACGCAGCCAATAGATATTCCCCAGTTAATGACATTAGATGAAGAAGGATTACACGAACAAGTTAATTCCGATTTAGCTAGTACTAAATTACTTCTAGACAATATCCACGGCACAACTTTGCTGATGGAATCTAGCGTACCTTGTGCCGATCGCCGCTGGGTTAATGTTAACAATCGTTATATTGGCGCACTGTCATTTCTGGAAAAACCCGGCGGTTGGACTAATAAATCGGCTCAACTGCGATATTTATGGGAATTGTTGGCCAGAGAAACAGTAGTAGATACAGAAATATTTTGTGAGTTGACTGCTGCAAATCCAGCATTGGTAAAAACTACTCTGCAACGAGTGTTGAAGCAGTCAAACATGACAACGATTCTGGCTCAAGAAAAAAGTAAAACTATTGATGTCAATGCTCAATTAAAGTTGAAAAAGTCGGTAGCAGCACAAGAACAGTTATTTGAAGGTGCAGTCCCGATTTATACGAGTGTCGCTATTTTAGTACATCGTCCAACTTTAGAAAAATTAGATGAGGCGACAAGATATATTGAAAATTGTTTTCAACGTCCAGCCAGAGTAATTAGGGAAAATGAATATGCCTGGAAAATTTGGCTGCAAACTCTACCAATAGTTTGGGAGGGTTTATTAGCAACACCCTTCAACCGTCGCCAGCTATATTTAACAAGTGAAGTTCCGGGATTAATGCCTCTAGTTTTAAGTAAAAAAGGTGACAGACAAGGTTTTGAGTTGATTGCTGAAGAAGGTGGAACACCAATACATTTAGATTTATTTAATCAACACAAAAATTTAGCTTTGTTTGCGACAACTCGTGCTGGTAAATCGGTATTGGTATCAGGAATTTTAACTCAGGCTTTGGCGCATGGGATTCCGGTTGTAGCGTTAGATTTCCCCAAACCTGATGGGACATCTACTTTCACTGACTACACAGAGTTTATGGAGGGGAATGGAGCCTATTTTGATATCTCCAAACAATCGAATAACTTATTTGAACAGCCAGATTTACGATCGCTAGAAGCAGAACAACAGCGCGATCGCTTTAATGATTATACCGCCTTCCTAGAATCAGCTTTAATGACAATGGTTTTAGGATCGTCGACTGAAAGTCAAATTTTATCGCAAACCGTGCGATCGCTCCTCAACCTCGCTTTAGAAGCCTTCTTTAGAGATGAGGGGATCAAAGAGCGATATCGACAGGCGATGGAAGGAGGATTTGGCACTCTTGCTTGGCAGAAAACCCCCACTTTAAAAGATTTTCTCTTTTTCTGCTCGCCAGAACACTTGCAGCTAAGTTCTTTAACTGGCAGAGTAGAAGACGCCCTCAGTCAAATTCAATTGCGCTTACGCTTTTGGCTTTCTAGCCGCGTGGGACAAGCCATTTCTGCACCATCCAGCTTTCCTACCGATGCACAACTTTTAGTTTTTGCTCTCAGAAACCTATCAGATAGTGAAGATGCAGCCGTACTATCCTTGAGTGCTTATTCAGCCGCACTCCGACGCGCATTAAGTAGTCCAGCTTCCATATTCTTTATCGACGAAGCACCAATTTTATTTGAGTTTGAGCAAATTTCCGACTTAGTTGGTAGAATTTGTGCTAACGGTGCTAAAGCCGGTATCAGAGTCATCTTATCAGGACAAGATCCTGACACCATTGCTAAATCTAAAGCTGCATCGAAAATATTGCAAAACCTGACAACACGATTGATTGGACGCATTCAGCCAGTTGCAGTTGATAGTTTTGCAGACATCTTGAAATATCCCCGCCAAGTTATTTCTCGTAATGCCTCAGAAAGCTTTTTTCCCCGCAAAGAAGGTGTTTATAGCCAATGGTTATTAGATGATAATGGTATTTATACATTCTGCCGTTACTATCCAGGTTACGAACAATTGGCAGCAGTTGCTAATAACCCTTATGAGCAAACTGCACGTAGCCAAATGATGCAACTTCACAGCGATAAATATGAAGCAATTTCTGCGTTTGCACGTCAGTTAGTGGCCACTCTGCGTAGTAGTTAATCGGGTTATGTAAGTAATTAATAGTGAGTCAAACAAATTTGGATTTTAGATTGACTGCACTGCACCCACTCTTAGTTTGTAGCTTAGAAATTTTAGATTTTAGAATAGGGTCGGGGATTGAACCGAAAAACTAATTCTATTATCCAAAATCCAAAATCAGCACGGTTCAAAAGCTAAATTTTTACCTCACTATATAATGTAGTCTACCTTTTTCAGGCACTGATGTATGCAAAAAACTACCATTTTTACTTTTACCTTGCTATCCCTGGCAATACTACCAGCAATTGCACAAATTCAGACGGGCGGATTAGGTCAGGTTTGGACTGACTTTCAATCATATTCCCAAGATATGCAAGATTACTTTCAACATAATAATTTGAAGTATACCTTAAACCCTTTAGAACAAGCCCAGAGTCAAATTGCTATTGAGAGTGCCAAGGGAGATTTGAAGATACCTAACCCCGTTGCCGCGGGACAAAAAATTCGTGATGATTCAATTAACTACTCTTATAATTCAGATGCTAAATCAACTCGCTTTGAGAATAATGCGGCAGTACGGGGAAATTTAATTAGTAATGAACTTAATCGTATAATTACCCGGGGAGTAGCGGTAGGTGTTCTCGGTAAAAATGGACAAACTAGGACAAAAACAAAGTTAGAAAATACAGAGAAAAGTCTGGAAGATATTGAGGGATTTGCTGAGGAAACAGAGGGTACTAATAGAACATTTCTCGAGCAAATTAAAACCGGTATTAATGCAGCTAAGACAGCCGATCCAGCAGCAAATGCTATTTCTGGACTGGCAGAATTGCTAGGTGTAAGTCAAGTCCAAATGATGAAAATTCAACAGGAACAAGTAAAAATTGTAGCGGAAACATTTGCTCAATCATTACAAAATAATCAGTCTTTGCAATATTCCAACTTAAATTTAGCAAATATTTCTCAGCAGGCGGAAGAAGCGAATCGCGCTCGAAGAGTCGAAACATCTACAGAAGCAGCGCGACTTTTACGAGCAACTTCTCAACTAGATTTGTTTGGTAGAAACGTTAATAATAAGGATTTGAAGCTAAAAAACTCTAACTTTCCAAAGAACTTTTAAAACCCTTTAACTGATGACAAGCCAACAGAAAATCTAAAAAAAGTTTGGTAGAGTGCGTTACCTTCCTAACGTACCCTACTAAATCTAAAAAAAACAGCCGATAAATTCAAAATGCAACTTGCTATTAAACTAATTTTTGCCCAAGTAGGCATCGATCAGATTCTCGATAATGGTGCCGCAACTTCCCAAAGTCTGGCCGAAGGTTGGGACAAACAATGGCTGGAGTTATTACAAACTAATACTAGTAATAATTTGTATGGAACGCTGACTAATCTGGGTATTTTTTTTGCTGTAGGAACCTTGTTATTTTTTATGATACAATTCCTCAAAGACTTAATATCCTATGAATACAGCCGTCCCATATCAGCTTTAATTTGGCCTTTTATTGTGGTAGTACTTTTAAGTAATTCAGGCAATGGAAGTATACTTTCTAATCTGACGCTGGGAGTGCGGAATTTTTTAAATACTGTGAATCAGCAAGTAGTGGTATCAGCAGATGCAGGCAAAATATACCAGCAAGCACTGAATATGAGTGTTGCTGAAGAAGTAGCTGGTTCTTTACTACGTCCTTGTCAATCACTTACTGGCGAACAACAAAGTCAATGCTTTGTGAAAGCTGCTGAAAAAGTCAACGTTCTCTGGCAGAAATATAGAAATATTTATGGAAATAAAAACTGGATAAATAGACTACAAACTAAGGTAGATAATATCAGATATGGCACTGGCATTGTATCAGAAACCTCTTTTAATTCTCTGTTAGGTTCTACAGTCCAAACGAGCATCAAAAACTTTTTAGTTTCCTTACAATATGCCTTCCAAAATTTGATAGAAGCTACTATGTTGTTAATAGCAGCTTTAGGGCCAATTGCTGTAGGTGGATCTTTACTACCTGTAGCTGGTAAACCAATTTTTGCATGGCTGACTGGCTTTTTATCTATTGGAATCGCCAAAATTTCATTCAATATTATTGCTGTGCTGACTGCCGCAGTGATTGTCAATGGCCCAGGTCAAAATGCTAATGTCGATCCAGATTTAATGTGGTTCATAATTTTTCTGGGAATTTTAGCACCAATTTTATCTTTACTTGTGGCTGCTGCTGGCGGTTTTGCGGTCTTCAGTGCTATCAGCAATACAGCTTCTTTAGTCAAAGAGAGAATATAGAAAATTAAAAATTAAAAATGACTAAATGTAAGTGTTGTAAATAGTAAGTATATGCAAAAAATCATATTATATAATTAGCTGAAGTTTTTGGAGTAGGAGGTGAGGAAATGGTGCGTTTACTAGAAAAAAGACAAGCAACGGCAAGTGTTTTAACATTTTTTGCGATCGCAACCTTTAGTTTACATATATTAGTTTTATTTTTATTCTTATTACAAGGGCTAAATATTCGCCAACTCAGTCTGAGAAAACCTCCCAACTTTGTGCAATTAATCGACGGTAAACCAGTAGCTAATATTGATGATTTAGCAAGAGAACCAGAAGCAATTCGCCAATTTATCAGCAAAACGATGATATCAATGTTTAGTTGGTCTGGAACCTTACCACCACAAACTATTGAAGAAGTCGCAAACCCCAAATTCGATTTAGGAATACTGATTAACACACCTCAAGGTAGTAGCCAAAAAATTACTACCAGCAGTTGGGTAGCTAGTTTTGCCTTGTCAGAAGACTTTCGCAAAGGTTTCTTAAGCACAGTTGCAGAAATCACACCGCCAGAAGTTTTCTCGGAAAATCCCAACCAAGCGATGACATCACAATTAGTAATTAAGAGACTTTATCCGCCAAAACAAATTGCACCAGGGAAGTGGCAAGTCGGTATGGTAGCCGACTTAATTCAAAAAAATCGAGTTAGTGGTGCAAAACTTATAACTCCTTTTAATAAAGATTTCCTTGTACGTGCAGCAGATTATTTCGCTAATCCCCAAGCCGACAATAGTACCGATTTGCAAAAAGCAATTTATAGTGTCCGCGCTGATAGACTAGAAATTTATGAAATTCGTAATTTATGTTTGCTAGATGATTACAACAACCTGAACCAAGATAAATCAAAACAATGCAGAACTGGACAAACATCTGATAGTTTTATCAGATAATCGATTTCTGACGTGAAAATAGTTCAATATTATACGATCAATTATTAATGCAATTACTCAAACCAGAAAATAAAAAAAATAGCCCTTTACCCCTGTTGGCAGTAGGAACGTTTGGTTTACATCTATTTACCTTGCTGTTACTAATATTTCACTGGTCTATGTTACAACAGTTAGGTCGACAACTCACACCTCAAAGTTTAGTGCAACTTGTTGATGGTCATGCTATAACGGTAGACCCCCAACCCAATTTAGAGCGGCAACCAGAGACTATTCGGCGCTTTGTGGGTGAAACTATGAGTTTAATGCTTACCTGGTCACAACAGCAGCCACCAACACAAGTCTGGGAAATTACTTCCCAACTAGTAGCTGATGATTTTAAAGAAAAACTTAAGTCAGAAATTACTAATTTAAATCCAGATAGCCAATTTGAAAATGTTAATCGAGGAGCGGAGAATGTCTTAGTAATCCAAAAAGTTTCTCAACCGAAAGAAATAAGTAATGGAAAGTGGAAAGTAGAGATACTTGCCAATCAATTAATTTTTAACAGTTATGATAAATTAGGGAAATCAGTTTCCTTTAATAAACAAATTTTAGTTAGAGTAATAGATCGACCTACAACTTCACTACCAAATGCAGCACTACCGTCGCAGTTTGCAGCTTACCGCCTTGGAGAAGCCAGATTAGAAATTTATAATATATGTGAAATTAAAGATAATAATTGTTCTGGAAATCCAAACAAGGCTCTACCATGACCCGATACTCAATTCCTGCCCAAACGCCTCCCCAAAATAATGGATTTACTCTAACTACCGACGATCGCCAACCAGAAGTAGAATCTGTAGATTGGGAATCGCGGATGTCAAGGTTGGTCGGCTTTGAAGAAGAATCTTCTTCTAGTGATAGCCAAGGAACGGAAGACTCTGCAACGCCGCCAGAGTCGCTATCTTTTCCACAAGAAGTTCAGACCAAGCAAGCACTCTCATCTAATCCCTTTGCCAAGTTAGGCTTGGTAGGAGCTGCTACCTTAGCGATCGTTTTGGTGGGTGGTGTGTTTTTGTCTCAGTTGATGAGTGGCAGCAATCAAAAGCCAAAAAATATTGTTTCTCCACCAGTGCAAGAGCAGCCTACTGATGAATCCATATCTCAACAGATGGAAGGCCAAATAGATACTCTCAAAACGAAATTAGCTCTGACAGAACAAGCACAGATGGTGAAAGCTGCCCAACAACAGCTTAGAATTGCCAAATCAACGCCGACAGTAGCCTTACGACAACCCTCAGTTAGACAGAAAGCGATCCCAACACCCCCACCAACAGCTTATGTACCTCGGACAGTGACAGTTGAGCGCGTCATTAGAGTACCTGCTTCTCAACCTTCGCGATCGCCCCAGCCACCAGTTGTGAACGCCACTCAACCGATCGTTAATGTAACTCCACCACCTCCACCAAGCCCATTTGAAGAGTGGGCAAGGTTAGCAAAGTTAGGTAGCTACGGTCAAGTCAATCCTAGCAATCAACCTACTAGTAATATAGCTACTTTGGAACCTGCAAAAAATACGCAGCCGCAGCAAGAGACATCAAACCCCGATCCTGAGCAAACCCCACAACCGGAAAATTCTGCGGTTAGTCAAGCCCAACCGCAGGGACAGAAATCTGTAGCAGTTGGGAGTAGTGCCAAAGCTGTGTTGGCGACAGCAATATTTGGAGAAACTAGTAATAAGTCAGGCGGTGGTGGTGATGCAGATGAAGCGAAAAACGTATTTGTGATCCGATTGAAAGAACCGCTAAAATCTACCGATGGTACGATCGCTCTACCTGCAAACACCGAATTCCTCACTGAAATTGGTTCGCTTTCTGAACAAGGTCTTTTGCAGATGAACGTAATCAAAGTTATCTCGCAAAATAATGGCAACCGTACAGAACAAAGCCTACCCAACAATGCAATTATTCTTCGCGGTATCCAAGGTAAACCTTTAATCGCAAATAAATATCCCGGTCAAAGTTCGTCTATAGCCTCGATGGATATAGGACAATTCGTTTTGGGAGGAATTGGCAAAGCAGCAGAGTTAGTAAATCGCCCTGATACCAAAATCGTAAATATACCATATCCAACAACAACTCAAGCTAATACATCTGGCAACGGCGAGGGTGAATCGCAACCACAAACCTCTACCTCCTACTACCCTACTACTATCACTGATAACAGACGCAATCTTGGAGCTGCGGTTCTGGAAGGTGGTGTCAGCGCTATGACACCCCAAATTGCCCAACGCAATCAACAGGCGATCGCCCAAATGCAACAGCAAGGTGGTGTGTGGTTTTTACCAGCAGGCACAAATATTGAAATTTACGTTAATCAACCAACTCAGTTTTAAGGGGTAATATTTATACCAATTTTATATATTTGCAACCATGAAAAAGAATATTAACTTGTCAGGAAATAATCCAGAACGTTCTTATTTCCTACCTATAGCTTCCTTAATTTTCTCGGTTGCTATGTTCTTGTTCGTAGGTCGTGCTGTAGCTAATAACGCCGTTCTGCGTTCCGTATTTTCCTGCCAAGCACAGGGTTTAGGGGGACTAATACCTACGATCGACGTTTGGTATCAACAAGGAACAAACTTAAGTTTTATTCCGGCTGGAGAAGTAATTAAAAAAGTTTGGTTAAATGACCCATCAGAGGTAACTATGGATTTTGATGGGCCAGTATGTATGCAGTTTGGTCAACAAGCTAATAGTAGTTCAGGAGATTGTAAAAACTCCGCAGCCAATGTAATTCAACTTAGACGAATTCAAAAACTGGATATTCCTGGACTTCCTCCCACTAGCAATACACTTTTAACAGTTGTTACCGAAGCGCAAGGGAAAAACAAGTTGTATACTTTTCGAGTGATATATAAAACAGATAACCCTGAATATCACACCTTAGCAGTTTTTCCCGATCCTTCTGGTCAGGAAGGAGCTTGTGCGAAAGTTTTACAATAAAGTTCTAGTAAATTACCCGATAGCCACAAAAGTTTCCCCTCGAAAAAAGCATTAATGCCTACGTATGTCTGCATTGTGGCCGATCGAGAGCCTTGCTATAATTCCCTGCTTATAAAAAACGGTTAGGGAAAATTTAAGTCTTTGGGCAGTTTTATTTCTTTATATAGCACCGTTAATATAACGTGTGGTTAGTTGTGTAGTTCAAAATTGAAAAACGTTATAACTTAACATATTTAACTGATTCAGGCATTTTTAGCCGACATCTTTATAAATCTTCAGATAAAAATTAACCACAAATTCCAAAAGCGTGTAAATATAAAGAAAAGCTTAAGAGGTTACAGACTCATGGTGACAGCGAAAATGATGCAACAGCTTTGGGCTGTAATCGAGTCTACCCAGGTCAGCACCCTGCTCCAGTTTGACGATGCTGCTTTAGTACAATTGCTTCTCCAGCAGTTACAAGCGAAGCAGGGGCTTGATGCCCAGGCAGATAGCACTCTCAACACTTATATAAAATCTAAACTGCCCCTAATTCGTGATACGGCTGAGGGTCGATTATCTTAGGGCAAGGCGGCAATCATTAGTCTGAAAAATCAAATAATTGCTCGCTGCCAAGCATACGCTCAGAGTTCAAACAGTGGAATATTATGAATAACTGGCTAGTAGTTGCCCTAGTAGCTTATCTAATTGGAGCAGCGATTGAAGGGGTGAGTACAGCCAGTCAGCTATCTCATTCAATGCCAGAATTAGCTAAAAATACACAAGCTCATCCTTCAGAGTCTGACACCGGGTCTAGTTCAAGTTGGCGAGTTGTGGCCGCCATCGCTTCAGTCAGTATTTGTGGAGCTTTTTTGTGGCCTTGCCGCCTTTTCCACCGTTTAATTAAAGGCAACGTTCGTTCATAATCCTAAAACATCAATATAGATAGTAATTCTGGAAGAAGCTCTCCCCTTCTGAGAAAAGAGTTTTGAGTTAGGCTCCTACTTCCCTATCATGCAGCTTGTTCGGGTTCTGTCGCTACAGGTTGCCCAATTTTTGGCTCCGTTCCCGCAAACAGTCGTTCAATATTAGTGCGATGGCGCAAAATTACATACAACCCACCGGCAATCCCAAACAGAATATAGGGTAAAGGTTGATGGAAAAGTACCATGAAAATGGAAACTGCGATCGCACCTGTAATTGAACTTAAAGAGACAATCCGCGATATTGCCACAACCACAGCAAACACACCCGCTGTAGCTAAACCTACCTGCCAACTCATTGCCAACAAAATCCCCAAGCTGATAGCAACAGATTTACCACCGGTAAAGCCCAAAAAAATTGATTTACTATGTCCCAAAATGGCAGCTAATCCAGATATTGTTAACAGCCACGGTTGCCACAGTTGTGCATCTACCGTTGGAGAGATATAATTTTGAATTGGTTCAAAGTTGAACAACCAATAAACTAGAGCGATCGCTAATACTCCCTTTAAGGAATCGAGTACTAAAACCAATCCTCCTGGCCCTTTCCCCAAGGTTCTTAGTACATTAGTTGCGCCAGTGGAACCTGAACCAACCGCCCGAATATCAATACCTTTTAACTGCTTCACAGCAATATAGCCAGTGGGAAAAGAACCCAGCAGGTACGCTATGACCACAATTGCTCCGCACAGAGTTAACCAAATAGCCATAATAAAATTCAAAATTCAAAATTTAAAAAAGTCAAGAGGTATTACTCTTGACCAATGACCAATGACTAATGACAAATGACCAATGACCAATGACCAATGACTCATTTAAAAGTCATCATCATAGTTTCTCACTATTTTGGGGTCAGGAGCAAAGGCTAACCACAGGGGAAATTGTAGCAGTGACAGACTGATTTGCTCTTCGGAATCGTCAATAATAATTAAAGGCAGTTGATTGGCTTTCGTCAATCGGTCTGCTTTTTGAGCCAGAGCATCAGATGCCTCAAATAATACCACACCACGGTCTGGGCCGAAATCTGGGCGACCGATTCCTAGACAATCTTGCAAGCCGCGCCGCCATTCACCTAATCGCTCCGGCGTATTAGCTAAGACTAAAGTACGGACGCGATCGCCATAGAGCTTGTGTAATATAGAAATTGCAGATGAGGCAATCAGAATATTTTGTAAGCGGCTACCCATTGTCCGCAAACCACCCCTTCCTCCTTGGGTAAAAAACCAGTTGGAGATTCGTTCAGCGTGGATTGGTTCAAAGGTACGGCGTAGTTGCCACGGTGGGCCGTAGTAATCTGGTTTATTGCGGTATTGGTCAATTAGGCGGCGAATTTGCTTTGTAGTATCTTGAAACTGCTGTTGGGCAAATTGGGGTATTCCAGGTTGAGGTTCAGCGGATTTAGCCTCTTTTACAGATGGTTTTTCTCGTTCCACCACACTTGGCGTTAGTTGCAACTGCTCGGCGGCAGAAGCTAAATCCTGTAAACTACCTGTGAGATAGTCTTTAAAACCCTGTACCCGAATTGCCAAGTCTTGGGATGTACCAGCAAAAGTAGTTCGCATCTCATTGCGGATACGTTCTTGACGGCGTTCTAATTGTTCTACAGAAATTTGCAGGGTTTGTTTGCGTTGTTCTAACTGCACTAGCGACTCTTGCACAAGTCGTCCCAGTGAGGTTTGAGTTTCACTCACCTGTGCCTGAAGCTTTTCGTAAGAAGCTTGCAGCTTGGCTATTTCTGACTTGAGAGCTGCTTGGGCACTCTGCAACTCTGCCACTCGCTGCTCTGCTTCTGTATATAAAGAATTATTTCCCGATCCTATTTCAGACCCCAGGGCGACATTTTCCGCTTCTAACTGCACGACAAACTCGCCATTTGAATTTTCTGTTAGCTCTACTGTAGAATCTACCACTTCTGCATTGGAAATGAGTGGCTCAAAAGTTGTGTAGTCCTCTGATGAGCTAATGGCTTTTGTGTCTACTACTGACTCAACTGATGGATTGACTGGATGTTCAACTACATTGTTCTCTTCTGGTTTTTCTGTCAACCGCTCATCAATTGGTTCTGGGGTTTGAGATGCCTCTGGGTTCATAAACAATAGTGTAATTCCGATGACGCGAATAAATAGCTTTCAGAAATATTACAATTGACCTGCCATAAAAGTCCTAAGCATGAGTGCTGAGTTCTGAGTTTATATCAAAATGACTCAGAACTCAGCACTAAATACGCGGACAACGTTGTTCTAAACAAGTTTTCAAGGTGTTAGGGTCAAATAAAATCGGCAAAAAGTGAATACTTTTAATTTCTTTAAAGTAAAACAAGATAGGGACTCTATTCCAAAATATCCGCCAGTTTTGCCATTCCTGGTAGGGAAAGCGCCGAATCAATTTTTCGCCTCTGTAAATATCTAAGTCGGTAGCGGTAAATTGCAAACGCAGCGTTAACGCCTGAAACATGAGAAAAAAACCAAACAGTGTGAAAACGGAGCCTACCCACGGTAGTACCAATAGTAGTGGAATCGCGGCAATTACCAACACTATAGGTATATTGTAACTAGGCTTGAGTTCCACAGTTGATGTGGAGTTAGAAGCAAATGAACTGGTCACAGTCTTAAATCCTGCTTTGTTTAGTAGGCATCTCTCCTATTTTAGGAGTCAGGAGTTAGGAGTTAAAATTCCTCACTCCTAACTCATCAGTTTTATATACCGATGAATGCACTGCCAGTTCCCTGAAACATTAACCAAGAAAGAAAGAAGTTGCTAACAAATATAATCAGCAAGGCAGTCACAACAGCAGTTGTAGTTGACTGTCCTACACCTTTGGCACCTCCTGTTGTCGTCAACCCCCAACTGCAACCAATTACAGCGATTAAAATACCAAAACAACAGGCTTTAATCATGGCGCTAAAAATATCCCAGATGCCAAGAAAGTTACGGGCTGAGTCTAGAAATACCGTATCAGACAGGTTGTAGATATTTGTCGCAATGATGAATCCTCCGAACATCCCTGTCACCAAAGACAGAAGGGTTAAAATTGGTAGCATGAAACAGCAAGCAAGGACGCGGGGGATAACTAGATAATCGATTGGATCTGTTCTTAACATCAACATGGCATCGATTTGTTCTGAGACTCGCATGGTACCGATTTCTGCTGCAAAGGCAGAACCGACTCGTCCTGCCAAAACCACTGCTGTCAACACGGGAGAGAGTTCTCGTGTCAAAGCTACAGAAAGCACTCCGCCGATAATGTTTCCGGCGCCAAAGTTGATAAATTCCCGCGCCACCTGAATGGTAAACACCGCGCCAACGAAAATAGCCGTAAGTAGAGCAATAAATAGGGAATCTGGCCCAACTGCTGCCATTTGTTCTAAAGTGTTGCGCCGATGGATTTTGCCTTTCAATAGGTGAACTAGTACTTGTCCACCCAGAAAAATCGCTGCCAGCAGCCGCTGACTCCATTCCTCTAAACTGGATTTGGATGTAGTCTGGTTCAATGTTCTCTAGCTAACTCGTAACTGCCTTAAGAATAGCGGAAGTCATTTGTCATTTGTCATTTGTCATTGGTCATTTGTCATTGGGCATGGATTATTCTCCTTGTCCCCTTATCTCCCCACTCCCATAAAAAGACTGAATATTAACTTAGATTAAAGATGTTCTCAGAAAATGAAGCTGTTATTTAACGTGCTGCAAAGCAACCTCTAAGTAGTACTCTTGGCTATAACCTCCATTATGCAAGGTTTTTGTAGATTGAAGTTATTTTTTATATCCCCAGCATGGGCTGTAACTACTAGCCGTTTATTTTAATGAAAACTTAAGATTTTTGACAGATTGGCTGCTTTTGAGCGATCGCCCGTATTGTAGAAATTGACAAACCGCTATTCAGCTTTTGTCATCTCTACTCACGGAGTTTGTCTTAAATGACTATTTTCACTAACTTTCTCCGCTCCCTAGTACTCACAATCATTTTTAGTTTTGTCGTTCCTATGTTTTTCATTGGCGGCGGATTCCTCCTTCTATCCCTCATTGGTCACTTCCCTGGCTTACAAGACTTAACTGAGGCGATCGCAACTGAGATTATGCATTTTCTCGCCACCTTCGGCAGTGGAACTCCCCTACGCGGATTATTTGTAATTAGCTTGACCTGTAGTTTCGTTGGGGCACTGTTTGATATGTTTGTCTATTATCGGTATCAAATCTTACGAATAAATTCTTAAGTAGTAAAAAATAGCTTCGTCAGGAGATGTTGGGCTGTAGAAGACAGCAAAAAGTGATATTTACTAGAGTGAAAGTACTACAGGTCTTAACCTAAATAGAGATTAGTGTTGCTGAATGGATTTTTATTAATTAAATTAAGTGTGAAAGTGATTGATTAAATATTTATATATTCATTAGTTATTAGTTATTAATTACTGACAACTAGTAAACGTGCAAGACCGCAGTAAACTAGTCTTAAAGCATTTAAAAAGCTAGAATAACAAAGCATTGAGCACTTTGAATTTGACAAAATAGCTAAACTAGCCTTTCTAAATCATCACGTTAACGCTAAACTAGAGTTTGGCATTTTGTGCTAGCTGCAATCTTTAAGGGTTTAATTAGCATTAATTGAGAATATTAAATAAAACTCACTGAGAAATATAAAAATTTCCTTAAAATTCTGATGAGTACAATGCCTGCTCATGTTTCTTAACAGAGGAAAGCAGGTCGTCTGACCGTTAGGCATCTTATATTGAATTTATTACGAGGTATGTTGACAGATCATGGTTTGGCCGTTTAAGCCCAAGTTTAGAAAACAAATTGCGCGGATTGAAATTACTGGCGCGATCGCCAGTGCTACTCGCAAACGCGTCCTAGAAGCCCTGAAAACTGTAGAAGAAAAAAAGTTTCCGGCATTATTGCTACGTATCGATAGTCCTGGCGGTACAGTCGGAGATTCTCAAGAAATCTACAGTGCCCTGAAGCGTTTGCGCGAAAAAATCAAAATTGTCGCTAGCTTTGGCAATATTTCGGCTTCTGGAGGAGTCTACATCGGCATGGGAGCCGAACACATCGTCGCCAACCCAGGTACGATTACGGGTAGCATTGGTGTGATTCTGCGTGGAAATAACTTGGAACGCTTGCTAGATAAAATTGGTGTTTCCTTCCAGGTAATTAAGTCTGGTCCTTACAAAGACATTTTGGCTTTTGACCGAGAACTGACTCAACCAGAAGAAAATATCCTGCAAGAGTTGATTGACACAAGTTATCAGCAGTTTGTCCAAACAGTAGCTGAGGGCCGTTCTTTAACAGTAGAAGCTGTGAAAAGTTTCGCCGATGGGCGGATTTTTACTGGACAGCAAGCCCTAGCCTTGGGTGTTGTAGACCGCCTGGGCACAGAAGAAGATGCCCGTCGTTGGACAGCAGAACTGGTTGGTCTCGATCCAGAAAAAACTCTCTGCTATACCCTAGAAGAGCGTAAACCTTTATTGAGTCGCTTTATACCAGGGAGTCGTCAGTTTTCATCAGGAATTGGGGCTGGTATTGATTGGCTCGAATTTGAAATGTCTACTAGTGGTTTACCTCTGTGGTTATATCGACCATAAATGGTTGTTTGTCATTAGTTATTTGTCCTTTGTCCTTTGTTCAGAGTCAAATGACCAATGACTAATGACTAATGACCAATGACCAACGACCAATGACCAATGACCAATGACCAACGACCAATGACCAATGACCAATGACCAATGACCAATGACCAATGACCAATGACCAACGACCAATGACTAATTAAGGAGGATTTTGGCGTGGACTGGCAAATGCGGGCTATTCGCGGAGCAACAACCGCTTCAGAAAATACTGTTGAGACAATCCGAGAAGTGGTGACAGAACTACTAGATGAACTGGAAAACCGGAATCAATTCCAGCCGAGGGACATCATTAGTGTGACTTTCTCAGTGACACGCGATTTGGATGCAATTTTTCCAGCTGCGATCGCTAGAGCGCGTCCTGGTTGGGATAATGTGGCTATGTTAGATGTGCAGCAAATGCACGTCGAAGGCAGCTTACAGCTCTGTATTCGCTTCTTAATTCACGCTTATCTGCCAACCTCCGCCTCAATTCATCATATTTATTTACGCAACGCCGCTAGCTTGCGTCCTGACTGGAGTTTGCCTCAGACTTTACAAGCATCGCAGCAAGCAGTTAAGTCAAAAGTGTAAAATACTTAATATTTTTCAGATGAAATCCAGTTTTCCAACTTTAAATTAGAAATGCGGCTGTAGTGACGAGTATTGTTTGTTACTAAAGTGTAATTGTTTGCAACTGCAACACTAGCAATTAGTAAATCAAATTCAGCAATAGTTTGTCCTATTCTACGGAGTTCTGTTTTTAATTCACCATACTTTCTCAGAGCAGGATCGTTTAAAGGTAGAACGGGTAAGTTTTGAATAAATTCTTCTGCACGAGTTAAATTTTCCACTACTTGTTGAGAATTATAAGCACCAAAATATAACTCAGCAACCGTGATGCTGCAAATATAAATAAATTTGCTCCCAGCCTATTTCTCTCACTTTAGTTCTGACTGAATTAATATCTTTAATCCAATAGATGCAAGTATTAGTATCAAGTAAATAAGTCATAGACTAATGTCATTGTTAGAAATAGTACGGCTATCATAAATATCTTTGACTATTTCCTCAGCAGTACGTTCATCTTCCCAAGGGCCAAGCCTTTCCATAAACGTGTCTAGTGGATGCGGTTTTGGCTGCTGTTCAGATGGGAGAATGATTTCATTCAATATTAATTGATTTGCTTCTGGAACTCCTAATTTTTTGGTTTCCTCTTTAGCTATAACTATAATTTGCATCAAGGTTATAGCTTGACGCAGAACATCACTTTTACTTGTGCCTATTTTATTTGCTAATTCGTCTAATATCTGATTTAGTTCAGGTGACAAATCTAAGTTTAAGCGAACCATCTTTTGAGTGTTAGTCATGGTTCCATCCTGGTGTAAAATCTTAAGTACATTATAGTTGGCTGAAGCTATAAGATTGACAGCGATGATGATTCAAGAACTTGACATTCTTCTGACAACTAATCTCCCAGAATACAGTTTAGAGCAGGGTGATCTAAGTACAGTTGTTTTGGTACATCAGGGTGGCAAAGGATATGAGGTTGAATTTGTCACACTCGATCGGGAAACTGTGGCAATTGTTTCACTCCACAGCATACAAGTACGTCCCATTGGTAGAAGATAAATTGCGCGATCGCGGGTGATGAATTAATACTATCGTCGCATATATTTACTCGTAAGGATTCAGATGATGGGGTATTGACAAAGAACTAAACCAGCAAACAAAGGAAGAACTGGTACAAATTGACCGTCAAGTAGGCGATCGCGATCGACCAGCTGCAAGTAACAATAAAAGAACGAAAAACTTGAAATAGAGCAACTGCGGTCAGTAATCAGAAAATTAAAGAAACGTCTTCATCCTCATTCCTGCTTATTCACTACTTAAATAGGACTTACGCAAAAAACCTCTCTAACTCTTATTCCTCTGTGTTCTCTGCGTTCTCTGTGGTTTGATTTTCCGTGACCTGTGCGTAAGTCCTGTTAAATATAATTTAAGTACATCAGCTAGCTAACTTAACCCCTAACTAAAGATATAGTCTACAATAAGTTTTGTTACATTTTATCACCCGAAAATAAAAGTTATACAGCAGATTGCTTTTTAAGTGAAGTACAAAATGCAGTACGGGAGCATCAGATATAAAGAGCTTCTACCTCCTGCCTCAAAACCCGTAACTTTGTACTTCATGCAAATGAAAACTGCTGTATGTATATACGCAGTTGGGATGATTATTTATGACTAAATATAGCTCGTTTGGTAGTTTCATTACTTAAGTAAGAAAGTGTAAACATTACTCGTGTATGATAATCTCAGCGATTGTATCAAGTAAAAATATAGTTCTATTAGATATGCGATCGCATATCTTTTTAAAATGCCAAACTCCAGCTTGAAAAATGACCCATTATGGTTTAAAAATGCAATTATCTACGAACTAGGTGTTCGCACATTCGCCGACAGTAATGGTGATGGTATTGGTGATTTTCCAGGGCTGACAGAAAAACTAGATTACTTACAAGATTTAGGTATTACTGCCATCTGGTTGTTACCTTTTTTCCCTTCACCACTCAAGGATGATGGTTACGATATTGCCGATTACACTAGTGTCAATTCTATCTATGGCACGTTGGAAGACTTTAAAGCGTTTTTGACAGCTGCTCATCAGCGGGGTATTCGTGTAATTATTGAGTTAATTATTAACCATACCTCTGACCAACATCCTTGGTTTCAAAGAGCACGTCGCTCACCAAAAGGGAGTCAGGAGCGAGATTTTTATGTTTGGAGTGATACTCCTGAAAAATACCAAGAAGCGCGAATTATCTTCCAAGATTTTGAGACATCTAACTGGGCTTGGGATTCAGTTGCCAAAGCTTATTGCTGGCATCGTTTCTATTCCCATCAACCTGATTTGAATTATGACAATCCCTTGGTGCGTCAGGCAGTATTTGATGTTCTAGATTTTTGGTTGGAGATGGGTGTAGATGGACTACGCATGGATGCTGTGCCTTATCTATACGAACGGCAAGGAACGAACTGCGAAAACTTACCCGAAACCCATGCGTATTTGAAGGAGTTGCGATCGCACATCGACGCAAAATTTCCTAACCGGATGTTACTAGCTGAGGCGAACCAATGGCCTGAAGATGCAGCGCAATATTACGGTGCGGGGGATGAGTGTCACATGAACTTTCATTTTCCCCTAATGCCGCGCTTGTTTATGGCATTGCGGATGGAAGATAATTTCCCGATTGTAGATATTCTCCAGCAAACTCCATCCATTCCTGATAACTGTCAGTGGGCATTGTTCCTCCGCAACCATGACGAACTGACTCTAGAAATGGTGACAGATGAAGACCGCGATTTTATGTATGGGGTCTATGCCCAAGACCCAATGATGCGGGTAAATTTAGGCATCCGCCGTAGATTAGCGCCGCTTTTGGGCAACGATCGCCGCCAAATTGAGTTACTCAATAGTTTACTATTATCCCTACCAGGAACCCCCGTACTTTACTACGGTGATGAAATTGGCATGGGAGATAATGTTTATCTAGGCGATCGCAATGGTGTTCGCACACCTATGCAGTGGAGTTCTGACCGCAACGCCGGTTTTAGTCGCGCCAACCCGCAACGCTTGTTTCTACCCGTCATCGTTGACTCAGAATATCACTACGAAGCCCTCAACGTCGAGGCACAACGGACTAATACCAATTCTCTCTGGTATTGGATGAAACGTTTAATTGCAACTCGCAAACGTTTTCCGGCATTGGGTGAAGGGCGTTTTGAATTGCTACAGTCTAATAATCGCAAAGTTTTTGCCTTCAGCCGGATCGCCTCTGAAGAACATATCTTGGTAGTAGCAAATTTATCTCATTATGTGCAAACGGTGGCGTTAGATTTATCAACCTTCAATGGGCTACTACCAGTAGAAATTTTTGGTTCCACTGAGTTCCCACCGATTACAGAATCGCCCTATTTCCTCAGCTTAAGTCCTTACGGGTTTTACTGGTTCACTTTACAACGTAAAGCTAGCTTGACGCAATCTCCTAAACCCCAAGCAGACTTGAGCTATCTGTTGGTAAATGGTTCATGGCAGAATGTGATTGGGCAACGAGAGTCAAAAAGCATTCTAGAATCAACACTGCGGGATTACCTCTATACCTGTAGCTGGTTTGGCGGCAAAACTCGCACTGTACAATCAGTACAAATCATTGAAGCAATTTCTTTACCCTATAACCAGCAGATAGCTCAAATTGTTTGGTTGCAGGTAGATTATACCCAGGGAAACAACGAAACTTATCTGTTGTTTCTCGCCTATGCAGAAGGTGAGCAAGCAACACATCTTTTGGCAGAAATGCCGCAAGCTGTGATTGCGCGACTTGGGGTGCAAGGCAAAACAGACACTCCTCCACCCAATACTCAAGAAGTTGGAATTTTATTTGATGCTTTAGCAGATAAGAACTTTCTCACCTCACTGCTAGATGATGCGATCGCTAATCATCACTCTTATAAAGGGATAACCGGAGAATTATTTGGCACTACTACTGATTCATTCTCCGAATTGCGCCAACAGTTAACCAATCGTGAGCCAATTGTCCTGAATAAAGAAGAACAAACCAATACTTATATAGTTTATGGCGATCGCTTGTTGTTGAAACTCTTCCGCAAAGTCGAGGAGGGTTTGTACCCAGATTTAGAAATCCGGCGTTTCCTATACGAGAAAAAATGCTTGCAACAATCAGTTTTCCTAGCTGGTGCTTTAGAGTACCGCCGTGCAAATAAAACAGGCAATAAAACTGCCCTACCCACGACTATAGGCATATTACAAGAGTTCATTTCAGATATTCGCAGTGGCTGGGACTACACCCTTGATAGTTTGCAAAAGTACTTTGATTTAGTGACTACAGAACACGCCACTATTACCGAAGTGCCTTTGCCATCAGGTTCATTGTTGGATTTACAGAGAATTGAGATTCCAGAATTGGCAATTGCAACTATCACTTCTTACCTGCAAAGTGTTGAGTTGTTGGGTAAATCCACAGCTGAATTCCATATAGCACTGGCTACAAATATAGATAGCTCAGACTTTGCTCCAGAATCTTTTTCATCACTTTATCAACGTTCGATATATCAAAATGCACGTAACTTAACTGGACAAGTATTTCGGTTGTTAAAAGAACGAGCAAACTACTTGCCAACCGATATTCAACCATTAGCATTAGAAGTTCTTAATAGCCAACAGAAAATCTTAGAACGCTTTCAGTTAGTTGTCGGGCAAAAAATTACTGCCTTGCGTACTCGTCATCATGGAAACTACCATTTATCGCAAGTATTTTACACAGGAAAAGACTTTATTATTCCTGATTTTGAAGGCAAAGCAGATCGCAGTTTAAGCGAACGACGCATAAAGCGATCGCCTCTACAAGATGTAGCAGGAATGTTGCTATCTTTCAACTATGCAGTTAACGAAGCTCTGGGCTATCAAAAAGAATCTGGGATGATCGTGCCTGAAAATTTACCCCTTCTAGAACAATGGGGACAGTTTTGGTATACCTGGGTCAGTACTAGCTTTTTGAATTCTTATTTAGAAACTGCTAATCAAGAATCTTTCTTGCCAAAGACAACAGAAGAACTAGATGTGCTGCTTTTTGCCTATCTTCTAGAGCAAGCGATTGATGGACTAGGCTCTGAACTAAATAATCGCTCCGATCGGGTAGAAATTCCACTCCAATTTATTCTGCGATTACTGAGTGAAACTGCTTAAACAGTTTTTCCTAGTACGAACAAACTGCAAGAAATAAATAATATTAGGAGGAGGAAAAATGAGTAACAAAACTGGTGAACTGACAAGAACAATTTTTTGGAAAGGGAATGCAGAAGAATTTCTAGGTAAGTATTATAACTTACAATTTATTCCGAGAGTAGGTGAAGAAGTACAATTAAAAAACAAAACATGGCTGGTCAAGAGAATTATTTATACTCCCGAAATAGATGACATAACTATCATTTTGGAAAATAAATAGTTTTACCTTAAATGGTTATGGTTGTACGGTTCTGTAATACTTTCAATAGTTTTTGGGTAAGATTCAGGTTTTACCTGCTGAACCAGCAAATATGGAACTAAGGGAGCAGCATATTTTTCCAAAAGAATAATAAAAACCGCACATACACGCATTAAAACGTCTATCTCTCTACCTTCATCTGCGTGTGTATGCGGTTAAAAATTCAAACTATTCTAATTACAAAACCCAGCTTTAATGCACTAACTTGATCGCACCTTTCGTCAAGCCTCCACAGTTAATCCATTAAATGCCATGTTTTCCATAAAAGTATCGCGCTTTATCTTGGCTTGTAAATCAACTTTTGAACTCGTAAACTAACTTTTATGACTTGTAAACTAACTTTTGCGACTCACAAACTAAGTTTTTGACTCGCAAACTAAGTTTTTGACTCGCAAACTAACTTTTGCGACTTGTAAATTAAGTTTCTGGCTCGTAAACTAACTTTTGCGACTCGTAAACCTGTTATTGTCAACGAATTTCAGTAAATTTACCCCTATTTCTCCTGTCTGCTAAATTCTTTTAAATAAAAAACGCAAATATACGCATTGAACCCAATTTTTCAGCATTTATATACGTATATTTGCGATAAAAGGAGAAACTATTCTAACTTTAATGCACTAACGCGATCGCACGTTTCGTCAACACTTCAGCAGTCAATCCATTAAACGCCATCAACTCGCCAGCATTGCCTCGTACAAGTACGTCCTATTGGTAGAAAAAAATTGCGCGATCGCGCGTGATAAATTAATGTGAATAGTACGATGTCTACAATAGGCTACGTCTATGCACTTTCTAAATTTATCCTCTTGAGTGCCTAACGATTGAAGTGCTGGCTAAAACCAAATTATTCCCGTAATTATGCCACAGTAAAAAGCTGTGTTGTTATACCGTTTAAAAATAAATACTTTTATAAACGTAGAACAGGTATCAGTATCAAATAAATAGTTCACAGAGTATAATTACGAGCGCTTACAGTCCGGCTAGTTCGGGTAATAAATCTCAGGGGTAGGCTACGCTGTTTCTAATTAGCTCAAAAGAGGAGATTTTCAAAAGGATAACTTTGCTTCCAACGATAGGTGTTAAAGTCACGTTTATCTACTGAAAAAATGCGTCCATGCCCTAAATGTTCTGCTAAAATTACTAGGGAAGCATCAGCCAAATCCATTGGAAGATCAGCATATTTTTTCATTAATTCAATAATTCGGGAAGTATGGTGAAGTTCTAAATTAAAAATTGTAAATAATTCTTGTTGCAGACTATTTATAAAAGTAATTTCAGCGTCAATTCCCTTGCGAGTTAGCAAAAGATAACAGGTTTCTGTGACAACGCACCATGTTGTAATTAAAGGTTCATTATATTTTTTTAAAGCTTGTTTTGCTCTTTCGTGGTATGTATCTTTTTTATCAATAAGAGCTAACCAAAATCCTGTATCAACTATGATCATATTTAGTTGTCAACGTATTAGATAAAACTTCTTTATAGGTTGTTGATAAATTTTCGTCAACAGAACAACAACCAATTAATCCAATTTCGTCAAACTTTTCATAGAGACTTTTTTCTTGACTATAATTTTCTGATTCTGCTTGAGGATAACGCTTTTTGAGTAACTGAATAAAATCTAGTAGTAATATTTGAGCTTCTTCTGGTAAAGTATCAATATCTCTATATATTTCTTCAAATTTTATAAGCATAATTAAGTTCTAAATTGAGGATAATTGTTGGGATGACCCTATTATAGACCACTTTTAAAGTTGAGTGAGGTGACGCGATCGCGCGTGATAAATTTGGTCAAGAATGGAGTGATTAATATACCTTTAAATTCTTTTAAATAAAAAACGCAAATATACGCATTGAACGCAATTTTTCAACATTTAAACCGCGTCCACATTAAAAACTGTAGTTCTGTACGAACAGAAAAACCCTCATCCCCCAGCCCCTTCTCCCAATATTGCCAGAAGGGGAGCCGGAAAGAAGTCCCTCTCCCTACTTGGGAGAGGGATTTAGGGTGAGGGTAAAAACTACGGTTCTCAACATAGACAAGGTTTATATACGTATATTTGCGATAAAAGAGAAACTATTCTAACTTTAATGCACTAACGCGATCGCACGTTTCGTCAACGCTTCAGCAGTCAATCCATTAAACGCCATCAACTCACCAGCACTAGCTGTAGTCTCTCCACGCTTCCAAGCGAAGGTGTCGCGCTTGGCTGTACTCCGCAACAGAATCGGTTCTAGCATCGCCGCAGCACCACCAGTGACAGCAATTAGCGCATCACCATCAAATAATTCGGCAAATTTCGCATCATCCAAGAAACCGCCTTCGGCTTGGGAACAGGTATCCCACGCAGTATCATCACTACGGTATAATTGCCGAGGATTGATCACAGAAACTATCTTCGCACCAATACCTTCAGTTTCCAAGAAAGCCGCAGCTTCAAATACTGGCATTAATGTCATATCGCCAATTACAGCAAATACAACTTGTTTATCACCAGCAACTTCATGTAATAGTACTGCACCATCGCGCAACCCTTGACGAGTTTGTTCTAAAGTTGTGCGAATTTGCAACGGCGTTTTACTTGCAGTAATCACAATTCCCTTATTCTTACTTTTCAATGCCCAGTCATAACAGACTTGGATACTATTAGCATCGGGGGGAAATAATGGGAAAACATTTCCATTTCGCATCAACGAAGCAAAATAAGCTTCAATTTCTGGACGTTGGTGAGTCCAACCGTTGCGTCCTTGCTCTAATGCACCTGCTGTGAATAAAGTAACAGTCGAGGGTGTGGGACGGCGCAATTCTGCCATTGCTTGAGTCACAGTTTGCCAAATTGGTAATCCGTTAATGGCAAAAGATTCGTAGGAACACCACAAAGTTCTCGCACCCATTAATGCCAAACCCGCAGCTAAACCGGCACAAGCATCTTCACTCAATGGTTCATAAACTTGTCCATTTGGTGCTTGGTAATATAAATCGTCAGTTGTGGGGTGGATAATCTTTAATGCTTGGTTAATGTTAGCAATTCCAGATGCTTCATTACCATCGGCGTTGGTGACAAGGAAATCCCGATCTTTATTTCCTACGATTCCTACTAATCGTCCCATTGCGGTTGTGGAAACTTTGGGTTCGCCACCGACTGCATATTCTTCTAAAGGTAATTCGCCTAATTCTGGTAATGGGAATTCAAATTCTGTCACCACAGTTTTTGCTGCTGGGCCACCACCGGCACGTTCTGCATTTGTTCTAACTAATTGCCAAGCTTCCGCAGACAAAGCACGGGTTTGCAATGCACTAATAATATGCGGCGCATCCAACGTATCTTTAGGATAGAGGTTGTGAGATTTTGCACCCCGCGCGTGGACTCCTGCACCTTTGAGTTGTTTAATGATGAAGACAGTAAGTTTACCACCAAGGGCCGATCGCGCTGCTTTATCCACACCCGAAAGTACTGCTTGAGTAAATTCTAGGCGCTTTTCAAAAGAAAAAGCAGTACTATCAACGTAATCCCCTGACTGGTTTTGAGCGTCGAAATCCTTAGCATCCACTAACACAACTTCATCAAAACCGTTACCTTGCCAATATGCTTGCATCTGTTCGTTGGTTTTTAAAGAAACCATACTGTGATGTTCTTGGCTGTAACCGTTCCACACCAATATCGGTAAAAAGTTGGTGACAGCAGGATAAGCAGTATGGAAATGAGCGATCGCACTTACAATATAAGGCTCACCCAATCCACCATCCCCAACTGTAAAGGGGAACAATTTATCTTTGTGTAACAGTGCAGCCGCCATTGCAAAGTGTTGCCCTTGTCCCAAAGGCCCCGCAGGTGCGAGAATACCGGGAATGAAACCAGAAAGATGTCCTAATAATCCGTGCTTTTCTCGGAAGCGATCGCGCAATTGTTGGACTGTAAAAATTCCCATGTCCTCTAGCGAACGATCCAAGAACATGGCACTATAAAATCCGGGGGCGTGGTGTCCGACTTCGGTAATAATGTTCTTGTATCCCAGCATGACAAGAGATGCGTAAGCTTCTGCTTGGCTGGCGAATCCGCCGGGATGGCCAGAAGCCTTACTAGCGGTAACTTGTAAAATCAGGTAGCGTAAAGCATCGGCAGCCAGTAAAGTTTGATATACAGCTGCTTTGTCTGTAGGAGATGCGATCGCTATTTTGCCCGACTCAATAGCAGGAGTTGCACCATAAGTTTCAAAATCTGGTAACGCTTCACCAAAATATTGAATACCTTCAAAAAAATCGGGAAGTGCTGAAGATGGCTTTGGGGAGATTGCAGTCATGCTGAGTACCTTTTGACGATGAGGTGAAACTGTAGATGCTCGTTGAATTTAACAAAAATTTTACATCCTTGAGGTTGTAACAGTTTATTGCTTTTTTACAACGTTAGAATAAGTACTTTAAATGGTTATGCAACCAAAATTTCAGTTAGTTTAAGTAGTAGAAAAATATTAAGTAGCAAAAAAATTTATGAAATTACCAAATGGGCCGCAAATCCCACCCCTTGTACAGATGGTGCGCTGGATTAGAAATCCGATGTCATTTATGGAGGCTTGTGCTAAAAGCTATGGCGAAATTTTTACTATCAGATTAGACAAAAATCTTCCTCCTTTGGTGATTATCAGCAATCCCCAAGCACTACAGCAAATTTTGACAAATGATACCAAGGAATTAGAAGCACCTGGTGACATGAATCAAATCTTTGAATCTTTGCTGGGTAAACATTCTGTGATTACTATCAGTGGCGCAGAACACCGGCGCCAACGCCAGTTGTTAATGCCTCCCTTTCACGGCGAAAGAATGCGAAACTATAGCCAGGTAATTACGGATGTTACCCAAAAAGTTATCAGTCAGTATCACATAGGCAAACCCTTCAATATTCGGTCTGCAACCCAAGCTATTACCCTGCGGGTGATTATGCAAGCTGTATTTGGGCTACATGAAGGGCCTCGCGCCGAAAAACTACAGAATTTTTTGAGCGATCTTTTAGAAAAGGCCAGTTCTCGGTTAAATGTGGCTTTGCTTTATTTTCCAGCTTTGCAAAGGGATTTTGGCCCGATTAACTTCTGGGGAAACCAGATGCGCCGTCAGCAGGAAGCTGACCAACTCATCTACGAGGAAATTCGGGAACGTCGAGAACACCCAGATTCATCACGCACAGATATTCTCAGCTTACTCATGGCTGCTAGAGATGAAGCAGGTCAACCCATGACTGATGAAGAGTTGCGCGATGAATTGATGACTCTGTTAGTCGGCGGTCACGAAACCACAGCAACAGCCTTAGCATGGGCATTCTACTGGATTCATAAAATACCATCAGTGCGCCAAAAGCTACTGCAAGAATTAGATAACTTGGGCGATAATCCAGACCCCAGCACCGTTTTTAAATTACCTTATCTTAACGCTGTTTGTTCTGAGACATTGCGGATTTACCCAGTAGGTATACTAACTTTTGCCAGAAAGGTAAGAACACCAATATCGCTAGGCGGTTACGAACTAGAACCCGGTACAGTCCTACTTGGTTCTATTTATCTGACCCATCAACGGGAAGATATTTATCCAGAACCTAAGCAGTTTAAGCCAGAACGCTTTTTAGAACGGCAATTTTCTGCTTATGAATATTTGCCCTTTGGCGGTGGTGCTAGGCGTTGTATTGGGCTAGCATTTGCCCAGTTGGAAATGAAGCTAGCACTTGCTCAAATTCTTTCTAGTAAGGAATTAGAACTAGTTAATAAAGGT
Organism: Nostoc sp.; assembly: GCF_036917415.1. Classification (GTDB taxonomy): domain Bacteria; phylum Cyanobacteriota; class Cyanobacteriia; order Cyanobacteriales; family Nostocaceae; genus Nostoc. The sequence continues at coordinate 155,894 of NZ_JBALDJ010000025.1, read as the reverse complement.
GAAGTGCGACCTAAGCGCCGTGGTTTGGTGACAGGCCCAGATCGTCCGATTGAGATGGTTGTCACGAGTCAACGTCAGGTGAAGTCCCCCATTCTACAGACAACCACTGTTTGATGCTGAGGGGTTTGATGGTTGCGTTCAGCAAATTTTCAACTTCAATCTATATATTTAGATAGATTTTCAATGCTTTTAAATAATCCCCCATAGTCCTCTTTTAAGGAGATTTATGGGGGATTTTAATATACTACAACTGTAAAAAGAATGGATTTCAAAGCTGATTGTATACACCAATACAAGAAAATTTAATATCATCAAAAGACTAATTTTAGTGGGGTATGCCAATATACTTAAGTAAGTTTTTCTATAAATACCTCTACAAATCAGAAAAAACATTATTATCCTTGTAAAATTAATAGTAATGATTTGCCAGAATGGTCAACTTAGTGGTACATTAAATCCCAAATATCCTGCCAAACTTTTAAAGAAGCTTGCAATAATTCCCTCTTTAAAAAAGAAGTTAAGGAGAATCAAGGTTGACCTCAAGCGTATTGGATTATTTGCAGCTTATTAAATTAAAAGGTATGGAATAAACAATGAAAACACTTAATAGTCTAAGCACACCAGCGTTGCTGCAAACTCTGCAATTAATTGCTAAACCCACAAAAACTTTAGAGAATTATGCTGCCAAGTATGGTGGCATTTTTACAATGCGGGTAATGGGTTTAAAGTCGCCACCGATAGTATTTTTTAGCCATCCCCAAGCAATTAGCGATTGTTTTGCCATCTCTGCACACAAGTTAGATTTTAAGAAAGCAACCCATATATTTAAACCCTTGTTTGGAGAGAATTCTATTGTATTTCAAGAAGCGCGATCGCACCAACAACAACGGCAACTATTACTCCCAGCATTTCATGGCGAGAATTTAAAGTCTTATGGACAAGCAATTTGCCAAATTACTGAAGAGCTTACACAAACTTGGACATCAGGTACAGATATTTGTATACACAAATTAATGTCAAATATCACTTTAGAAATTATCTTACAAGTGGTATTTGGGATTACTCATGGTGTGCGTTACCAACAATTAAAAGAACAATTGAGTTCTTTATTAGAAGACATAACTAAACCTTGGTATTCCAGCTTGTTTTTCTTTCCTTTGCTGCAACAAGATTTAGGCGCTTGGAGTCCTTGGGGAATTTTCTTAAAAAGACGAGAACAAATTGACAAACTCATCTATGCAGAAATTTCTGAAAGACGTTACCAAAATGATGCTGCGCGTACAGATATTCTCAGTATGCTGATGTCAGCGCGTGACGAAAATGGACAACAGATGACAAATGAGGAATTACGCGATCAATTAGTTTCATTATTGCTATTGGGTTATGAAACTACATCTGGCGTATTAGCCTGGATATTTTATTTAATTCACTCTCACCCAGAGGTGAAACATCGGCTAATGCAAGAACTAAACACTTTGGATGATTTCACAAATCCAGAAGCAATTACACAATTACCTTATCTCACCGCCGTCTGTCAAGAAACACTGCGAATTCATCCTATTGCTTTAATTTGCACACCGCGAATGGTAAAAGATAAAGTGGAAATTATGGGGCATAATTTTACATCAGAAACAGTTTTAGTTCCTTGTATTTATTTAGCACATCGCCGAACGGACACTTACCCAAAACCAGAGCAGTTTCAGCCAGAAAGATTTCTCAACCAAAAATTTTCACCTTACGAATATTTACCCTTCGGTGGCGGTTATCGCGGTTGCATTGGTGCCGCATTTTCTATGTATGAACTAAAATTAGTAACAGCCATAATATTATCGCATTTTGAATTAAGCCTTGCTGATAAACGTCCTGTGCATCCAGTCCGTCGCGGGATTACGATTGTCCCTAGTGGTGGTGTAAAAATGTTTGTTACTAAAAAGGCAAAACTCAAAAGACAAACAATACTTTCTACTTAATTAGTTAATCCTCCAATTTGCATATATCGTAATATAGATCCGCTTGTTAGTATCTAGCCTTTACAGTAAATAGTAAGAGGACATTTAGAAGATTAACAATTCATGCGTGACGATAATCGGTTAGAAGAACAATTTCTATCCCAAGAAGCTGAAAAACAAATATCCAATCAGCTAGATGAAGTAGAACAAATAGAAATAGATGTCAAAACCGATCTGTTGAAAATATTTCAGGGACAGGCGGATGGAGTTTCGGTTGCTGGTCAAGGATTAGTGATTAAAGAAGACATTCGCGTACAGGAAATAAAACTGCAAACAGATAGTATTGCCATCAATCCTTTTAGCGCTCTTTTTGGTCAAATAGAACTCAATGAGGCTGTAAATGCCATTGCTCGGATTGTACTCACAGAAGTGGATATGAACCGCACTTTGGCATCAGACTTTGTTAGCAGCCAGATGCAAAACTTTGATTTGGATGTAGATGGCGAGATTGTGAGTTTTGAGCCGCAAAAAATTCAAATATTTTTACCTGGTGAAGGCAAAATTGAATGTAGGGGAAGAGTGCTGTTAAAGGAAATGGAAAATACTCGTCCTTTAGCTTACACTGCGGTGTTTCGCCCACGGACTCATTCACAACCCGCGATGCTGGAGAGTTTTAACTGCACTGAGGGAGACGGGATTTCAATAGAAGTAGTTACAGCATTAATGCAGAAAGCCAAAGAATTGATGAATATACCATCTTTTAAATGGGAAGAGATGGCGTTCAAGATTAAAGATATAAAAGTAGAAAAGGGTAGTTTAATACTTCTGGTAGAAACTCAAGTGAAGCAAATACCATCATCAATAACTGAACTATCTCTTTAGTAGTATTGACACTAGTTAAGGATAATTTTTGTAACTAGGGAATGATGTAGATTTTTAAAAAGTTTTATAAGCTTTTAAAAGCTACTTAATTTCAAAATGACAACTATGCAAGAGTATGATGTTGTGCTAATCGGTGCTGGGCACAATGGGCTAGTTTGTGCAGCTTATTTACTAAAAGCTGGTTATAGCGTTTTGTTACTAGAAAAGCGTTCTGTTCCAGGTGGCGCAGCAACAACTGAAGAATGCTTACCCCAAGAAGCTCCTGGATTTAAATTCAATTTGTGCGCGATTGACCATGAATTTATTCACTTAGGGCCAGTAGTTGAAGAATTAGAACTAGAAAAATACGGTTTGCATTATCTGGAGTGCGATCCGGTTGTTTTCTGTCCTCATGCTGATGGCAAGTATTTCTTAGGGCATAAGTCGGTAGAAAAGACTTGTGCAGAAATCGCTCGTTACAATGAACGTGATGCCAAAAAATACGCAGAATTTGTACACTTTTGGCAGCGATCGCTAGGTGCAATGATTCCCATGTTTAACGCACCGCCAAAATCAGTTATAGACATCCTTGGTAACTACGATATCACCAAACTGAAAGATTTAGTTTCAGTTATTGGTTCCCCTAACAAAACGCTGGACTTCATTCGCACGATGTTGACCAGCGCTGAGGATTTACTTAACGAGTGGTTTGATGAAGAATTTCTAAAAGCGCCACTAGCCAGACTAGCATCAGAACTTGGTGCGCCGCCATCACAAAAAACCCTTGCCATTGGTGCAATTATGATGGCAATGCGTCATAATCCGGGGATGGCCAGACCTCGCGGCGGAACAGGCGCACTTGTGCAAGCTTTGGTGAATTTAGTTACAAGTAAAGGTGGGGTTATTCTCACAGACCAGCATGTTGAAAAAGTTTTAATTGATGATGGAAAAGCTGTAGGCGTGCGGGTTGCTGGTGGAAAAGAATATCGCGCTAAACATGGGGTTATTTCTAATATTGATGCCAAGCGGTTGTTCTTACAAATGACAGATAAAAGCGATGTTAATGCAGCCGACCCAGATTTATGGGAAAGATTAGAACGCCGCATCGTAAACAACAACGAAACCATCCTCAAAATAGATTTGGCTTTAGACGAACCACTGCGCTTTCCACACCACGATCACAAAGATGAATATCTCGTCGGTTCTATCTTGATTGCTGATTCTGTGGCTCATGTAGAACAGGCTCATAGTAAATGTACCTTGGGACAGATTCCTGATGCTGACCCATCAATGTATGTGGTGATGCCTAGTTATTTAGATCCCACATTAGCGCCACCAGGTAAGCACACTGTATGGATTGAGTATTTTGCCCCTTATCAAATTGCTGGTGCAGAAGGTACTGGTTTAAAAGGTACTGGTTGGACGGATGAATTGAAAAACAAAGTTGCAGATAAGGTGATTGATAAATTAGCAGACTATGCACCTAATGTCAAAGATGCAACTATCGCCCGTCGGGTAGAAAGTCCAGCCGAACTAGGAGAAAGATTAGGTGCGTACAAAGGTAATTATTACCATGTTGACATGACCCTAGATCAGATGATATTTTTCCGTCCCTTGCCAGAAATAGCCAATTACAAAACACCAATTGATAATCTATTTTTGACTGGTGCAGGTACTCATCCAGGTGGTTCAATTTCGGGAATGCCGGGACGCAATTGTGCGCGGGCATTTTTGCAGGCGAAACATCCCATTAGCCAAACTTTGAAAGATGCGCGGGATTCGATTAAGTCAACTGTCGAATCAGTGTTTGGCATTAATTAAGCGTTGCACAGATAGATTTAGGACTTACGCATAAGTATCATCCCAACCCCTTAAAAGCCATGTTTGTAAGGGTTACAGAGAATCTATTTTCAGGTTTTCAATGCGTAATACCAATTCTGTATAAAGATACATGGAAAGAACCTCTGGCAACTTCCCCGAACTCGCAAGGAGGTTGCCAGAGGTTAAAATAATGTGCAACTTTATAGAGAACTGGTATAAGTTTTGGATTATTTAGGCAATCACGAAAATATCTGTATTAGTCATGGCTAGACCTATTGCTAGTTGAGCAACTTGGATTTGACCAGATGAGCCTGTACCATCAGCATCAAAGAAGAAACCCCCTGTATTCTTATTGTAGATAAAGCGATCGCTGCTATCTTGTGCTACTGAACCGATAAAAAATTGCGTGGCTTGAAGTATACCCTCACTAAGTCCACCTCCAAACCCTATTTTAGAAACATAAATTGTGTCATCTAAGGACGAAAAATCTGTAATGTTATCAATACCCTCAGAAGGGGTATTAATAATAAAAATATCAGATCCAGTTCCTCCCGTTAGGGTATCGTTACCTAAACCTCCAACTAAAGTATCGTTACTACTTCCTCCTATAAGGATGTCATTACTATTTCCACCATTTAGCTCGTTATTACTAGTAATAACATTATTAAGAGAATTACCAATCTCATTAATATTATCTGTACCTGTTAAAGTGAGATTTTCTTCATTGGCTGATAAAGGAGAGCTAACGGTTGATGAAACGTTCAGAGGTGCCGAACTGGGCGTACTATTGGTAACAGTGAGTAAAGTTCTAAATACCTTTTGGTTGCTAGTTAGACTCTCATCAAACTCTTGGATGGAATTAGTTGGATCTAGAAATGAAATAACATAGTAATTTCCAATTGGGATATTAGGAAACGCACCACTCCAAGTCGCTGTTCCTGAATTGAATGGATTAATCGAAGAAATAGTTGTATTACCAATTAAGTAATGAGAACCAATACTATTAGTGATATTGGCATCAGTAGAAGCGTAAAAAGAAACCGAGAAATTGCCTGTTGCGGCTGTACCATTGTTGCGAGGATAGACTGTGATGCTGAAATCTTCCCCATATTTGATAGTGTTATTACTAAAACTTCCAAGAGTGGTGTTAAACCACACGTCAGAATCTACTAAATCAGCTTTGTCAATGGGTTTGCGGGCGGTAGTGTCTTCGTCGATCCAGCTTTGAATCTCGTTATATCGAGTGCTTGTAATTCGGGCAAACTCGTTGTAAAGCGGAGTGTTATTGGTGGTTGTCTCATTTGAAGCTACTCCATAAATAGTCGGTTCATTTGTATTGGAATTATCAAGCCAGAGAGGGCCTCCACTATTTCCAGGTAGAATATCTAGCTCATTACTACGCAAGCTCAAGTCAGTTGTACTTGTAATTTTTCCACTCTGAGTCCACATATCATAGTTGTCCGATTTTCCATCGCTGTTGGAATCAAACTTATCAGAAGGGTATCCAGTGACATTCATTAAAGTTCCACTGCTGAGATTATCGTCATATCCATAGTTAAACCAGCCAGTGAAGTTTCCAATATTGCGGTCAAGAGTAACCAATCCTATATCGTATTGAAAAGTTTCGCTTTTAGTCTGATCTCCTTGAGTCCATCCTTCAAAAGAACGTGTATAAACAGATTTGGCTTCAGCATAATACTCGTAATCAGCCCGGTTTGTACCAGCAATAATATTTCCTTTAGAACCAAGCATCACCTCAATTTTATCTGCCCAACCTCCATATCTCGTGTCATACACAGAGTGTCCTGCTGTTAAAAAATGGTAGGGGTCAATCATAGCACCAGAACCGTTGACGATAATATCATCAGCAGTATCAATAACCCCATCTGGTCCTTTCCAATGTATTCTCATCTTTCCTATAGCACTAAACGGAAAAGTTGTCGTGTTGCTAACTTTTGTCCGACCATCAGCGGAGAAAATAGACATAGTTTTAGATCCTTAATAGAAAATAATGAATACAAAATATACAAATTTAATGCCAAAAATTCTCTCATGGCATTAGCAATTCGCTAGCAATTTTTATGAACAATGTTTTCTCTTACTAAAATTTTAAGTAATATCAAAACTATGAATTGCCATATATTTAATATAAATTATTTCTATGATTTATCAATAATGTATAGTTGACTTTAAGTTTTATTTTAAAGAAAAAATAAAACTCATTAATAGAGATAAAGGTTAGAAAAATTAGCTATTTTGATATTACTTTTGTCCTCACCCCTGCGATTCTGGTTGATTTATACCGTCGGTATTAGCGGATTAAAGAAGCTTTTCATAACCGTGAATTACTACACGAATGCGATGTTTACGACGGGTTACAGCTACGCAACATAGTATAGCAACACAAATAATTGTTTTTTGAGTAAAGTAGGTTCTAAGCGATTGCTTTATGTGTATTTACTATGATATTATTATTTACGCTTGATTTTAATAAAGTTTTATGCATCGTCAACAAGGCTCTTTCTGAAAAGAAATAGAAATAAATTAATGGGTAAAAACTAGTGTATTTTGATAATACTCAAAAAACTAACAAATTTTAACATCATCTAATAATTTTTGTAGGTACAGCATGGTTTTTCGGCACTGCTTCGTCGCATCTGGCTTGATAGCTTTCTTGGCATTTGGCTGTAGTGATGGGGCAAACTCATCAGCAGAAAATACTACACAGGTTGTCCAAGAAAACAATGTAACCCAACTTTTCATAGAAGCGAAGGCTACACAAAAAGCAGAAGATTTTTTTCATCAAGGTAATAATTTATTAGATAGACAAAATTATGAAGATGCCATAAAAGCTTACGATAAAGCGATCGCCATCAAAGTTGAGAGTCCTGAAGCTTGGATTAACCGTGGCATCGCCTTAACATCGTTGCAACGCTACAAAGACGCTCTTGCATCTTATGATAGAGCGATCGCTATCAAACCCGATAAATATGAAGCTTGGTATAATCGTGGCATCGCCCTAACATCGTTGCAACGCTACCAAGATGCTCTTGTATCTTATAATAGAGCGATCGCCATCAAACCCGACAAATATGAAGCCTTAATTAACCGAGGCATTGCTCTGACAAAGCTGCACCGCTACCAAGATGGTATTGTATCTTATGATAAAGCGATCGCCATCAAGTCAGATTTGCACCAAGCATATTACAACAAAGCTTGCTCTTATGCTTTACAAAGCAATCTGGAATTAGCAATTGAGAACCTAGACAAAGCAATCAAGCTTGTTCCTGATAAATACAAGAAGTTAGCAAAAACTGACCCCGACTTTAGCAAAGTGCGTAATGAAAAGCAGTTTCAGGAATTACTGCAATAGTATTTTATTACCACTACTTAGTGTAAAATATAAGCCTGCTGTAGCAAGGATTTTTTCTTGAGCGGTTTCCGATTAAACATGAAAAAATTGTTAATCACCGGAGCAAGTGGCTTTTTAGGATGGCATCTTTGTCAGCTTGCCAAACAAGAATGGGATATTTATGGCACTTATTTATCCCATCCTTTAGAGATTCCTGATATGAAAATTTTAAAAGCGAACCTAACAAACTTTCAGGAATTGAAACGTATCTTTAACGATGTCAAGCCAGAAGCAGTTATTCATACTGCTGCACATTCGCAACCAAATTTTTGTCAAACCCACCCTGAAGAATCGCACGCAATTAATGTTGTAGCATCTTGCAATATTGCCGGACTTTGCGCGGATAATTCAATTCCTTGTGCTTTTACCTCAACCGACTTAGTTTTTGATGGTTTAAATGCTCCATATCGAGAAACAGATGCCGTGTGTCCTGTCAATCTTTACGGTGAGCAAAAAGCGATCGCAGAAGCAGATATGCTAGAAAGATATCCCATGACCGCAGTATGTCGAATGCCGTTGATGTTTGGTGCAGCAACACCCACGGCGAAAAGCTTTATTCAGTCATTTATTCAAACTTTACAAGCCGAAAAAGAACTAAGTTTATTTATAGATGAATTTCGTACACCAGTAAGTGGAATATCTGCCGCCAGAGGACTTTTATTAGCATTAGAAAAAGTAAATGGCATCATTCACTTAGGTGGCAAAGAGCGGATTTCTCGTTATGATTTTGGACACATATTAGTAGAAGTATTTCAACTTCCCGTCACCAAGCTCAAATCCTGCCGACAACAAGATGTGAAAATGGCAGCACCTAGACCAACAGATGTTTCTTTGGATAGTTCCAAAGCTTTTGCATTAGGGTATCAGCCTTTATCTGTAAAGGAAGAATTACAGGCAATACAATTTAGTTAAGGCTAAGTGTTAAAACTAAAAATGTGGGGATGCGATTACCTCCGGTACGCTACACGTAGGCGTAGCCCGCCATAGGCATCGCAACAAAAAAACCTATTTTATTGATAATTTAGTGATGTAATTGATAATTTAACCCCGATTTGACAAAATCACGTTGCCCCTTTATTTGACAGACAAGCGACGGTTTCCTCTATAGCTTTCCCACTCATAATGATAATTTACGTTTGCCCTGTGGTTATCGGCGAACTTTTTCATTGTCAAACTTAAATTAAATTTTATTTTTACCTTTGATTAAAGTTAGCTTAAACTCATAATTCTAAAATTGAGTGTCTCAAAGCAATTGGACAGTTGTTTCTTTTAGTCAAAAAGAGAAAATCATTGATTTCATAACTGTTATCAGCAGTTATGAATATCCATTTGTCAAATAAGTAAGTTAGACAAAAGCTATTTTTGTAGCTTGTAGTGCATTGCTTTCAGAAGTTTATGGTGAGGAAAACTGAGATGAAATTGGTTACAGAATTATTGGTTGCTGCTGCTACTCTTACTTTAAGTTTTGCTACCGTAGATGCAAAAGCTGCATCTGCCGCAATTCTTAATTACGCTTTCACAGTTGATAGTCCAGTAACTAAGGGAAATGGCTTCTTTAGCTTTGATGACTCAACTTTCAGCAATGACTATAATCCCGAAGCTGCCATTAAGTCACTTTCTTTTAAATTTGATGGTGACTCTACCGTTTATATGCAACAAGATGATGCCAACTACCCAGATTTTCCTCTTATCTTTACAAGTACATCCTTAACAGGAAAAAAATATTTTGCGTTAGATTATCAGTTTAATGATAAAGCTAATACTTCCAGTTCTATCAGTTATGAAATTATTGGTGAGGATTTTACAATTTACTCTAAAAATTCTCCAGATGCAGAACTTATATCAGGTACAGTTTCTTATAAAAAAGTACCTGAACCTACACCTTTAGTTGGTGTTCTTTTTACTTGTAGTCTTGGCTGGGCGATGAAGAAAAAGGTGGCATCAATGAAAAAGGTTAAAGTCTAACCTTGGTTAAGTTGATATTAACGCTTTCTTTGCCCAGGATTAATCTATTGTTAGTAGGCTTTGATGTAGGAAAACAATATCTAACACATTGATAGCAGAAGAAAAAAGTGGAAATTAAAATCTGATTTTGCTAAGGGAATTAGTTACCAAGTTTTCCTAAAATTACCCTGCCTTCTTTGTGTTAGCTGTTGCTGTACTTTAACTTACCTGTTAGTCAGGAGTAGAAAATGGTAAATTACCGGAATTTTGAGCAGTTCCTGCACAGTCGAATGAAACGACGCAACTTAATTATGGGGGCAGGAGCATTGTCTGGTTTAGCGATCGCTAACCAATTTTCTCCTCAAAGAGCGCTCGCCACAAGCAGATTTTCCAATTATCCTTTCTCTTTGGGTGTAGCATCGGGCGATCCCTATCCTACCAGCGTAGTGATTTGGACTCGTCTCGCTCCTGAACCCTTAAATGGAGGTGGAATGCCACCTGCTAATGTGCCAATTCGCTGGGAAGTAGCAACCGATCCCGATATGAGGCGTATTGTCTCTAGAGGTACGGTACTTGCAACTCCACAACTAGCTCACTCTGTTCGAGTTGTGGTAGAAGGACTGCAACCTGATACTTGGTACTGGTATCGCTTTCTTGTCGGCCAAGACGCTAGCCCCATTGGTCGCACTCGTACAGCTCCTCTAGCAGGTGGCTACTTAAATAAATTAAACTTTGCCCTTGTCTCCTGTCAGCACTATGAGCAGGGATACTATACTGCTTACAAATATATTGCCCAGGATGACCTCAGCTTGGTAGTGCATGTTGGAGACTACATCTATGAAGGAGGAATATCAAACAATCGCCCCAGAAAGCACAACAGTGCCGAAATTCTCACCTTGGAAGATTACCGCAACCGTCACGCCCTCTATAAAACCGATACTAATCTGCAAGCAGCTCATGCAGCCTTTCCCTGGATTGTCACCTGGGATGACCACGAGGTAGAAAACAACTACGCCAACGACATCTCGGAAGTCGATACTGAACCAGATCAAAATCGGGCAATCTTCCTCCAACGACGGGCTGCTGCCTATCAGGCTTACTACGAACACATGCCACTGCGCCCCTTCTCGCGTCCCGTTGGCCCCGATATGCAACTTTACCGTCGGCTTTCCTTTGGTAACTTAGCCACCTTCCATGTCCTAGATACCCGCCAATATCGCACCGATCAACCATGTGGTGATGGCACTAAAGAACGTTGCCCAGAAAATTTAGATCCGAATGCAACGATTACCGGCAAGCGTCAGGAAAATTGGCTATATGATGGTTTAGATAGCTCACAGGCTAAGTGGAACGTTTTGGCCCAGCAAGTTGTAGTTGCTCAGATAGATACAAAACCAGGAAAAGGCGGAACCTACAGCATGGATAAGTGGGATGGTTATGTGGCTTCCCGCGATCGCCTCATGCGTTTCTTAGAACAGCGCAAACCATCTAATCCTGTAGTCTTATCAGGCGATATCCATTCCAACTGGGCAATGAATTTAAAGGCTGACTTTAATAACCCAAAATCTGCTACGGTCGGGAGTGAATTTGTCTGTACCTCAATAACCTCCGGTGGAGATGGGGCAGATACCAGCCCAAATGTTGAAGCTTATTTACCCGATAATCCACACATTAAATTCTTCAACGGTCAACGGGGGTACGTTCGCTGTGCGCTGACTCCCACAACCTGCAAGACAGATTATCTAGTTTTATCAAACGTCACAACCCCGAATGGCACGCTTAGTAACCGGGCTTCATTTGTGGTTGAAGATGGTCGTCCAGAAATACAACAAGCCTAATCGTTTAATTCCCAGGTATCATAACCAGACAATTACAGATATAGGACTTACGCAAAAAACCTCTCTAACTCTTATTCCTCTGTGTTCTCTGCGTTCTCTGTGGTTTGATTTTCCGTGACCTGTGCGTAAGTCCTGAGATAGAAACAGGTAAATCATCAGTGTTTATCGAAGGCAGGAGTTAGGAGTTTAATTTCTAACTCCTAACTCTTCACTTCAATTTAATAAGCATCCATTGGCAGACAAGAACAAACAAAATTCCTATCCCCAAAAGCTGAGTCAATGCGACCAACAGCAGGCCAGAATTTATACTCACGAGTCCAAGGTGCAGGGTAGGCAGCTTGTTCGCGAGAATAGGGATGCTGCCATTCTCCAGCGATCAGATTTTCGGCGGTGTGGGGTGCGTTCTTCAAAACATTATCTTGGGCATCCACCTTGCCTAATTCTATTTCGGCAATTTCTTGGCGAATAGAAATCAACGCATCACAGAAACGATCCAACTCTTGTTTAGATTCACTTTCTGTAGGTTCCACCATGATTGTACCCCCAACAGGCCAGGAGACAGTCGGCGCATGGAAACCGTAATCTATGAGACGCTTGGCTACATCATCGATTTCGATCGCAGCCGATTTTTTGAGCGATCGCAAATCTAAAATACATTCATGGGCAACTAGACCATTTTTCCCTTGATACAAAACCGGATAGTACGATTCCAGTTTCTTGGCGATGTAGTTAGCGTTGAGAATTGCCACCTTAGTTGCATGGGTTAAACCCCCTGCACCCATCATGGCAATGTACATCCAAGAAATCACCAAGATACTCGCACTACCCCAAGGTGCAGCTGCCACAGCACCAATATGTTGGGTACTGGGGATTGGGGAAGGTGGGGCCCCCTCTGGGGATAAGGGGTAATGGGGATTGGGAATTTCTTCTTCCCTAGTCCCTAGTCCCCAGTCCCCAGTCCCTACTACAGGATGTCCGGGCAGAAAAGGTACAAGATGAGATGCAACGCCAATGGGCCCCATACCAGGGCCACCGCCACCATGAGGAATACAGAAGGTTTTGTGCAAATTTAAATGGCAGACATCCGCGCCAATATCTCCAGGACGGCAAATTCCTACTTGGGCGTTCATATTTGCCCCATCCATGTAAACTTGTCCGCCGTGACTGTGAACAACAGCGCAGATTTCCTGAATTGGCTCCTCAAAAACACCGTGAGTTGAGGGATATGTCACCATTAAGGCGGCGAGTTCATTGCTGTGTTTTTCTGCCTTACTCTTCAAGTCATCAACGTCAATATTACCTTGTGAGTCACAGGCAACAGCCACTACCTTCATCCCGCACATCACCGCACTCGCTGGGTTTGTCCCATGTGCCGAGGTGGGAATCAAACAGACGTTACGGTGTGCTTCACCCCGATTTTTATGATATTGACGAATTACTAAAAGTCCAGCATATTCGCCCTGAGAACCAGCATTTGGTTGTAGAGAAATTCCCACAAACCCAGTAATTTCAGCTAACCATGCCTCAAATTGCTCAAACAGGATTTGATAACCTTGTGTTTGCGACGCCGGGGCAAATGGATGAATCTTGCCAAATTCCTCCCAACTTACCGGAATCATCTCAGCTGTCGCATTCAACTTCATTGTGCAAGAACCCAAAGGAATCATCGATGTCGTTAGCGACAAGTCCTTGCTTTCTAGCCTGTGCAGATAGCGCAACAACTCAGTTTCGGAGTGATAACGGTTAAAAACTGTGTGGGTGAGATATGTACTTGTACGGGAGAGAGGAAGATAAGAGGATGAGGAAGAAGTTAAGTCTTCTAAAGTGAAGGGTAAATCATCTGTACCAGCGAAAATCTGCCAGAGGTCGATTAAATCTTCTGGCGTAGTTGTTTCATCTAGCGAAATACCAACAGCAGTGGCATCAAAAACCCGTAGGTTAATTTGAAGTTGTTTGCTAACTGCCAGAATATCTTTTAAATTGCGTCTTCCCAATTCTACTCGCAGCGTATCAAAGAAATCTTTGGAACTGATGCTGTAACCCAAACGCTTCAGTCCTTCTGCCAGTAATACCGTCAAAGAATGGATATTTTCAGCAATTTGCTTCAGTCCAGTGGGCCCATGATATACGGCGTACATACTCGCCATTACCGCCAGTAGCACCTGTGCAGTACAAATATTACTAGTCGCTTTTTCGCGGCGGATATGCTGTTCGCGGGTTTGCAAGGCGAGACGTAATGCAGGCTTCCCTTGGGCATCTTTTGATACACCCACAATTCGCCCCGGAACCAGCCGTTTATACTCTTCCTTCGTAGCAAAGTATGCCGCATGAGGCCCCCCAAACCCCAAAGGAATACCGAATCGCTGAGTGCTTCCTACAGCAATATCAGCGCCAAATTCCCCAGGAGGGGTCAGCAAAGTTAAACTTAAAGGATCTGCTGCTACCGTCACCAATGCACCCTTAGCATGGGCTTTTTCTATAAAAGCGCGGTAGTCGTAAATAGTGCCATCACTTGCAGGGTATTGCAGAACAGCCCCAAAAATTGGTCGATCGAAATCAAATGTTTGATGATCGCCGACAATAATCTTAATCCCTAATGGTTGAGCGCGTGTTTGCAACACGTCAATGGTTTGGGGATGACAGTCACTAGAGACAAAATAGGCATTTGCCTGATTTTTACAAACACCATAGCTTAGGCTCATCGCTTCAGCTGCGGCTGTGGCTTCATCAAGTAACGAAGCATTAGCAATTTCTAAACCTGTGAGGTCAATAATCAGGGTTTGGAAATTCAGCAGCGCTTCTAGTCGCCCTTGGGCAATTTCTGGCTGATAAGGAGTGTAGGCAGTATACCAACCGGGGTTTTCTAGGATATTACGCCCAATCACAGGTGGGGTAATACTGTCGTAATAGCCCATACCAATGTATGAACGGAAAACCTGATTTTTGGCAGCAACTTTTTTTAACGATGCCAGTGCTGCGTACTCACTTTCTGCTTCTGGTAACTTTAGCGGTTGCTTCAGCCGAATTGCCTGTGGAACTGTTTGGTCAATTAGGGCATCTAGGCTGGGAAACCCTAAAACCTTAAGCATTTGCTGGATGTCATCGGAGTTAGGACCAATGTGTCTTGGCACAAAACTACTTAACTTTTGACTTTTTTCGTCCAGCACTTGCTGCTCATTAGACTTGAGAATAGGGGCGTTTAATACCACAAATTACTCTCCAGATGGTACTATTTCATATTTTGCAATAAATACTGATGATAAGTAGGTGTAACTTTTCAGTTTATCTAAATTTCATGACTTATTTTCCAGTGGAATAGAAAAAGGCCGGGGAGGAGAAGGAAATTTGCTGCAAGTCTTTCCTCTCTGCCCCTTTGCCTCTTTCCTACTCCCCTTCTACTTGGGCGCGATACTCATCTGCTGTCAAGGCATCCTCAACTTCGCCAGGGTCATTGACGCGCACTTTCAAAAACCACCCTTCCCCATAGGGGTCTTCTGACACTTCTTCGGGAGAATTAATTAAAGCTTCGTTG
The DNA here is from genome assembly GCF_036917415.1 of Nostoc sp. Lineage (GTDB taxonomy): Bacteria > Cyanobacteriota > Cyanobacteriia > Cyanobacteriales > Nostocaceae > Nostoc. The sequence goes on along the minus strand of NZ_JBALDJ010000025.1, from coordinate 140,537 downwards.
CGTTCTATAACAGTGCCTGTTACTGGTGAATTCAGTTCTTCAACGGCTTTCACTGATTCAATTGTGCCAAAGTTTTCTCCCCTGGTAAGAGCATCGCCAATTTCTGGCAGTTCCAAAAAGACGATATCACCCAATTCATGTACGGCAAACTCAGTAATGCCAATGGTGGCAATTTCACCATCGATTCGCACGTATTCATGAGAATCCAGGTATCTGAAATCTTGAGGATATTCAAAAGACATATCACTTCCTCTCCCTTATCAAAAAAATTATTTCCCTAACAGTCATCCAAGTTATATCTGGTAATGAACCTTATGTAGTTGAATAACTCACAACACATTATTCCTCAAAAACCTCGGCGCTTATCAGTTGGTAACACGATTTTTTGACCGATAAAAGGGACGTTTAACTACAACTGCTGGATAAGCTTTGCCGCGAATTTCGACTTCTAGCTGCTGACCGACAGTTGCTAGCTGGGTGGAAATGTAAGCTAAGGCAATGGGATAACCAAGTGTAGGTGACAGGGTGCCACTAGTAATTTCTCCCACAACTTTACCTGCGGATAACACTTGATAACCATGACGGGCTATGTTGCGTCCTTGGGTTTGCAAACCTACTAATCGGCGCTGCACTCCAGTGGCTTTTTGTTGTGCTAAAACTTCCCGACCAATAAAATCGCCTTTAGTATCTAAATGAACTAGCCACCCCAAACCTGCTTCTAAGGGTGTGATGATGTCATCGATATCTTGTCCGTAAAGTGCCATTGCTGCTTCTAAGCGCAGAGTGTCTCTCGCACCCAGTCCACAGGGGATAACACCACTTTTATGGAGAGTTTGCCACAATTCTACTCCCACATTCGGGTCTACCATCACCTCAAAGCCATCTTCTCCGGTGTAACCCGTGCGGGCCAAAAAGGCAGGTTGACCTAGTAGGGTTGCTTCTAAATGTCCGAAGGCTTTAATTGGTTGTAAGTCTTCTTGCACTAATGGCTGGAGATATTTAATCGCTTTTGGCCCTTGCACGGCAATTAAGACTTTATCTGGTGAAATGTCTTGGAATTGCAACTTATCTAGGTCAAGGTGTTGCAATAGCCATGCTTTGTCTTTACTAGAGGTTGCCGCATTAACTATGATGAATGCCTTTTGTGTACCAGTGGTGTTTTCACCTTGATAATAAACAATGATGTCGTCAATAATTCCGGCTTGGGGATTTAACAATACGGTGTATTGTGCTTGGCCGGGTTGCAAACGACTCAAGTCAGAAGGCACTAGTGGCTGGAGTTGGGAAATCAGGTTTTTACCTTGGAGAGTAAATTTGCCCATGTGGGAAATATCGAACATTCCGGCTGTATTTCTTACAGCCTCGTGTTCGCGGCTAATTCCACTAAATTGCACGGGCATTTCCCAGCCGCCAAAGCTGGTAAGGCGTGCTTTGAGTTCTACACCCAGTTGATATAAATGGGTTCGCGCCAGAGATTGGGCGTTGTCTTCTTGATTAGCCACAGGTAATTATTGCGATCGCACCTCAACATCTATCATCCTACGAGATGCTTTCTAGTTTTACAGTCTTTATGTATTGAATTGGTTATGGGGCATAGGGCATGGGGCACACAAGGCAAAGGGGCTGAAGGGAAAAACTTACTGCAACTTCTCCCTTGCTCCCCTGCTCCTCTGCTCCTCACTCCTTCTTCTCCCTTGTCCCCTTCTGTAAGGTTTAATAGTTAATGGTGGAAGTGTTGAGATTTATTAAGAAGAGATTATGACATATTGGCGACTGTTAGCTAGCTTTGTCTTAGCTATGGTTCTTTTTTTGTTTCCCCTATCGGCACAAGCTGCAAGTTCTTCCAGTATTACCCGTTCTGTGGGTAATGATGAACTTAAGGGCAAGGATTACTCTGGTCAAAGCTTAATTGGTACTGAGTTTACCAATCTCAAATTAGAGAATGCTAATTTTAGCAATGCTGACTTACGTGGTGGCGTATTCAACAGTAGCGTATTGGAGGGAGTAAATCTGCATGGTGCTGATTTTAGTGAAGGCATAGCCTATCTAACAAGGTTTAAGGATGCTGATTTAAGTGATGCTGTGTTGACTGATGCAATGATGTTGCGTTCTACTTTTGATGGCGTAGATATCACAGGTACTGATTTTACAAATGCAATTTTAGATGGAATACAAGTGAAAAAGCTTTGTGTTAAGGCAAGTGGTGTGAATTCTAAAACTGGTGTGGAGACTCGCAAATCTTTAGGATGTAAGTAAATCCTAACCCCTTCTTCGCTAGTGGAGAGGGGGATATTTTTTTAACGAATTACGAATTACGCGCAGCGATCGCTAGTGATATGCTTCTCTTAAAAAGCTGGCATAATTTGCCCGAACCGTCATAGTTGTCGGATGACTTATTCCTAAAGTCCGTTCGCAAATTCTCAAAGCTTTCTCAAATAAGGGTTTGGCTTTTCTGTAGCGTCTTGTATAACGGTAAAGTGCTGCTAGATTGTTTAGGCTAATGGCGACATCGGGATGGTTATTTCCCAGCAGGCGTTTACTGAGTTCTAAAGCTTGTTGATACAAAGGTTCGGCTTGCTTGTAACTTCCTGTAGATTCGTAAAGTTGTGCTAAATTGTTCAGGCTGGTAGCAACATCGGGATGGTTATCTCCCAGCAGGCGTTTTCTCAATTTTAATGCTTGCTTGAGCAAGGGTTCGGCTTCGCTGTAGCGTCTTGTATAACAGTACAATGCTCCTAAATTGTTCAGACTCGTGGCAACATGGGGATGTTCTTCTCCCACTAGGCGTTTCCACAGTTCTAAAGCTTGCTGATACAAAGGTTCGGCTTCGCTATAGCGTCCTGTGGATTCGTAAATTAATCCTAAATAGCTGAGGCTAGTGGCAACATCGCTATGTTCTTCTCCTAGCAGGCGCTTTCTCAGTGCTAAAGTTTGCTCAAGCAAGGGTTCGGCTTCGCTGTAGCGTCCTGTAGATTCGTAAAATAATCCTAAATTGTTCAGACTAGTGGCGACATCGCTATGTTCTAAACTAAGACGATTTTGAGTTAGTTCTACACACCGTTGCAACCAAGATTCTGCTTGCTGATAAAGTCCTTGACTTTGATAAAACCAGGCTAATTTGGTAAACAGAGTGATTAGATTTTCATCGCCCAGATATTCGGATAGGTGGGTTGCAACTTCTGTAATGTGCAGGATATGTGGAGTGAGGTTGGGAATGTCTTCAGGGTTGAGCTGTTGCGGAATTAGCTTTGCTATCTCTAACATCATGGCTGCAAATTTAGTTTTTGCTTCATCCGCTTCACTTGACTTATCCAACTTCATTCGGAAAAGTTGCCGAATCTGTGGATTTAGACGATAAATTCCTTTACTTTTCTGTTGTAGCAAATGCAACTCTAGTAAATCGGCTATGGCTTTCTCGTTGAGTTCTTGTTTTTTGTCATCTTCTACTGTCTCAACAGATAGAGGAATATCAGCTAAAGCACACAAACTTAGCAAACAGCCAAAGCTTTGGGCATTTTCATCCAACTGTTCCCAACTCAATTCAAAAACTTCAGCTACACCGTATTCATCAGGCATCAATGAGTTAGCATTGACTACTAGTTCATGTTCCACTCGTTTCTTCTCTAGCTGCTTCAGCAGTGTTTCCAGAGACAAATTTGGCATCTTATCCAAATATCGTCCCACTAACTTTAACGCTAAAGGTAAATATCCCAAAAACTTACAAATTCTTCTGGCAACCCAAGCTTCTTGTTGCAGTCGTTCCCGAACCACTAGCGATTTTAATAATTTCATCGCCGCCAATGGTTTGAGGATATCCAATTCGCTATTATATTTTACGCTCAGATAAGTTTGTAACTTTTCTAGTTTGTTTCGATTGTTGAAAGTAGCTAACTCAGGATTATTCTGAGCAAACTTGTCATATACCTCACCCACCCACTTTGTGAAAGCAGCAATATCAACGTTTAATTCTCTGGCAAGTTTAGCTTTACTTTTACATAAGTCTTCTGTCTGAAAATATTTTGCAAAAGCTGCCGTCTGCTCTAGAGATAAGCCATTCGTAGCAGCTTCTTCGACTAGAAAATTAGCCCATTGCATAAACAGCTTGTAAAGTTTATTTTTATTCTAGCTTTGTCTCATGGTAAATCTTCTCTGTTTGAGGTAAAAATACCATTTGTATATAAATATTAAAAAACAGTGGCTGCCGTTAGGTATCGCTATTTGAGCCTTTGAAGTTCAAGTTTTGAGTTTTATACTCAAAATGGATATGCGATGTCTACGATGGGCTACGCCTACGCTCTATTTTTCACTTTAGATATGACAGGGCATGAGTATCGAACCGCAAAGCACGCATAGACACGAAGTGGCTTCCCGCAGGGTAGGGCACGAAGAAGAGAGAGAGCGATCGCTGCTAAAATTTGAACTACAACTGTTGTGTAGCATCAATTTGGTGCGTACAAGATAAATATGCTCTGGATTTGCACCAGAGCAGTGTTAAAAAGAAGCATTATTTAGATAGATAACAGACTTAGGATCTGTTCTTGGATTTTTCACAAATAGGAAATCTTAGTCAAGGGATAATTGATAATTTGTTTTCCCAAAGAATTAATTTCAGAAATTAGACCGTATCTAGCGGTATCTCGCGGTTCCGGTGAGTACTATAGTTTGATATGACTGTAATTGTCCAAACAGTGGAGTACGAATAATTCCTGATGTTCTTTCAGTAGTTAAAATGGCTTCAGTTTGAACAGGAGTTTCTCGAGTCCCAATCGGTAGGTTGATACTTGGTAAGAGTAAGCTCAGTTTAACTATATTTCCTCCCAAATCAGGGTTTGGTGGTCTGCTAATAATTATTGTCAGTAGTGTACCGATATCAGTAGCTAATGTCTGAATTTGATCGCCACTAAAATGCTCAGAAATGTTTTGGTTTCTGTAATCAAGTTGTGGAACTCCATTGAGAATTGAATACTTAATGTGAGTATCTTTACCCTCAAGTTCAAATTCATTTGGTCGTTGCACAACAATTGCTTGTGCTGGCTTTGTGGATTTGGTAATCACAAAAGATAACAGTGATGTCGTGGTTAAGCCAGTCACAAAAGTGAGAGCAGTTTTGAGAACTTGACGACGGGGGAAATTTGGGGATATGTCTTTAAGGTTCATAATCGCTAATTTAAACCATTTATAAAGATATATTTCTCTTTCTAGAAAGAGATTAGAATTGCGCTGTCCGATAACTAGCGCAATGAAAAGAAATACTGCTGCTACTAGCACCATAAACACTCGAATATGATTCTAGATTGTTCTGTTAGCAAGGTAGCTAAACCGAATGGCTTGCACCATAAGTACTACCCGACTCGATTCTCGCTAGCATATCGTTGAGCGACACATTGAAGACGATTTTGAATGTACTGGGAATGTCGATCGTAATCGAGTGCGATGCCTGCGGCGGGCTACGCCTACGCATGAAGGTTGATACTCACTCCCTATTGCCTTCGTGAAAGGTTAAGGTAATTGCACATTTGTCAAGAGGGTGCAGGAAAAGGAGATAAATCCAGCTTGATGACTGGCTTTCGCATGGCTTTGACCACTCCTAAATCTTGATTTTCTTTAAAGTTGATGTGACAAAGTACTAGGATGAGAAGTTCCCATGAAAAATCAGGTTAATTCTCACAACTTAGACCTATGATTAAGCAATTGTCTAAAAAATCTTGCCAGTAATCTTCTGTGTACTGTTCTATTGCTTGCTTTGGAATTTCTATAGGATGCCATGAAAACTTCTTAAACCCGGCTTCTGTTACAGCCCATTCATAAATAGATTGACTCCACTTAAAGTATTTAATAGTAAATGGTGGGTTTGTGTGAAATTCAGCTTCAGAAGAAAAGCCTTCTGACAGAGGTTCTTGTTTGAGTACGGTAAGTCCATACTTTGTCGAATTTGATTTATTCCGAGAGAAATTCGGATTAATCGTCATGGCAACAAAACGCCCGTTTGACGCTAGATTCCTGCGGATATTACAAAGCATCTGTAGTAGATGCTCTTTGTTTTCTGCATAATTAAGAAGATAAACGGCAGTAATTAAATCAAAACTGCCAAGCTTGTGAAGTTTGGCAATGTCTAACACTTGATATTCATTTCCAAGTGGATTTTTCATCTCTTGCTGGCGTGCAACGTTTACCATTTCCTCTGATATGTCTACACCAACAACTTTTGCAGATCCTTGTTCTTTCAACAATCTGCTATAAAAGCCGGTACCGCAGGCTAAGTCTAGAATGGTTTTCCCTTGAAAATTACCAAGAATCTTAAATAGTGTAAATTTTTCGGCGATCGGCAATGTGGCTACAGTTTTAAACTGCTCGTAAACACCGCCAATAGCATCATATAGCTCAGTCATCAGATTCTCAACCAATAGGAAATTAGAGTAATTATCTCATTCTCCCTATTCGATGCTGGAGTGCTATGCATTAGTCACATCTTTCTTAACAAAAAAGTGAAATGCTAGAAATTAAAATACCAGTTGTTCATTTTTAATCCAGCTAAATAAAAATAAATTTCTGATGACAACAACATTAAGTGGTGTTGCAGTTCGTAAGCGATCGCACTTGAGCCTCTGAACCTCAAAGTTGAGCCTCTGAACCTCAACGTTGAGCCTCTGAATCTCAACGTTGAGCCTTTTATCCTCAAATTTAGCGTTTGGAACTCAAAACGGCTAAATAATTGCTCTATTGTTTACTGTACTTTGGATATGAGGAAGCGCGATCGCACTTTGTCACTTAGCATGAGAATCGAACCGCAGAGGCGCAGAGGACACGGAGGAAGAGATTAGGAAGGAGCGATCGCTGTTTGAAGTTATAATTTATGGGCGATCGCTCCTAAACTTTAAACTACAACTGTTGTGTCGCATCAATTATTGCTTGCAGTTGGGTAGAGATTTCCACAAGTGAAGGGTTATGGTGTAGTCTTGCTAGGAAGGTGCGATGTAAGCGTTTTCTCAGTGACAAAGCTTGCTGATGCAGGGGTTCGGCTTCGCTGTAGCGTCCTGTAGAATCGTAGAGTCCTGCGAGATTGTTCAGGCTTTGGGCGACATCGGGATGTTCTAAACCAAAACGATTTTCAACTACCTCTTTTCATTTGCATAGAAACATTTAGAAGAGGTTCAGCCGTGAAAATTGTCTTAATAACTCCAGTCAACTCCAATCAAACCACCCAAACTTCGCAATTAATCCCCGCCTCGCCAACATCAGTAGAGAATCCATCTACCTGGATGCGAGACGGATACAGTCCCACGGAAATTATTCTCGCGGCGGCAATTTTAACTTCATTATCGATTGGGGGAATTGCTTCTGTGATTGTCGCAATTACGGGTTTAGTTAAAACTTTAGTGCCTGTAATGGTAAACCCAACAAGGGAAAAAAAGAAGTAGCCAAGGCGAATGGAATTCGCGGCTACACAAACAAAGTCCACCTGCGCGGACTAAGAAAAAATTTGAAGGTTTGAAACCCACGGAGGTGGGTTTTGCCTGTGTAGACGCGGTTTCTAACCGCCCATTTAATTCACTTGAACCTTTGAACCTCAACGTTGAACCTTTGAACCTCAACGTTGAACCTCTGAACTTCAACGTTGAGCCTTTGAACCTCAACGTTGAGCCTTTGAACCTCAACGTTGAGCCTTTGAACCTCAACGTTGAACCTCTGAACCTCAACGTTGAGCCTTTGAACCTCAACGTTGCACCTTTGAACCTCAACGTTGAGCCTTTTATCCTCGAAGTTGCACCTTTTATCCTCGAAATTGCACCTTTTATCCTCGAAGTTGGGATTTGGTACTCAAAACAGCCAGGTAAATACTGTATTCCTCCTGCCTCCTGCCTCCTGCCTTCTGCCTCCTGCCTCCTAATACTAAGGTGACTGATTTAACACCCACTTCAACCACTGTCTAAAGGAACTTATAGTATTCAACCTTTGAACTCCAGGCGCACGTGCGGCGGCGAGTCCATCAACGGCAACTAATGCAGCATATTGCAAGCCCAAAAAACTATCAACTGCGGCATAAGGGCCACCTAAAGTAATAGCTCCAGCAGCATACATTTGACCTCTATCGCTACGCATTTCTACTAATTCAAAATTGTTCGCTACAGTCAATCGCCCCAAGTTATTCACTGGGAGATTGTAATGTTTCACTAAATCTGCTATCAGAGGATTAGCATCTACTTTGGCATCCAACCCAGTAGCATCAATAATAAAGTCAGCTAGCAATTTCATTTCCCCAAAGCTTTGCTCTCGGATATGGGTAATAGTCCGGTTTTGGGCATCTCGTTCTACATCCAGCACTTCACCGAAAGTAATTTGATACCAGCCTTCGCTTATCCCTTGAGCAGTAATTTGCTGCCAGTCGTGGCGGTCGGCGGTGGTAGTTCCACCCCAGTCTGCTAGTAAACGTTTGCGTTCATCGGGGGTGGCTTTTTCTAACATTGCCCGGAGTTCGCCGCCCCAACAGGCTTTCGGCCAGTTAAAGGGTTGAAATTCGTAATGATTTTTGACTAAGCGTTGGGCATTTTGAAATTTGTTGCCTTGGGGTTTAGGCGATCGCATTAAATGCAAAACTGCAATATTCCGATTTCGTTTTCTGGCTTCATAAATCCGTTGCACAATCCGCGAAGCCACAATTCCCCGCCCCCGAATCAATACCGTACCACCATGTTGCTCTAGTTGCTCATAAACGCGATCGTGGGCTTCATAAGCATTGACGACAGATTTAAAATCTTGATATTTTTCCCTATAAGCTTGCAAATCTGGGAGAAACTGAATTGCTGGATATCCAGTAGCTAAATGTAAATAACGACTAACTAAAAAAGCATAATTTCCTGGGCCGCGAGAATAGGCTACGCAATATCTACCGTCATCAGTTTTGCGAATTACCCTAACTCGCCCATAGCGATAAATTTGATTCCAGCCAATGCGCTTCGTCTCCCTATCTATGGAATCAAAGACATTACCCGCACGAGGAGTATAAGTTTCGGCAAATGTTGGTTCGGCAAATACTTGCCATAAATACTTGAATGCTGATTTTATCTCTCCCTTGGCTAAGTCACCCCAAGCTTCTCGCAAGGCATAACTAGGCCAACCCCAAATATTATCGGGACAAGAGTCAGAATTAGAACGCAGTCTTTCATATAAAGGAATTTGTGAATTCAGACAGAGGCGTTTGTAACGAGCATAAGGTTCCGCCTCTAATCCCAAAGCCACAATCTTGTTAGCACGCACACCACTAATTCTCAGCAAATCAGCCCATAAAAAGCTACCCAATCCCGCCCCGATCGCTAGATAATCAGATTCATCCACTGGCAATCCCGTAGCATAAAGTGCTTGCACAGCAACATTTTGGGACTGAAATGCTAGTGGCGGGAAATTACTTGCCAAGGGCATTATCGGTTGGGCTACAGGCAAGCTGGGATCTGGGAGATTGGTATTTGCGTTGAAATGAATCGTTGAAGGGGGGCTAGTATCTGGTGCGGGTACGTTAGCAACAAATGTCACTACTATCACATAAGGGCCAATTTGCAACGTATCGCCATTAACCAGGACACTGCGTATTTGTGGTTGACCGTTGACATACACACCGTTAACGCTGCCTTGGTCAATCACCACCAGATGGTCTTGTTCCCAGTCAATTAGGGCATGGTAGCGAGAAACTTCGTTACTGTTAAGCAGCATCCTAGAAACACGCTGTCCCTTGAGTTCAGCAGGTAAGCGAGCAAATTCTCGACCAAAAGCGATCGGCATATTTAACAGTGGTTCTCGCCGTTCACCCGTCGCTGGATCGTCCCAACTCAATTGGATTTGTAAGTCATTTGTCATTTGTCATTTGTCATTTGTCATTTGTCATTTGTCATTTGTCATTAGTTATTAGTTATTAGTTATTTTCCCCCTGCTCCCCTGCCCCCTGCCCCCTGCCCCCTGCCCCCTGCCTCCTGCCTCCTGCCTCCTGCCCCCTGCCCCCTGCCCTCCTTCTCAACTACTTGGTGCTACCAACACACTTACAGCCGCAGCTAAAGATGTCCCACACCAATGACAGCCAATTTGTAGATTCTCTCCTGGGGAAACTTTATGACATTTGGGGCATTCTAAGCCATAAACTCCTGGCGGTGGTGCGGGGGGTGTTGGTGGGTGATGGTGATGTTCGAGATTTATTGCTGGATTGGGTGGTAGCAAAATTGTTGCTGGAATGCTACCTGTGGAAACGCTTGTAACATTGAGTTTTATTTGTCCCAAAGAGATGCTAGTACCCTCAGTTAAAGGCATTTCACCTTGGACTAATTGCCGTCCATCGACAACGGGGGGATTTTGCGATCGCAAATTCCTGATATAAAAGCGTTGTTGCTGGTGATGAAAAAATATTTCAATGTGCAGTCCAGACACAGTAGGATGACTCAGAACAATGTCGCACCGGAGGGGGTCGCGACCGATACGGACAGTGCCATGATTTTGACTTGGCTGTTGTTCGTAAATGTTCTGAGTTTTATCTTGACCTGCATCGTGCCACTGTAAAGTTAGTGCGTTCATTGTTCTAACTTCGTAAATCGTATTTAGCTACTTCAACTTCTTTCTGTGCGATTCCTAACACGATTGAGTCGGTGCAAGCAAGTATTTAGAAAAAACTTCAACAAGCTTTATCTGTTCGACGCTAATTTATCAGCGATGCGTGTAGTTTCTGGGAGCCGATATTTGGGCGTACAACGTAATACATAGTCAATCGCTGTCGGTAAACTAATTCGATGACCACTGGAGATGTATAGAGGTTTTACTCCTGTGCGCGATCGCAAAACTGCCCCAACGGTTTCACCGTTATATATTAGTGGTTGTATGCTACCTTTGGTTTCTGCCAATTGTTCATGCTTACCTACCAACCTAGACTTAGCTACACCAATTGTCGGCATATCTATAAGTAACCCTAAATGGCTAGCTATACCTAATCTGCGGGGATGAGCAATTCCCTGACCATCACACAAGATAATATTTGGTGTTGTTTTAATCTTTTCTAGGGCATCAAGGACAGCTGGAATTTCCCGAAATGAGAGGAACCCAGGAACATAAGGAAAGGTTGTAGGACGATGTGCTAGGCTTGTCTCGATTACTTGCAAATCAGGAAAACTCAGGACTGCGACAGCTGCACGGCTAATTGTTCCATCAGCTTCAAAACCCATATCCACTCCAGCAACATACCGGATCGGTTCTTGCAGTCGATCTTCAGTAATTACTTGATTTTGCAGCGTTTCTTGGATAAGTATGGCTTCTTCTAGCGTCGAAGGCCAAGCACGATCTCGATAAAAGTTCATATTTAAAATTGGAATTAACTGATTAATATTAATCCTGTTAATTTGGCAACCACAAAAACAAGAGTTTTTGATGTTGATGCAGGGAAAATATATTTTTGTAAAAATCTGTGAAAACCTATCTTTATATTAAATATTTTAGCCCAAGTTAGCTGATATCTTGCATCATAATGTTACTTAAGGCTGTCAAGAGGGAATCCTGAGAATATAAGTTGATTTTTCTAGATTTTCTCTTTTACTGGTTATGACACAGCCAAATATTCTAAAACTTGCAAAACAAGGAGATACCCAGGCGATCGCATCTCTGATGAATCGCCACCTACACCCCAAAGCGATCGCTGCAAAGGTTACTTTCCAAGATGCTTGCTTGGAGGTAATGCTAGAATCTGCCGAAGTACCAAATCAGCAAATTTTAGTTGCATTTATCCGCAAAGGGTTAACGGCTTTAGGGGCTGCATCTATTGAAAGAGTGAAAGTTTATGGACAACAAACGGGTAAAGAGTTTCCAGTTTGGAGTCAAGAGTTTGATTTGAGCATAGCAGAAGCTAAAGTAGAAGCAGTAGATAATGAACAGGCTGCCAATAATCCTCAAATTCTAACTATTTGTATTAACTTAAGTGGTGATACAGCACAGGGATTAACAAATCAGGATTTTGAATTTATTGCCAATCAAATCAGTACTGATATTTTATCATCTTGTACTGGCGCTTTTATCCAAAAAGTCAATATTAGTAATGGTAGTTCTATGATTACAAAGGAACGTTAGTATTTAATTTACTTTATGTAATTATTTCGAGGAAATCTCAATTCTGTCTTTTTATAAGAGATACAACAAATCCAGCTAAATTTAAAATATATGGTTATAAAATTTCTAAAAATGTTGCTTTACAGGTGTACGTCTGGAATCATAAGATAGACAATAATTTATCATTTTTTTGCATTTATTGGTTATGACACAGCCGAATAATCAGAAAGTTATTAAGCAAAAACTACAAAAGTTTTACTACTGGCCATTATGGTTTCCTTATCCTAGTTCTTGGTTAAAAGCATTGATTTTGACTCTATTTTTGAGAGTTATTATATTTGTAGTCAAAAATACTGGAAAGTTTGGCTATGACATCGTATATTTTGTACACAGCCCGGAATTATTTTTTATATTTACAATATTGTTAATCTTATCTCCAATTCCGATAATTTCTTTGACTCATCACTGCTTACACTTGCTTATTAGTCGGTTTGCATCAGAAACTCAAGCACCCGAAATAGGTAGAACACAAGGATTGTTACCAGGAATAATGAGTTGGTGGGAAGGATTGTACGCCTGGCTTGTAATTGCAATTTCTACGCTGATAGCAGCCTTCTTTTCTACAATACTTATACCATTATTTTATCCTAGTTACGACAGACAAATTGAATCCTATACACAAATAGGAAATATCAACAATATAATATTAATATTTGAGCTATTCTATCTTTCATCTGGGGCACTAATTTATCAAATTGAATATTTGGTAAGACACAAAATAATATCTGCTTATTCTAGCAAAACAGAAAAAGATACCAAGAAACCAAATAGTGGTTCAATTATAGAGAAAGAACTCAATAACTTGCGTCAAGAAATGGGTTTGCACCAAATAAAATCAAATGTTTTATCAAATCATAAACAAACTACAATTATCGAGACTAGGCGGAAGTATCGTAATTTAAATAACAAGTGGCTGCTCGGTTTTCTGATATTGTCAATTTCTCTAGGAATATACTTTTCTTCAAGATTTGTAGAAATATTCCCCCTAACTTCTAAAAGTTCAACACAAATACCATCAAAGCCTGTATTAGTTACACCCTCACCAGTGACTTCAGAATCGCCGACTGTGTTAATTCAAACTGATACATTCCGAGAGGCAGTAAGTAAAGCAATTAATGCAGCTAACCTGACTCAATCAGCAAAATCTCCAGATGAGTGGAAAATAGTTGTGAGTCAATGGCAAGCTGCGATCGCACTTATGAAAATCGTGCCATCTTCTAGCCAAAATTATGTAGTAGCTCAACAAAAAATCAGTGAATATCAAAGAAATTTAAACTACGCTGAGAAAAATTCCCTTGGTAATAAATAAGTAATGCGATCGTACCTCAAAGCTAAACTAGAAAAAGCAGTGCGTAGCTTGCCGCCGTAGGCATCACTCGACTGTCCAGATCAAAATAAAACCCTATAAAGACCAAAACATTAACTGCCATTCTTCACGAAGAAGAATATTTGGATGTTGCTGAATGTCCTGAAATCGGCACAGTTGACCATTTCGGCTCGATCGAGTTGAAAAAAGATATCATCCAATATCTCGTTGTTTTGCTTGAATCAGATACGATATCCTCTAAGTTAGAAGACAGTAAATAGACTGTTGAGGCTGTTATCTATCACGCAAAAGCACAATAACATGGCTTTTTCTCATGAATTTCAGCGCTATCGGAGCGTGGGCCCCCTCGATATCCTCCCAGGTCTAGTTAGTTCCATCCTTCTACACTCTATTTTACTGATCGGGAGCAAATATTGGTTCACAGCTTTTATGCCTGAGCCTAAGCAAGAGATTCCAATTGAGGTAGTTGAAGTTTATCCCAATGAAACACACATACCCCAAAAAACCTCATTCCGGGCTACTAAAAATTCAATTGCAGGTGGTAAAGCTTTACCGAAAAAACCTGTTTCTGCGGTGAAGTCAGCTAATTCAGATGCACATAAAGCCTCTAGCAAGAGTCCTTTTGACTCAACAAGCTTATCTTCAGCAAAAGTATTCCAGCCAGAACCAAAGCAGCAGAAAGCGGAATCACCAAATCCATCTCTTCAACAACCCAAAGTTGAGCCAACTGCGATCGCAAGAACTATACCACCAGTACCCAAAGTTGAGCCAACTGCGATCGCAAGACCAACTATACCACCAGTACCCAAAGTTGAGCCAACTGCGATCGCAAGAACTATACCATTAGCAGCTAAACCACAACCAACTGCGATCGCAAGACCAACTATACCACCAGTACCCAAAGTTGAGCCAACTGCGATCGCAAGACCAACAATACCACTAGCAGCTAAACCACAACCAACTGCGATCGCAAGACCAACTATACCACTAGCAGCCAAACCTAAAAAAATAGCAGTAGCGCCTAATACTACACCACCGTCAGCCCTACCCCGAAAAACAGCGCTTGCACCTGCTATTACATCACCAGTACCCAATCCTAAGAACTTAAGCCAGTCGGCAAGACGCTTAAGTGGACGAACACCTATAGCTCAGTCATCTCCGAAAACAGGTGCAGCAAGCTTGCTGGGTGGTACTGTGAGTGTATCTAGTCGGAATTTTAGCGGTAATTATTTGGCAGCCTTACCTAATTCCAACCGAGATAACCAAGCTCCTTCTGGTATTGATGCCAGCAGTCAAGATATAGATATCACCTCTTATTTAAACCAACTAAAGCAACAAGTCAAGCAGCAGTGGCTACCAGAAGTGAGCCAGTCTTCCCGGCGAACAGTGCTTAACTTCACTATTAACCGTTCCGGGCAACTAAGCAATCTCCAACTTGCACAAACTTCTGGATTCAGCGTCACCGATCAAGCGGCGCTCAACGCTATACAGCGATCTGCACCCTTTGCACCTTTGCCCACAGGATATACCAGTAACCACATCCATATTCAATTTACATTTGATATCAATGTCTATGGGCACCTAGATTTATCGGGGGACGGTGGCTAACAACAGGTAAGCAATTAATTCAATTATGTATTATACCGACTTGACCTTAACGTTAAATAGCGACCTGAATCGAAATTTTTAGTTTCAAACAGGCTATTATTTGGGCATTAATTTGAGCAGATTTAAGCAAAGACAGAAGGAGAATAGCAATACTCTCCTAACTTAATATGAGTGAAAATTTACTTTCTTAATAATTAAAGTGGGCTTGACGTTCAGGTAATGAAAGAGCATGTCGTTCATGAGTAAGGCATCAATCGCTTTACCTGCCGTGCTTTCTCAGATTAATTTTCCCTAGCTAAGATATTAGAATAAAAGTAATTTTGCACCCAAAGCCAATCATGACAGAAGCAAAGACGCGGCGTAATTTCCTAATTACCAGCATTGCTGTGACAGGAGATATTGTGGCAACTAATACCTTACAGCAAAATACTATCAACACCGCAACACCGCCAGCAACTATACCAGAACGGTTACTCGGACGGACAGAAGTAAAACTCCCTATCTTCGGGTTAGGAGGAGCAGGACAAACGCCGCTATCCTGGGAAGGAAAAGAGGGTGATGCTGCGGCAATTATTCAAAGAGCGCTGGAACTTGGGATTCGCTACTTTGATACAGCACCTAGTTATGGCCCAAGTGAAGATTATTTAGGTAAAGTGCTACCACCCCATCGCTCAAAGCTGTTTCTAGCAAGCAAGACTGATAAAAGAGATCGGGATGGTGCATGGCGAGAATTGGAGCGATCGCTTAAACGTCTCAATACAGATTATCTCGATTTGTGGCAGTTGCATCACGTCTCTTTTTCGGAAGAACTCGACACTATCTTTAGTCCATCAGGTGCAATTAAAGCTTTAGAAGAAGCCATACAACAAAAATTGGTGCGCTTTGCTGGTATTACCGGACATCACGACCCTCAAGTAATTGCCGAAGGGTTGCGTCGCTATCCTTTCCACACTACACTGATTCCTGTGAATGCCGCCGACAAACACCACCCACGTCCATTTATTCCGGTAGTTTTACCAGTTGCTCAAGAAAAAAATGTCGGTGTGATTGCGATGAAAGTCCCGGCTTATGGTCGGCTGTTTAAATCAGGTGGGTTGAGTGGTATAGAGGAAGCTTTAGGTTACACACTGTCTCAGCCTGGAGTTCATTGTTGTGTGATTGCAGCAGAGACAGTTTCACAATTAGAGAATAATGTCAAGATAGCGCGGGCTTTTGTACCCTTGAAGGAGCAAGAATTGACAGCGATCGCACTGGCGGCTGCTAATATCTGGGAAGATAGTACATTCTTCCGTGCTTGGACTTAGCCCAACTTTGCACATATTACAGAGTGTATTCTTACTAATCACACTGATAATATTGTGCTGCTTGCGACATATTAAATTGTAATAGCTTCTCCTCTGCCAACTTGTATCCCAAACTCGGCTTAAAAGGCGAAATATTCAAACTGCGAATAATTTCTGACGCTACAGCCTTTGCTAGTAAAGGTGGTACAGAGTTACCAACTTGTCGAAATCCGTGCCATTTGGTTACATGAAATCTAAACCAATCTGGGTAAGAATGCAATCTTGCTGCTTCTCTGACGGTGATACAGCGCGGCGTAGATGGATGAATCGGTCTAGGAGATGTGAAAGAACCCCTATACTTATCTGTTCCGGCTCTTAAAGTATTACAGACACCACCAGGATGTAGCTTATAAAAACGACTAATTTTTTCTCTCTCGCCTTGTTGAGTCTCCTGAAAACGTTTAACAGTTTCCGCAGAATGTTTGGTTCTTAAACTTGAAGAAAGTATTCGCAAATCATATTCTCGTTTGTAAGAATAATCATCATGTAAGCATTTGATACCGCGAAGTACAAGAGCATAATTACAAGGGTTTTCGTAGTCTGCAACAACCCAATCTCTTGTTAGTAACTCTGGATATTTTTCTATTTCCGGTAAATCTCCAATTGCATCCCCTACTGTAGGACTCAATGGAATGTCAGATATTTTTTGAGAATTTAAATTATTTAGCAAAGCTTGTTTAGTAATCGGTTGAGGATATTTCGGTAACTCTATATCCTGCCTTGCGCCTATAAGAAATAATCTCTCGCGGGACTGTGGGACTCCGTAATTTGCAGCGTTGAGAATTTGGTAATTTTCTTCTACTTTATAGCCAGATATTTTAAATTCACTAATTAAGATTTTGAGGATTTGTTTATGTTCGCCAACTGTAATCCCCCGAACATTTTCCATCACAAAGAATTTCGGTTTTAACTCAAAAACCAGCCGATGAAAGTGAAACACTAAAGAGTTTCGGGGATCGTCAACAGCCCGTTTTCCAATTAGGGAAAATCCTTGACATGGTGAGCCACAAATTACCACATCAATTTCGCGATCGCCAATCTCAGACCGATTCCTAATTTCTTCCCCGGTTGTATCCACAACACTTTTACATAACACTGAGCAATAAGGGAAGTTAAACTCATGTGTTGCACAGTGGATCGGATCGATTTCCACAGACGCCAGCACATCAAAACCAGCTTGCTCAAAGCCAAGAGTCATACCGCCCGCACCAGCGAATAAGTCAACTGCGATCGCTCTTTGTTTTTTCATCTCATAAGCCATGACGCCTCTAAAGGGATTAGGGACTGGGGATTGAGTAGTGGGTATTAGGCATTAGAGATTGGGAATTGGGTATCGCGTATTAAATATACAAAATTTTCTCAGTCCCCAGTCCCCAGTTCCTAGTCCCCAGTCCCCGATAGCATTTGCAGAATTTCTTGAGCAGCGCGATCGCAAACCCCAATTTCTCCTAAACTTTGCCGCATTTCTTCATAATCTAGCAAAGTTTGCTCTCTGCGGCTGGGATTGAGTATCAGTTCCATCGCTGCTTGGATAATATTCTCTGGTGTGGCTTGCTCTTGTAAAAATTCTGGCACAATCGGCTTCATCACTACTAAATTAGGTGGCGATGCAAAGGTTATAGAACCTTTGAGGATTTTCCGAGCTATCCACGCAGTCAGACGACTGAGGCGGTAAATTACAACTTGCGGCACATTCAACAGGGCAAGTTCTAGATTGACAGTACCAGATTTGCTAATAGCAAAATCAGCTGCGGCAAAAACTTCCATTTGTTGACCTGATATAACTGTCGCCCGCAAACCGTAGCGCTCAATAGCCTTTTCAATTGGCTGTCTATAGACTTCCAGCGATAGGGGAATCCAGAAACGAACTTCAGGTAATTTAGCTTGAATAGTTTGGGCCGCTTGAAAAATAATTGGTAAAAGATATTTTAGTTCTTGGTGGCGAGAGGCGGGGAGGAGTGCGATCGCAATTTCTTCTGGTGCAATCCCTAATGTTGCACGAGCTGCTTCCCTACTAGGAGCATCTTGCATTCGGTCAACCAAAGGATGTCCTACCCAACTAACTTTTGCGCCTTTTTCGCGAAAGTAACAGGCTTCTTGTGGAAAGATTGCCAACAGCTTGTCTGTAAAGCCAACAATCCTATTAGTTCTACGCAAATTGACTGACCAAGCCCACTCTTGGGGAGCGATGTAATACACCACAGGCACATCTGGTAGATGCTGTTTCATATAAGTCCCAATTTCCAGATTGGGGGTCATATAATCGATCAGCACCACCAAGTCAGGTGGATTTTGTTTTAAGAAAGCGATCGCCCGTCGTTGCACCTGGAGAGTTGGTAAAATATAAGGCAGACCTTCTTGAATACCCATTGAGCCAATACTACTGGTATTTCCCAGCAAAATTGCCCCAGCCTCTACCATTTTTTCGCCACCCAGCGCCACAATCTCTAATTCCAACCCAATCGCCGCAGCTTGACGCTTCAGCGCTGAAATTAGTAGCGACCCTTGTAAATCGCCAGATACTTCGCCAGTGCTGATAAATATCCGCATTTGATAATTGGTAATTAGTAAAAATGAGGAGTTAGGAGTTAAAAATTCAATTCATCAACTCATAACTCATAAATTATGATGTCTGGAAAATTAACCACAATTCCTCATAATCCCGCCCCGCCAGTTGCGCTCTTGCTCCCCTCCTCGCTTGCGGGGAGGGGTTGGGGGTGGGGTGCTTGTAGGTAATTCGACAGACATGATATATCTTACATCTCACGATTCATCACTTGCGCCTTTTTTCCCTTTACTAGGAATCAAGCCACGTCTTCCAGGCATCTGAGAAAGTAGCAAGAAGCGTCGTAGATGCTGCAATTCTTCGCTATCTCCTAACAATTCCAACTGTTCCAAAGCATCCTTAAAAGACAAATCAGAACGGTAGAGAATGCGGAAGGCTTTTTTCAGCATTTGTAAATCTGCTGAGTCCATACCAGACCGTTTGAGTCCGACAAGATTGAGGGTTCGCACCCGCGCTGGATTTCCTTCCACTAGCATATATGGGGCCACATCCCGGTCAATACGTGCCATACCTCCCACCATTGCTTGTCTACCAATATGCACAAATTGATGGACACCTAAAACCCCACTTAGCCTAGCGCGTGATTCTATATGGACATGACCAGCTAACGCTACAGAGTTAGCAATCACTACTTGGTCTTCAATGACGCAGTTATGAGCCACATGGACATAGGCCATCAAAAGATTACCGTCACCAATTACCGTCGCTTCACCAGCACCGGTAGCGCGGTTAATGGTAACGTACTCACGAATCAAGTTGTTATCACCAATTTTGACCCAGGTTGGTTCTCCTACAAACTTCAGATCCTGGGGTTCCATGCCGATGGCTGCACCTGTAAAAATCTGATTTTGCGCCCCTATTTCACAAGGACCCTCTAGCACTGCATGAGCGCCGATTATTGTTTCAGGGCCCACTTTGACATGCGCTCCAATCACAGCATAGGCACCGACTTGCACTGTATGGTGGAGTTCCGATTTCGGATGAATTACAGCAGTTGGATGAATTAGCGTTTTCAAGGGTGAATCTCCAGAACTGTCTTAATAATCCAGCGCCAGGCGGGGTTTTTGAGGCAGCGCGTTACTCTGGTTAAGAGAGTTGTACCGACTACCGCCCCATTGAGGCGACTGGCGTTGTTGAGCGTGAAATATTTCAGTGAACGAAAGTGTCGGGCAAAGCAAGTTAAGTGTGTTTGTGAGTGCATCTCGTAGAGAGGGCGGCGAAAATCAAGAAATTATCAGATGCTATTGTGGATTTCTTTTAACTGTTATCCTGTTTCAGGATTCAGTAAGGGCATTTCACGGCTATACCCATACCACGAAAGCAAACTTTTAGCTAACTAAAGAAAACATTAATTCTCCTTCACAAGCAAGTTGACCATCAACTTCGGCACGACCTTGCATCTTACCGAAACGACGTTGTTTTACCCATAACAGTTCCACCGTCATGACTAGTTGATCCCCCGGCACGACCTGGCGACGAAAGCGGACTTTATCGATACCAGCGAAGACGAACAGCCCGCCTTCGACCGAAGACATTTGAGTTAGGACAATGCCTCCAACTTGTGCCATTGCTTCAACAATTAGCACCCCTGGCATCAGTGGACGTTCAGGGAAATGTCCTTGAAAATGGGGTTCGTTGATAGTGACATTTTTAACCCCAACAGCTTTTTTACCTGGTACGTAGTCAATTATTTTGTCTACAAGTAAAAATGGGTAGCGGTGGGGTAGCAATTTCTGAATTTCTTCAGATGTGAAAGTTGTTTTAATCTCAGAACTGATTGTAATCTGATTTATAGTCTGTGGTTCGGTAGATGTAGGTGTAGTTGTATCGATGGTATTCACTTCAGTAACGATTGACATTGACCGTGTAGTTGATTTTTTATCTAAAAGTTGAGTAGGCAAGCGAATATCCAAAGCCTTAATAATCCTAGATTTTAGGCTTTAGTTCTCATGCCATAATCTAAAATTCTTTGAGCCAGTTGAATGTGTAAATTATGACTGGCTTTATACGCTAAAAAATGAGCGCGAGGAAAAGCTCCTAGTAAACTCAAATCTCCTACTAAATCCAAGATTTTATGACGGACTGGCTCATTTGCAAATCTCAACGGTGGATTTAGCCAGCCTTCTGGACCACAAACGAGTGCATTCTCCAAACTGCCACCTTTAATTAACCCTGTTTTTTGTAAGTGTTCAATTTGATGCAGTAACCCAAAAGTACGAGCAGGAGCAATTTCTGCAGCAAAGCTAGCAGAAGTTTTTCCTAGTTCAGCAGTTAGTGACCAACTATACCATTGATTGCCAATGGCAGGCAGGTCAAAATCAATACCGTAACTAAAGCGGGTTTCTGCTCCTGGAAGGGCACATACAAAGGCATCACCTTGATAGACCCATAAGGGTTCTGTAATAGCCAAGGGAACTTGGTTGTTAACGAGTTGTGAGACTAAGCCAACTTGGGCAATATTAGCTGTCCACACACTTGCCGAACCATCTAAAAGTGGGACTTCTGGACCATCAATTTCAATTCGGGCATTATCCACGCCCATACTCGAAAGTGCTGCTAACAAATGCTCTACCGTGCGAACACATACCTCACCCTTACCCAACTGAGTTGAGAGAACAGTGTGACTAACTGCTGCAACTTGGGCTGGAATTATCGGCAAATCCGGTAAATCCACCCGCACAAAGTAGCGTCCACTTCCCGCTTCGGCTGGTAATATCCGCACCTGGGTATTCACACCGCTATGCAGTCCCACCCCTATTTGGGTGATTTGGGCTGCTAGAGTGTGCTGTCGCATAGCCGAAAAGTTAATATATTTCCTTTAGTATTGTTCATCATCTGTTTTGGTAAAATCCCTGATATTCCCCGAAAAATCTCATTAATCCCTTTATCGGAACAGTATTGAGGTAAATGTAAAAATTAGCAAGCTCATTAGGAAAGAGAATTGTCATTAGTCCTTTGTGATTCACTAATGACCAATGACTAATGACTAATGACAAATTAAAATCTTTCGCCAATACCGAAATTAATCCGGCTATCACCATCATCGTTGATACCGTAATCAATCCGAATTGGCCCCAGTGGAGACTGGACGCGAACGCCAAGACCATAACCATAGCCACTGCCATTTTTGTTCAACACTTCAGCAGCCCTAGTACTAGTTCCCAGGTCACTGCCGAGATCAAAAAATAGTGCGCCACTAACTACTGAAAAAACTGGAAACCGATACTCAACTGATGCTTGCACATAAGAGCGTCCACTACCTAATGCTCCTTCTTCATAACCCCGGACGGAGTTGCTACCCCCAAGGGTAAAAGCTTCGTAGGGAGGCAAGTCACCGAGAATGGTTCCTGCTTGCAGGTTAAATGCTAAGGTTTGTGCCCCTTTGCTAAGGCTAATTAACTTTATCGGTAAATATTGGCTGTAGCTACCCCGGAATCTAGTGAGTAAAATGTTGCCTAGCCCCACAGGGACTGACTGATCGACTCCAAAGCGGAGATAAGAACCACTAGTGGGTTGCAGCGCGTTATTACGGAGATCGCGCTGTGCCCCCACTTGCAACAGTAGTAAATCGTCTTGACCGCCGCTAGAGAGGGTCAATGGAATTTCATCACTGATGCGATTTCCAGTATCATCATCAAATACCGCTCCTGTTTTTCTAAGATTGCCATCAGCATCACGGGCGGAAACTCGTTGATACTGTAAACCCGCTGAGGCAGTCCAGACAGAAGTTTTGTAGGGATTGGCAGAGAGGGGACGGGTAAAGGTGACACCGCCACCTAGACGGAGAATGCGGGGGCGATCCTGAGAATCTACATCGGTGGGATTACCTGGATCAAAGGTCCTAATGTCTTCATCTTGACCATCAAAAATCAACGAAATAGAACTGCGGCGGAAAATATTGGTTGTGTAGGAAGTCCGGTAAGGATCTCCTGCGATCCAGGGGTCGGTATACCGCACGTCAAACAGCAGTTCCCGTTCTCCCACCTGTATTTCTGTCCCCAATTTTTGGTTCCTACCGTTCAGGTTTTGCTGTTGATAACTTACTGTTCCAAAAAGTCCGCTAGCAGAACTAATCCCTGCCCCAGCCGCAATCGAACCGCTGCTACGTTCAGCTACATTCACTACTACATCCACTTTGCTGGGGTCAGTACCAGGGTCAAGGGACACATTCACATCTTCAAACAGTCCTAGCCCATACACGCGCTGTAGGTCTTTTTGCACTGTGTTGCGATTGAATACTTGTCCTGGCTTCAACTCCACTTCTCGTGTAATGATGTAATCTTGTGTCCGTCCGCGAATTGGTTGTCCCTTCTCGTCTGTTTCTTGACCATCTTTGTTGCGGAACCGGACTCTAATGTTTTCTACTACCCCTTCTGCTATTTGTAAGGTAACAACTCCGTTTTCAGAGACTTGGGGCGCTCCAATCACGTTGGCTAGTACGTAACCTTGGTCTTGATACCGCTTGTTTAACTGCTTGATGCCTTCTTGTAAGTCACGCAAGTTGAGGATTTTGCCATATTGCTCCCGAAATACTTCATCCACAGTGTTAGCTGGTAGTACAGAAGCGACACCAGTTCCAGGATTGGCTTGCACTTCTACTTTATTGAGGACGGGGTTAGGCTGCACAACAAAGCTCACCCGCACTCCCAAGGGGGTATCTTCTGGCGCTGCTTGGACGTTGGAGAAGAAGCCAGTACCAAAGATGGCGTTAATATCTTCTTGCAGTTGGCTGCGAGTTGTTGTTTGTCCAGGTTGGGTACGAATTACTCTGTAAACTTGGCTTTCCAATTCTGGTGATAGTTGCCCAGCCTGGGATCTAACTACTACTTCTGATACCAGTACGCGGGGATCGTTGGCTTCTGGGGCTGTGTTGGGTTGAGTATTGCTCGGAGTTGTCGGTGGATTTACATTTTGCGGACTGGGAGTAGTGCCTGGGAATGGAGTATTGCCCGGAGTTGTCGCTGGATTAACATTCTGCGGACTGGGAGTAGCGCCTGGGAATGGAGTATTGCCCGGAGTTGTCGCTGGATTAACATTCTGCGGACTGGGAGTAGCGCCTGGGAATAACGCAGGTGTTCTTTGTTGACTAGCTGGGGGGGGAATATCTGGAGTCGCTGATGGTTCTGGAGTTGTGGGTAATAAAGGTTCCGTTGTCGGTGGATTTACATTTTCTGGGACTGGAGTGGTCTCAGGAGTTGGAGAAGGCGTTGGTTGTTGAATTTCTGGCGGTGGAATGTCTGGAGCCGGAGACGGCTGTTGAGTAGGGCTAGGATTGATTTCAGGGGTTTGTGCAGTTGTTGGCGTTGTGGAGGTTGGCACAATTACCTTTGGGGTCGCGCTTGCTGCTGGGTTGGCAGGGTAAATTGCGACGACGCGGGATTCTAGACGCTCTGCCTTTATAGTTGCTGTAGATTTAGGTTGAGATTCTAGACTTTTACTAGAGTTAACCTGACCAGTGTCCTTTTCTGAGTGCTGATTTTTTTCTAGTGTCAAAACTTCTGTTGACTGTTTGGAATTGTTGGCAATTTCTGCATTCGCACTCAATGAGCCACCCAAAGGGGCTGCAATTGCTACTGCTGCCAGCAATACGGGAGATAAACGCATTTTACTTATATTCCTCTTCACGACCACACACACACCATCACAAGGCAATAATGCCCTTATGCCCAAGGTAAAACTCAAAACATAATTTTTTTCTTTTGCTTTTTTACTTTACAAGGCAAAAGGCAAAAGGCAAAAGCTAAATATAATTCCTTCTCACCTTTTGGTTTTTACCTGGTTAACTTATAGTAGTTTCTACTGCTTTTAGCACTCTTTGTAAAACCTCCTGGTAGGCATCCTCTACATTTCCTAAGTCTCGGCGAAAGCGATCTTTGTCCATTACTCGCCGATTTGAGTCCTTTTCTGCGGTATCCCACAAACGGCAGGTGTCGGGGCTAATTTCATCTGCCAAGAGCAACTGCTGTTGTGAGTCCAAACCAAACTCTAGTTTGAAGTCTACTAGGGTAATGCCACACCGCTGCCAAAAGTTATTGAGAAATTCATTGATTTGCAATGCTAGATGTGTAATTGCGTCTACTTGTTCCGCAGTCGCTAGTTCTAGCAGGTACAGGCGATCGCGTGTCAACAAAGGATCTCCTAATTGATCGTTTTTGTAATAAAATTCAACCAAAGGCTGTTTCAGAATTGTACCCACTGGTAATCCTGTTTGCTGACACAGACTGCCAGCAGCAATATTTCTGATCACTACTTCTAAGGGTAAAATCTTTACAGCCCTCACCCGCATTTGATTCGGGGCAGGGCTGTCAATAAAGTGAGTCTTTATACCATAAGCCTCCAACTGTTTAAAAAGCTGACTGGAAATGCTACAATTAATTTTTCCTTTACCTTCGATGTTGCCACGCTTTTGGGCGTTAAACGCCGTGGCATCGTCCTTAAAATCAGCCAACAAGACTTCTGGATCGTCCGTTGTATAAAGAATTTTTGCTTTGCCTTCGTATAACTTAGAATTAACAGACATAGTGGCAGGTAAAGTTTTAGGCGATGGACAAAAGTTGTCCTTTGAGGCTTCACCATTTTATCTTTAGTTATTAACTATTAGCCATTGGCGACTATTTAAGATGAAGCAGGGGCAGGATAAAATAATTAATAACCAATTCCCAGCCCAATTTCCTCTTCTCGATCGCTGCTTAATAACCAGTTACCAAAAATTTAAAACTAAATCTCTAACTTTTAACAGAGGACAATTAGTTTTTATATATAATATGTTTACCTAAGTAGTTTTACTATCAGGAATTTAATTATTTTTAAAGGAAAAGTTACAAAGATATACTGCTATATTTTAATAATTTGTACTTCAAGCTTTGGACTGAAGCTAATTACAATTTGAACTTCATAAATTAAGATGAGATAAATTAATAACTGGGAGTAAAATCAAATAGTCTCTCTAGTTAGTGTAGGGGAAAGTTTTTTTGTAATATTTACAACATGAGTATTTCAAGCTTTATCCTCTAATCGCAAAATCTGAATCAACCAATTCCTGCATCACCAATTGCAAAAGGAGTTGGATGATTTGATTTCCTCTAATCTGACGAAAAAAAGATTAGGTTAGATAGTGAGCTTCAGAAATCTAAACATAAGGTGAATTGAATAAATGGAGAAAAAAATAGTGAACAAAGATGATTTTCTCTTCCCTCGCGGTCGCTACTACGGTCAGGTGAAGCCAGAAAACTTAGTTTTTAATGCAAATCTCCAGGAATTTGCCCAACGGGTAAGTTACATTTGCAACTTAGAAACAGGTGGAAAAGTGCCTCCAGGTGCAGCTTACGAACAAATAAAGGATTTGTGGAAACAGTTGAAACGCTCAAAAAAAGAGCTAGGAATTGGCGAAGATCCGTTTCAAGATGACCAGGGAGAGACTCAAGGTTGAATGGGGAATGGGGCATTGGGCATGGGGAATTGACCAATGACAAATGACAAATGACCAATGACTACTTAGTAAGCATTGTCCAGACACCATCCCAGGACTCTGGAGGCGGCGTTTGTTGATAATTACGCGCACGCTCTAGGTGGATATCAACAGCTTGGTCTTGGGGTTGGATAGATTTGGCGGACTCGAAACAAGTGATCGCTTGTGAGAAGTTGCGCGATAAATAAGCAGTGCGTCCAGTATGATAGTGAAACAAAAACTCTTGGGTTTTAGCATCTAGGGGAGTAGTGCGATCGCCAATTAACTCGTAGATATTAACTGCCTGATGTTTCCCTTTGACGCGAATTTTATCTAACTGGCGCACCCAAATGCGATCGCTGCACAATTGGTAAGTAAATTCACTTAAAAGAATATCACAACCGTAATCCTTAGTTACCGCTTCTAAGCGCGAACTTAAATTTACACCATCTCCAATGACGGTGTAATCCATCCGTTTACGAGAACCAATATTACCCGAAACCACATCTCCAGAACTAATCCCAATGCCAATACGAATTTGTGGCTGTGCCTGGATAACTCGTCGCTGGTTAAATTCCTCTAAGCGACGTCTCATATCTAACGCTGACTGCACAGCTCTCCAAGCATGATTTTCTATCAATGGTAGCGGCGCACCAAATACCGCCATTAAGGCATCACCAATAAATTTATCGAGAGTACCTTCGTGGTTAAAAACCGCCTCCACCATCGTTTCAAAATACTGATTGAGCAGCAATACCACCTCAGCTGCGCCGAGATTTTCTGTAAGTGTTGTGTAGCCTCGGATATCAGAAAACAAAATAGTTACTTCCTTCCGTTCGCCTACCATTAAAGCATCTTCCCCCAGTGCCATAACTTGTTCAGCTACATGGGGCGTCAAGTAACGCGACATGGTAGTTTTCATCCGTTTTTCTTGAGTAATGTCTTCTAAGACCACTAAACCACCGCGTACACCGCCTTCTGGGTTAGTTAGGGGATTAACAGTAAGATTAATATTGCGCTCTAATGTTTGTACTTGATCAGAAGTGAGAAACTCAGATTGGGGAGTCAGAGGTTGATTCCAGGGAATAAAAGTATCGGGGTTAGTGCGATCGCGCACTGCTAAAATTGAGTGCTGATTCCTAAGTCCTGTTAACGGTAGCGGAGTATTTAGCCCGTCCTGATTTTCACTTAGCATTTGGTAAAGTCCCAGTATCAAACTTTGCTCTGGCACATAATGTTTAGCTCCAGTTTTTAGACTATCTTCTAGTCGCATTTGGAGATTTTCAATTGGCACAACTTCCCAAACTAGGCGACCAATCAAATTTTGTTCCCACAAAAGCTTGTTGTTTTTACTATTAGCATCTCCGATTGGACAACCCAGCAACTCTAGAGCTGCATCATTAATCGTGACAATCTGTCCTGCCATATCTGTAGAAATCACGGCATCTGACAGACTTTGTAAAATATCTTTTTGATACTGTTTTTCTAACAGTACATTTTCAAACAGCCGAGCATTTTCTAAAGCAATTCCTGCCTGATTATTAAAAGCCCGCATAAACTCTTCATCAGAAGCAGTAAAGCTGCTTTGTTGCTTATTAATTAATTGTGTAACACCAATCAATTCATTTGCAGAATTAAATACTGGTAAACACAGGATATTGCGAGTTATATAACCAGTTTTTTTATCTGTAGTCGGGTCAAAACGGGGGTCTTTATAAGCATCGGAAATATTTAAGGCTTCACCAGTGGAAGCTACATATCCAGCAATGCCACGGTTAGCGGGAATGCGAATTTCTATCAAGTTTGTGCCATCTGCTGCCACTGCAACTTTCGTCCAGAGTTCGTTTAGCTCTTTACGATATAAAAATAGTGTGCTGCGGTCTGCTTGCATTAAAATTCGAGCTTGTTCCATGACTATCTGCAAAGTTGCTTCTAAATCTAAACTTTGCCCCAGTGTCTGAGTTGCCCGCAACAAAGCCGTTGCGCCTCTTTGATTACGAGCCGCTATATAAAAAGATTGGCAGCTTTCCAGGATAATACCAATTGAAGCAGCAAAGTCTCGAAAACGTTCTTCATCATCATGATTAAACGGAACATTCCCGGTTTTATTAGCTAGTTGCACTACCGCTACAGTCTGGTTTTTGCTACTGATAACAGGCATACATAAAATATTATGGATTTTGTAGCCCATTTGTTTTTCAAGTTCTAGGCTAAATAGGGGATGAGTATAAGTTTCAGATATATTTAGATATTGACCTGTACTAGCAACATGACCGGGGATACCCACTGTAATGGGAGTACGAATTTCTAAGAATTTTTGAGTATTATCTTGAGGAACTTTTGACCACAGTTGACCTTTGTCATAATCAACTAAAAAAATGGCTGTATGTTCTGCTTGGAGAATTTGACCAATTTTGAGTGTGATAGCTTCTAATACTTTCTCCAACATAGTTTCTAGAGCTTCATTATTGATCAGTTCAATAGCTCTAAGAAATTGCTGGAACTCAGCAGTTATAAAGTCGAGTAAGCAAACAAATTCATTAACAGATAGGTCTTTAACACGTCGCAGTAAGGCGTGAGTACGATTAACTTGATTCAGTTCAGTTAATGTAGCCAAGACGCTGCCAGGGTTGGGAAGTGTCACGTTGCTTTGCTCCGAATTCAAAATTCAAAATTCAAAATTCAATAATTTTTAATCTCCATACAGAAATTTAGGGGCAAGTCAACGGATGCCGTATTTCTCTTTACGAAACGCCAAAGACAAACGTGCAGTGCATCACTACATAACATACATTTTTTTTCTTCTCCATAAATAAATTTACTTGCTCTGTATCATGAGTCTGTTTCGGTCACGAGAATTTTAAATTTTATATTTTGGGTATGGGGCATGGGTCAATAATAGTTCTTCTTCCCCTGCTCCCCCTGCCCCCCTGCTCCTCCTCATCTCCCCACTCCCTTATTTTGCCAACAGTTCAGAAAATATCACCTTTTGATAGTAATCTTGTAGCTGCTTGGTGGCAGCTGCCCAACCCCAACTTTCTGCTTCCTGACGAGCATTTTGGCGGATGATATCTCGTTGTTGTTTTTGTTCCAACAGGCGAACAGTGGCAGCTAATGCCCCTTGAACATCTGCTGTTGGCTCAAAAAGATATCCATTTACCCCATCTGTCACAATATCAGGAATCCCCCCAGAACGGGCTGCTACCACGGGACAGCCAGCAGCCATCGCTTCTAGTAGTACTAAGCCTAGTGTTTCTGTACGGGAAGGAAAGATGAAGGCATCAGCACTCGCAAAAGCAGAACCTAACTCTTGCCCCATAAGATAGCCAACAAAATAAGTGTTTGTGCCAGCAAAGTGTTTTTGCAATGCTTGACGGTGCGGCCCATCTCCAACCAATGCCAACCGCGCTTGGGGAATTGCTTCTAAGATTGGTTTGATACGCTCAATTTCTTTTTCAGCCGAAAGTCGCCCAACGTAAAGTAGCAATGGACTTTCTGGATGATTTTGTGATAAGCGCGATCGCATTTCTACACTAGCTAAATTGGGGTGAAATAATTCCGTATCCACCCCGCGCTGCCACAAATCTACACGTTCAATACCATGTGCTGTCAATTCCTCCACCATTGCTGTAGAGGTACACAGATTTAAAGCTGCTTGATTATGAGCACCTTTGAGCAGTTCCCAAAGAAAACTTTCCAACATGCCCAAACCGTAATGTTGGAGATATTGGGGTAAATGGGTATGGTAAGACGCGACCAAGGGAATTTTGAGGATTTTGCTATAAAATATGCCAGACAAACCCAAAACGGCTGGATTCACGACATGAATAATATCAGGCTTAAACTCTTCTAAAGCGTAACCAATGGCTGGGCGGGGTAATGCCATTTTCAATTCTGGATACAATGGTAGAGGAAAGCCAGTAACGCCGTAAACTTTAGCGCCTTTGTGTTCAGTGATGCCTCCATCAGGGGCAATGACTAACACTTGATTACCACTGCGCTGGAGATGATCGACAGTATGGCGCAGGCGCGTTACAATGCCGTCAACCTTGGGTAAAAAGGTTTCGGTAAATAGGGCAATTCTCATAAAAAACTATTCAGTCCAGGCAGATAATCTCAGCTTTGCTTGCATTTCGGTATCAAACACAGAGTAAACTCTCTCTCGTGGTGTAATCAACTCTTCACAGTCGAAATAACTGTAGTAAACGGCAAATTTAGTAGTAGCTGGACGATACGCCTGATAAATAATAACTAGTTAGTCGTCATATTGTGCTAGAATACGACGACCAATTTTAGACCTACGATTTACTGGGGTTTACACTAATTTCTGTGCCAAGAGACTTTAGGCAGAATTTGTTTGCAATCGACTCGCGTCTGATACTTGATAGCAAAGTTTAACAGAGAATCGAGGAGAGAATCAGAGAGCAGGTGAGGCTGTAAACCTAAATCAAGCAATTTTGTATTTTTAGCGTTGAAGTAATGTTCTTCTTTTTCAACTCTGGGATTATCTAGGTGATTGATTTCTACGTTCAATCCCATAGCGTTACCAGCTTTTTTTACCATCAATGCCAAGTCGCCGACGCTAAATTGTTCGGTAAATTGGTTAAATACGCGGAATTCACCTGATTGGGCAGGGTTAGCGATCGCTAATTCTACACATCTTACTGTATCCCGAATATCCAAAAATCCGCGAGTTTGCCCACCTTTACCATAAACGGTTAACGGGTGTCCGATCGCTGCTTGAATACAAAAGCGGTTCAGTGCTGTACCAAACACACCATCGTAATCCAGCCGATTAATCAATAATTCGTCTATCCCCGTCTCTTCGGTTAAGACGCCATAAACTACACCCTGATTTAAATCCGTTGCCCGCAATCCCCAAATCCGGCAAGCAAAGTGGATGTTATGACTATCATGGACTTTGCTTAAATGGTACATTGAACCGGGTTGCTTGGGATAAGGTAGGGTATCCTTGCGTCCATTGTGTTCAATGGTGATATACCCTTCTTCTATATCAATGTTGGGTGTACCGTATTCCCCCATCGTCCCCAGCTTCACCAAATGACAGTCCGGGAAATCTTCCCGCATGGCGTACAGTAAGTTCAACGTACCAACTACATTATTGACTTGGGTGAGAACTGCGTGTTCGCGGTCAATCATGGAAAATGGGGCCGAACGCTGTTCGCCAAAATGCACTAGGGCATTTGGCTGAAATTGATGTAATGTTTTCTGGAGAAATTCGTAATTCGTAATATCGCCGATGAACAAGTCGATAGATTTACCCGTCAAATCTTGCCAGCGCTGGAGACGTTGTTGAATTAGTGCGATCGGAGTGAGAGTTTCGACACCAAGTTCATTATCCCAGTGCCGCCGCACCAAACTATCTAAAATTCCAACTTCATAACCTCGATTGGAAAGGTAAAGAGCAGTTGCCCAACCGCAATATCCATCACCACCAATAACCAGGACTTTCATCTTCACCAGTTTTTACTCGCTGATAGCTAAATCTATCAGGTTTCTGTACCCTCTTAATCATTATTCTGGAGGAGATGTGGATTTTGGGGGAGTGGGAAGTGGGGAGATGAGGGGGACAAGGGAAATAATCATGCCCAATGCCCAATGCCCCATGCCCAATGCCCAATACCCCATTAAAACTTTGAAATTCGATACTGCTGGGCAATGTAATAAAACAAACGATAGTAATTTTGAAATTCTTGGCTCTTACTTCGTCCCTGTAAATAGTATTTCACTTGACTTTGGGTTAGTGTCAGTGTCATCGAACCTGCTTGTCGATCAACTTCTACAATCAGTACCCCAGATACTCCTTGGGTAGTCTGAAAGTTGGATTTTATCTTTTTCAGGGACTCTCGATCGTTTGGTAGCTGATGACTTGCCCACCCCCGAATTTCCACTGAGTTATTTTGTGGTGAAATAAACGCAATTCCATCACCATTTTCTGAGGCTGCTAAAGAAGTCCAGTTACTTGGATATGGAAATTCAAAGCCATAACGGGAGTTGCTATAAGTTTTCCAGGCGATCGCTCCGGCGTTAAAATTATTTGTAGTACAACCCCACAGGATTATGAACAGCGCAATGACTCCGCTAACGCTGGCGGCAAACCGATAAATTCTTCGCCCCAAACTACAAATTTTATTAGCAGTACCCATTTACATTACACATTTTGCCAAAGTCACTGATTTTATAGAAATACCAGAAACTCAGATCAATACCTTGCACTGAAAGAGCGCTCATTAAAAATTAAATATTCTTTCAGGATATTTACTATTCTCTTTTTATCTCTCAGTAGAGAAGCTTGTAAAGAGTGCTTTATCACACAAATTATGTACAGTGCATCTCAGACAGCCGACCCAACTTTGGAGCTTTTTCACTTCCAAACCAACACATCTTTGCAATTTCCGCCAAATGTTTCTGTAATTTGCATCGGTAAGCCAAACGACCAAAAACCACCAGATATTGATATTTCTGGCTTACCAGATTCGGATGTGGTATCTCGCATCCACGCGCAAATTTGGGTGAATGGGGATGAATACCATATCACCGATTTGGGCAGTTCTAATGGTACGTATGTTAACGGTGCGAAACTTCAACCTCAAGTTTTTTGTCCATTGCATCCTGGAGACAGAGTTTCGTTTGGGCAGGGAGACAAAATAACTTTCATGTTTAGGGTGCAGCACTCTGCATCTGCCACAAAAAATTCCACACCAAACTCCGCACCAACAAAAATTACAGTGCCTACCATCGGTAAAGAAGAGGAAAATCAAGTAATCTTTGCCAGTAAGCTTATTGGCTTAGGACTAATCCTAGCAGGGATTACATTTTTAAGTACAAGCATTTATGTCAGTGTTTATTTACGTAGCACACCTGGAATTTTGCTGTGTATGGGAGGTGTAGTAGCTCTGAATTGGGGTGGGCGCGATAATCGGAAACTGGGATGGGTGTTGATTGGGATAGGAATTGCTCTGTTTATTGCCAGTGGTGTTGTAATCGGCTCAGTGTCACTTTTTTCTATGCTAGTGTCATTCGCTGGCATCTCCTGTGGATATCAGTTGTTTACAACCGGAAAGGTGTTCAACTTTAATCCGCTTACGCTCCAAATAATTAAAAAATAAGCCAAGTCAGGCAATTATTGGTTGATCGCTAATTTCCATCAAGGTTTTGGGTTTTGAGTGCGTAAGTCCTGATTAATTCTGAGAGGTTTGTAGTCAGGGATCTATCGCTCAATTAATAAATAGCATTTCAGACAGATGATGTAAATAAATGTAACGAAACTGCCGTTAAAACGTTTTGCCGTCTTGACAAGAAATAAAAGAACCGATAACTTGATATACATACCCGGGTAAGACCGTTAAAGAGTTATATGCAAACGCAAACTAAGCAAAAGGTCACTTTGTATTTATCGCCAGAGTTGCACAGAAGACTGAAGATTCGTTCAGCAGTCGATTCCGAGCCAATGTCAGAACTTGCCGAACGTGCCCTTGGTTTTTACCTATCCAATCAAGAATTGGTTGAGGAGTTAGAAGATTCTTCTTATGGGCGGACTCATAGAGTTTATTCATGTCCCACTTGTGACAGCTCGCTAGTCTTACGTGATGGGGAACTGGTTGCTTTAGGCAATCAACCAGGACTAGTTGGTCAAGAGCATCTTTCTCTTGATGAGATGGATGAAGATGAAACCAATCCCAAGGGTGAGGAAGAGTTAGTTCCTTGCTAGATAGATATTAATGATTCGGTTGTCTTTACCAGAAGCAATGTCTCTACTGTCTCTATAAGGTCTCAAGTAGGTCGAAGTATGAACGAAGAGCTCAAGATCCTAATTCAAGCTCAATACCCTTTAATCTACCTTGTTACCTCCGAGGAAGAGCGGGCCGAGCAAGCAATTTCCACAATCGCCCAGTTGTTAAAGCCCCAGCGCCGAGTATTTGTTTGGACAGTAACACACGGGATTGTTGAGTATGGTCAACCCCGGAATGTCACCCAGCATAATACCGTGTCTCCAGAGGCGGCGATTGAGTGGATCATCCGGCAGAAAGAACCAAGTATATTTATTCTTAAAGATTTACATCCCTTTATAGATGCGCCTGCAACTAACAGATCGTTACGTGATGCGATCGCTAGTTTCAAAGGTATGCAAAAGAACATCATTTTGATGTCTCCGATGCAACAAGTACCTATAGAACTGGAAAAAGAAGTTGTTGTTCTCGACTTTACATTGCCAGATATGGCTGAGTTGAATAAAGTCTTAACTCACCATATAGAGCAAAATCGTGGTCGGCGACTGACAACAGAAGCCAGAGAAAAACTTCTCAGAGCTGCTTTAGGTCTAACTAAAGATGAAGCTGAGAAAGTCTACCGTAAGGCACAGGTAACTAAAGAGCGTTTAACGGAAGATGAAGTAGACATCGTTTTATCTGAGAAAAAGCAACTCATTCGGCGCAATGGCATCTTAGAATACATTGAAGAAGATGAAACTATTGATGCTGTAGGTGGCTTAGAAGAGTTAAAAAGATGGCTCAAGCAACGCTCTAACGCTTTTACAGAAAGGGCAAGAGAGTATGGTTTGCCTCAACCAAAGGGAATGTTAATTTTAGGAGTTCCCGGTTGCGGTAAGTCATTAATTGCTAAAACTACTTCCCGGCTGTGGGGTTTACCACTGTTGCGGTTAGATATGGGGCGAGTCTACGACGGCTCAATGGTGGGACGAAGCGAAGCAAATCTGCGGAACGCCCTGAAAACAGCAGAATCTATTTCCCCAGCGATTTTGTTTATCGATGAATTAGATAAATCCTTTGCTGGTAGTGGAGGTTCCTCTGATTCTGATGGGGGGACTTCAAGTAGAATCTTCGGCTCTTTCCTAACCTGGATGCAAGATAAGAAATCACCAGTGTTTGTGATGGCAACAGCCAATAGAGTAGAACGCTTACCTGGCGAGTTCTTGAGGAAAGGACGCTTTGATGAAATTTTCTTTGTCGATCTGCCAACACCGGAAGAACGGCAGCAGATTTTCAATATTCATCTGACCAAACGCCGTGAAGACATATCTCGATTTGATCTTGAGCAATTAGCCAAGATGTCTGATGGCTTTTCTGGGGCAGAAGTTGAGCAAGCGATCGTTGCGGCAATGTATGAAGCTTTTGCCCAAGATCGGGAGTTCACCCAACTAGATATTATTGCTGCACTGAAGGCAACCTTGCCGCTGTCTCGAACGATGCAAGAACAAGTAACGGCTCTGAGAGATTGGGCCAGACAGCGCGCACGCCCCGCAGCATCCTCCGTAGCTGAATATCAGCGAATGGAGTTTTAAAAGCTTTCCTCTGCCATCCCAGGGGGAAAGGCTAGCAGAAAATGCTAGCAGTTATAAGAAAAGCCGCATCCTGTTAAGCGCGGCTTCGCCCAAAACAAACCGTTGTCGTTTTTCTCAATCTTCTCATTGGAGGAAACCCAAATGTCTCACTTTAGCACCCTGCGTACCAAAATCACCGATGCCGAAATCCTCAAGGCTTCCTTGCGCGACCTCGGTATCAGCGTAAAGACTGAAGCTGATGTCCGTGGTTATAACGGTCAGCGTGTCCGTTCTGACATCGTTGCCGTGTTGGAAGGCGAATATGACCTCGGCTGGTCTCGCAATGGCGATGGTTCTTTTGACCTAATCGCTGACCTGTGGGGCGTTGCTAAGAAGCACAACCAAACCGAGTTGATCAACTCAATCAACCAAAAGTATGCTGTAAACAAAACTTTGGCTGAAGTGAAACAGCGCGGTCTGCAAAACGCCAATGTGAAGTTGGTATTGCAATAACAATTTCTCTGCGCGTTCCCAAAGCTGCACGGGTTAACCATATAAATAGCGGTTAGCCCGCTTTTTTATCGGGACTGAGATATATTTCTCAGTCCTGATTTTTTATCAGTCTTGGCACAGATAATAAGCTTGGCAGACCTGTTGCATTTATTTAATCTGCATGGCCTAGATATACAAAGCACTCAAAGAATGAATGGGGCTTCCTAAAAAAGGAACACGGACAATCTCTGTACATGAAACAACTTATAAGTGGGTTGTTTCACCTGATAGTGGCTATATGTGGCTAATCGTTGAGCAAAAGAATACTCAAGGACAGCGACTGATTGCCGGATTCAAATACCATAATACTTACGTTCATGATGAAGCTGGAAATTGGCGTTGTTTCGTACAGCAACGTTCAATCAGTCCTTCTCTGGTGAAATCAGTTATTTTGTTAGCTTTAAAACGCGGGTGGAAACCGACACAGCGTGGGTTAGGAGCTTTTAGCTTTTGGGCTGACGAGGAGTTCCCGATCACTCAATTATCGATATCACCAGGTATTCCCCTTCAAGAAATTGCCTGGGAGATTGTCAGTGAGCTGAGATACGACATCAGCATGGACGCGAATTGGCGTTATCGATTATTCCATGCTTCTATTAAGCAACGATTTGATATTCCTTTTGAAAATGAATATGGGCTAAAGTTTGCAGCATTTCTTGATGGTTGGACAGAAAATGGTTTTTGGGTCATCGGTATTGAATCAATAAATTTTCCACATATTGTGATGTACACAACCAATGGTGTTTTATAGATGTTGTTTCCGGTTAGCCCGTTTTTTATAACTTCAAATCTCACGCCATGTAAAAATAATTTGCTCCTCAGCCTGCCTAAATTCAATATTAAATTTATCAAATACAACTTCTCGCCCTAAAAGCAATTGTTCTCCGCCTGTATTGGTTTGTAACCATGCTACAGGAGTAATCAGATTGTGTTCATCAATTGTCATTTCGACATTGCGTAAAACGTACTCAACTCTGCCACCTATCGTTTCTGCCAACAAAGTTGATTCTGAATCAGCTAAAGCATAGCCTAAATCTTGACCAACTTTTAATGAAATTAAACTTAATTCCGCACCAGAATCTACTAACATTGTTGTATTAGATTCTATATCTCCGTGTTTTAAAATAACCCTATAATTTGGTTGACAATTATGGTGAGCGACGGTGCGGAAGCGAATTGGTAAAATTTAGTTCTATAGAAGCAGTGCGACGCGGAACTAGGTAAATTAAAAAAGGCTGTTTTGCAGCATTAGCTAATGCTAAAACTTCGCGTAAGTTTTCGCAGTGAGCAATTATTCCATTTGCATTGTAAGCGATATATTGATTTTTATACAAATCTAATAACATCTGGCGGTTACGATTTAACCACTTGAGTATTTCATCTGTTTCTCTTTTAGAGGGAGTTGTGTTCATATATTTAATGTTGTCCGTGGATGTGGAATATCTCTAACACTATTTTAATTGTCTGGTGCAAGAGGTGAGCTAACAAACCTGACTTAAATTTAAATCTAAAATAAACTCACTAGTAGAACCAAACCCTACACCTGTAACATTTTGCTTATTTCTGGTAATGTGTAATGGGCGATCGCATCGCTGGAGATCCACTTTCGCACCTATAGCTTAGACTTAAAAAAAAGCTTAGTATCGATGAACCAAAGTCTAAGTGGTACTCCCAGCCTGGAAAAACACACTCATGAAAATCTTGTTGTTACCAAACAACAGCTATTTAAAAAGCAACTAATTGTCCTTACCTTGGAAATGCTTCTGGCATTACCTCTGGGTTTACTCCTGGCAAAGTTCCAAATTGGCAGGATTGCCTGGATATTTGGTGGGATTGCGGCTGGTACATTAGTTCTCCAAGGGTGTCGAATTTTTTATCAATATTCCCCCCAACCTAACCGTACTGCTAGAAAAGTCGGAATGGCACTTGTAGGCTTAACTGTTGGCGCTTCCAATACTCATGCTAATCTAGCGAGTGTTGCTTCTAGTATTCCCATATTTATTTTTCTTACCTTGTTTTTGCTGCTGAGTGGAAGCTGTATTGGTTACATTTATTCCCGCGTCAGCAAAATCAATCTGCTTACAGCAATGCTGGCTACAGTTCCTGGTGGTGTAGGAATTATGGCAGCGATCGCTGCCGATTACAATAAAAATGTTAGCTTGGTTGCCCTAGTTCAGGCGATTCGTGTCACCTCTGTAGTTGTTCTAATTCCCTTCATCGCTAGGACATCAGCTGGTAATTATTATCTGCAAACACTCCCAATCAACGCTGCTTGGCTCAATTTCGATCCATCTCAACTAGAATTACTCTTGTTAGTACTCCTAATCACTGGATTAGTAGTTTATCCAGCTATATTATTTAAAATTCCTGCTGGCGATTTCTTTGGTGCATTGTTGATTGGGATTGGGTTTAATCCTTTGCTACATTGGCTGCCTTTTGTGGGTGATATTAGCTTTAGTCCGCCGCCTTTAATTAACTTATTGGGTCAAATGATCCTGGGAATTACTATTGGTGAATATTGGGGAGACAAACCCAACTTTAGAAAGCGGACTGTCGCCTATGCCTTAATGTCTGTAGGGATGACTCTTGTAGCCGGAGCGATCGCTGCTATACTTGCGATGCAATTAACCTCTTGGGACTGGTTAACCTGTCTGTTAGTCACAGCACCAGGAGGATCGGCAGAAATGATCCTGGTTTCCCTGGCATTGAATCATAATGTTGAAATTGTCACAACTGGTCATTTGGTGCGACTAATTGCGATTAATAGTTCTCTACCGCTTTGGCTGTTTCTGTTTCGCCGTCTGGATGAGCAACTTTCTGAACCAGTTTAATTGATAAAGGCATGGGGTATTGGGGATTGAGCAAAAGAGTAGAGTTTTTATGCTTCTTCATGAGTATCAAAGACTCGTTAACAGATTTCAAAGACTCATTCACGAGTATCAAAGACTCATTAATAGAGTTCAAAATATATTTCTTATACCTCTCCCCTACCTTTTAACTTCTAAAGATGCAACTTGAATGCTGGTTAGCTTATCCTTTTGTTATCCAAATACGAAGGATGCTTTAGATGGTTGCCCAAATCCAAGAACTTGAAGCCCAGCACTGGGTTAAAACTCGTTCTTCTCTCGACCCTACCGAATCGACTTTCCTGATTTGGAAAGGTAAAATTTACGCCTTTATCCCCGGTGAAAAAAGACAACTCCTGTTTAAGATGCTGGGATTGAGCGTTAGCCGATGTATTCCCACAACAGAAGGTAGCTGGGATTTTACTTCTAGGGAATTGACTTACTACCTCAACCCCAAAACAGATGAAATCTTACCCAAATGGGAAAATCCTTGGACAGGCGAGACAGTTCCGGTGATTCACGTTGCCAATAATCCTGTACAGGGAAAGTTTGAGGGAAATTTCCCCGCACAAGTAGATGGTGACAGTACAACCTTCGTTTTTGATATATTTCCTTATTACCCCAATCCCTTAGTAGACGATCGCAAATTTGCCGAATACAGCCCAAATCCAATTTATCAGGCAGCGGAATTGTTTAAATTAACAGTGCCAACCGCAGATTTATTCAACCCAGCACTTAAATCAGTTTCTCAACTCAAACTGAGTTGGGATCGGATTGGTCAATGGCTTCCCTGGATGAAAATGGGCGATCGCCCCGGTCAACTTATCTATAGTGCTGTTGGCAGTAAAGTCAATGGTTTAACAGAACTCCCCCCAGTGCTGCAAGACGAAATTAATAACCGTATTCCTTTATATAAACAAGCTCCAAAAGCATTGATAGATGGGGAAGATATGACTTCCTGGCTGTACTTCCAAAAGCACTTTCAAGCTTACTTAGCTGGTGAAATTTTCCCACTACCGCAAGCAGAAGAGTTCTGAGTGCTAGCGGTAGTAGAGCGTTTAACTCCTGCTGTTAGCGGATAGCTAGGGTTTAGCCCGTGATGAGTTGGGAGTTGGGAGACAGTATTTATTCTCCCCTCTACCCAATGCCTTGCAATTCACTCTTGACCTGAACAATCAAATAGATGTAAACCTAACCGTTGGGAAAGTTCTTCACAAACCTTTACCCCCCGCACACTATTACCACGCACATCCAACAAGGGTGAAAAAACTCCAATGCCTATCTTATTGGGTACAACCGCAATAATCCCACCACAAATACCGCTTTTCGCCGGAATCCCAATTTTATAAGCCCACTCACCTGCAAAGTTGTACATCCCGCAGGTATACATAACACTCAGAATATCTTTAATGTAACGCTTATCTACCGCCTGTTCTTTGGTGATGGGGTTAATACCTCTGTTCGCAAGCGTAGCCGCCATCACCGCTAAGTCTTGACAATTCACCATCACAGCACACTGCTGGAAATAAAGATCCAGCGCCTCTTCAATGTTTCGGTCAATCATGCCAAAGTTGAGCATTAAATGCGCCATTGCGCGGTTACGATGTCCTGTACTGCGTTCTGAGGTAAAAACTGAAATGTCAACGAATACGTCGTGCCCAATATATCGGCGAAACATATCCAGCATTCGGTTGAGGCGTTCGGTAGGGCCGGAACCTTTGATTAAGCTAGTGGTGGCGATCGCCCCTGCATTTACCATTGGATTATAAGGTCGCTTCGATTGCTCATCCAAAATAATCGCGTTGAATGCATCCCCCGTCGGTTCCACGCCAACTCTAGTTAAAACATAATCCAGTCCATGATCTTCTAAGGCAAGTCCATAAGCAAACACCTTAGAAATTGACTGAATAGTAAAAAGTTGTTCGTAGTCCCCAACTTTGTAAACCTGACCATCTACTGTCACAATGCAAATGCTGAACAAATCCGGGTTTGCCTTTGCCAGTTCAGGAATGTATTTTGCGACTGCACCCTCCCCCAATGACTTGTACTGGGAATGCAACTCGTTGAGAACAGCTTTTAATGGCGATGGTTCTATTTCTAAATCTCCTTGATTTGTCATTAGGCTGATGGCATTTCCCAAAATACCTACTATATATAGAAGGGGTGCAGCTGTACATCCCTACAGCTACAAAGATTTTGTCAAAAACAGTTTGCTCTCAAAAATCATACTTGAGTAATTACTGAGGTTAAAAAAAATGTGCTGTAATATATATTACTTACAATATCTGTTATCTAAGCGATCGCAAAGTTTTCTTAATTTTTAAGTCATTAATCCTGAAAAATATTGACTTGAGTATTGCCCTTTTTTTTATACTCAGCAATACTGTGATATCAAGTTATATTTATCACTAATATTAGTCTAGTTGTGGAGAATCAAAGTAATGATTGATGCAAGTAGAAAAAACTTTGAAAAAAGATATTAGACTCAAACTAATTTGCATAATTATTTAAGATGTAACTCTTATCACGACTTATTCATAGTTAAATCTAAATATTTCCTTAAATAAATAATTTCCGGTATTTATGCCGATGCTATTTAATTAAAGTTATATTATATGCTGAGAGCAAATAGCAAAAAACCATGTAATCTAGAATACACGAATAGTTGCGAGCCTTTACAACCGATGTGAATAGGGTATCGTCACTTTGGCGTGAAATAAACATAAAATTTTTTGAAGAAATTTTTGACTTACACAAAAAAGCGTTACATAGCCAAAGTCCGCTTTTGAGAAAGGTTTCGCCCTTCAAATTGGAATTGGAATTTGAGAAAGCGGGCAATAGTTACGCTAAAACCCTGATCCCCAAGCCAAAAGGTTCGTGTTAGTCTGTTGCAGTTATAAAGAACAAAGTGAAAACGGAATGAGTTCGAGTTTTTCAAATAGGGAAATCACTTTCATTAGTGAAAAATCCCGCAAGTTATAAAACTTAAGTTCTACAGTCGCTTTCAAAAACGGACGCATGAATCAAAGACATTTGTGGACTATTGTTGCCCTGTTTATGGCTGTTTTGGGAGTACCCTCAGTCGGTTGCACTCAAACCATCAAGGGAAATGCGCTAGCATCCCAAAAATCACCCGCCCCTGATGTCGTTAAGGTGGGAGAGTACCAATCAACAGCAGGGAAACAAACCTTGGATGCTGTGATTACAGAAATTCATCCTCACAACATTAGAGGACGTAAGGCGGCAACCCTTTTTATCAGAAATATACCTGTTCTCACCTTTTTAAGTTCTGTATCAAATACGAATCTTGAAACTAAAAAAGTTGGTGCAATTGACAATACTGGGGGCGTACAAGGGTACGCCCTTATTACTAGCAATTCATCAAATGTATTAAATACTGGGAACCTAACAGATGCGAGTAACCAGATTAACTCCGCTGATGATGACCCGGTTCAAATAGCTAGTGTAATAGCAGCTAAGATCAACCAGTTGAATCGGGAAAATGTGGACGGGAGTAAGATTACCGTTAGTTGGAAAGCTGGGGAAAAATCTACTGCTAATCAAGCGCAAAACAAAAGCGTCCCTGCCCAACAAGATGGCGATCGCTATGTAATCAAAATTAATGACGAAGAGTTGGTAGAAATCAACGAAGATACGCGATTAGCAGGTACTACCAACGATCTAGCGGAAGATGCATTGCAAGCAACCAATCGCCTACGGAGACTACTAGGCAATGCATCTCCCCTAAAAGAAATTGCGAATTTGCCAGTGCGTCAACCAGTATCAATACCAAAGCTGCCTCAACAGATTGCCGTCGGAGTAGTGCAAGCTACCTTGATAGGCATGGCTTCTTATTACGGCTATGACGGTTCTGGTAATCGTACTGCTAGCGGTCAGAGATTTAATCCAGAAGGAATGACTGCCGCCCATCGCAGCTTACCCTTTGGTACGCAAGTGCGTGTAACTAACACCCGTAACGGTCGTTGTGTGATAGTGCGGATTAATGACCGAGGCCCATACATTCGCGGTCGAATCATTGACCTGTCTGCTGGCGCAGCTCGGATTTTGGGAATGATGGGCAGTGGTGTTGCACCAGTACATATTGAAGTTTTGGGGAAATAATTATTAGGGACTGGGGACTGGTGACTGGGGACTAGGGCTAGGGGGAGAAGCAAGAATTATTGAAGAAGTCTCTCCTTTGTCTAGTACTAATCCCCAATGCCCAATCCCCAATCCCCAATTTCCAATCCCAGTTCCGTATCACTTAATTCCCCTAGTTAAATCAACTCTTCCCTCTATTTCGGATATAAACTAACGGGGGAGGGATCGATAAGAACTAGGGGTATTTTTGTGCGCCTGCTGACAACAGTCGCAGCTTTACGCTGCTATTTAACTAAACACTGCTCAGAAAACGAGCTGATTGCAGTTACTGAGGATCTGAGATTAGATGAGATGACTGCTTGGTATCAGACGGCAGTCGGTCTGGTGCCAACGATGGGAAATTTGCATCAAGGTCATTTAAGCTTAATCCAACGGGCGCGGCACGAAAATTCTACGGTGATTGTGAGTATTTTCGTCAATCCCCTGCAATTTGCTCCTAACGAGGATTATCAACGCTATCCTCGCACTTTAGAGCAAGACCAACAATTTTGCGAACAAGCTGGGGTAGATGCCATTTTTGCACCGACTCCGGAAGAAATGGCAGTTCCTCAGAAGAGTGTACAAGAATCAAAGGTTACACAAGTTATCCCCCCATCTGCTATGATAACAGGCTTGTGTGGTCGTTCTCGGCAAGGTCACTTTCAGGGTGTCGCTACGATTGTTACCAAACTTTTCAACTTGGTACAGCCTGACCGTGCCTACTTTGGTGAAAAGGATGGTCAGCAACTAGCAATTATTAAACGCTTAGTGGCTGACTTAAATTTGCCAGTAGAAATTGTTGCTTGTCCAACAGTACGGGAAGCGTCGGGTCTTGCCTTCAGTTCTCGCAATCAATATTTGACGGCAACGGCAAAAGAGGAAGCAGCGGTGTTATATCGGGGCTTGCGACGAGCTGAGGCTGCATTCATTGCAGGCGATCGCAATAGTAACAAGTTGATAGCAGTGGTACAGCAAGAAGTGGCAATGGTCAGCACGGTAAGAGTGGAATATATTGAATTGGTTGAACCGACTACGTTGATGTCTTTAGAAAAAGTTGAGGAGGAAGGAATGTTGGCGATCGCAGCTCGTCTTGGTGCTACACGTTTGATTGACAATATCATATTGCGCGATCGTCAACCCATTATCGCTATTGATGGCCCAGCTGGTGCTGGAAAATCCACAGTGGCGCGGCAAGTGGCAGCAAACCTGAGTTTAGTGTATTTAGATACAGGAGCGATGTACCGTGCTGTCACTTGGTTAGTACTGCAAAAGGGTATTGCTATTGACGATGAGTGTGCGATCGCCGAATTAACTAACCAGTGTAAAATTGAACTTACTCCCACCCAGGATTTACAATCGTCCGTGCGGGTTTGGATTGATGGCACTGATGTTACCCAGGTAATTCGCACCATTGAGGTAACATCTCAAGTATCGGCGATCGCGGCACAAAGCGCAGTCCGTCAAGCACTGGTTAAACAACAGCAAAGTTGGGGTAAAAGAGGTGGTTTAGTTGCTGAAGGTCGGGATATTGGTACTCACGTATTTCCCGATGCCG
Organism: Nostoc sp.; assembly: GCF_036917415.1. Taxonomy (GTDB): domain Bacteria; phylum Cyanobacteriota; class Cyanobacteriia; order Cyanobacteriales; family Nostocaceae; genus Nostoc. The sequence continues at coordinate 95,723 of NZ_JBALDJ010000025.1, read as the reverse complement.
AAGTAAAAATCTTCTTAACCGCTTCTGTAAGTGAACGCGCCCGTCGCCGCCAGCAAGACTTTAACATCCAAGGTCAACCCGAAGTGAGCTTAGAGCAGCTGGAACACGACATTGCCGAACGTGACTGGAAAGATAGTACACGCAAAGTTTCGCCTTTGCAAAAAGCAGCAGATGCGATCGAAGTGCAAACTGATGGTTTGGACGTGTCTGAAGTCACGGCACAAATCGTTAACTATTACCAACAGCGTTTATCTCAGTGTTAATTACTGCTATTTGCTGTTAGTTTTTTAGTTTCAAAGGGTGGTGAGTGAGTGATTATTCATTTACCATCCTTAAAACTGTATTTAAAAACAAAAATATATAATTTGACTATTATCTATATCTATCTATATCTATTTAAAATCAAGCTCTGTCTTAAGGATTTTAGATGATTTCATACTTAAATTCATCTCGCTTTTGACTGATTTATTATATTACAATTAATCCTACTAAAGGTAGAAGTATGAAAGCTTTAATTGCTAAATGCTAATTAATTATTGGCCTTTCGCTATGAAATATTAGCCATTTTTATTTACAGTCATGAATTCCTAGTGATTTGACTTATCACCGAAGTACTTTGTTTTCGTCTTCACTTTGGTAGTAGAATGACGATGTTAAGTTTTATGTTCCAAGATCAAAAACATAAAACCTCTAAAAATAAAAGCTATTAATTTTCCAAACTTCTGCAATAGCTTAAAACTGGAAACCGGTAAAGAGAGGATTTTACACAATGGCATTTGTACAGCCCCCACTACCCTTTGAAAAGGATGCTCTAGAGCCTTATGGCATGAAAGCTGAAACTTTCGAGTATCACTATGGCAAGCATCATAAAGCTTATGTAGACAACCTCAACAAACTTACTGAAGGTACAGAACTTGCTGATAAGTCTCTGGAAGAGGTGATCAAAACTTCCTTTAAAGACTCCTCTAAGGTAGGAATCTTCAACAACGCTGCCCAAGTTTGGAACCACACTTTCTTCTGGAATTCCTTGAAACCACAAGGTGGTGGCACACCCACAGGTGAACTTGCAGCCAAAATTGACAAAGATTTTGGTAGCTTCGACAAATTCAAAGAAGAGTTCTCTAACGCGGCTGCAACTCAATTCGGCAGCGGATGGTCTTGGCTGATCGATGATGGTGGTACGCTGAAGGTGATCAAAACACCAAATGCAGAAAATCCCCTAGCTCATGGTCAGAAGGCACTCCTAACATTAGATGTTTGGGAACACGCCTATTACATTGACTATAAAAACGCCCGTCCAGCGTTCATCAAGAATTTCTTAGAAAACTTGGCCAACTGGGACTTTGCTGCTGAAAACTTGGCTAAAGCTTAACTAATTTCGGTTTTGAACTGAGTGCGATGCCTCTTAGTAAACTGCTTCTTACCTTTTGAGAATGGCAAAGCTAAATACGTCTACGCCGCTTGTGCCAGACTATGTAAAGTAGAAGTAATAAGTTAATTTACAAAAGTTGAAGCAGAAAGCCCAATAGGAAAGGGAGAAGTTTTTTTTAATTTCTCCCTTTTCTGTTTTCCAGTAGTGGGACAGACATCGCCTAAATAAAAGTAGTGACATGAAAATCAAAATATAAAATATATGGATAGCAAAGAACTAGCGCAATACATCGAAGCAACGAATAGCATCTCTAAACCTTGGGTATTGGTACAACTGCGTCTCAAAAAATTGCAAGAGCGTCGAGCCACCCTGACAAATGATGTTTATACCAAAGAATTAGAAGATATTTACCAAGACTTAATGAAATTGGGTGAATGGTGGCGTGGTATTGAAGATGAGGTATTTTAAAGTGAGGAGTTATGAGTTTTCCTAACTTTTAACTCCTAATTCCTAACTTCTAACTTAAAACGCAACCTGATGGCTCAAGCTCTCGATCAAGTCGATTACGATACTCTCGATGCTGCAAAACGACGCTTCATCGATGCTGCAAAACGCACACTTGGCTTTGCAAGCGCTTATGGCATCGTGCCCGCATCAGGTCTGGGAGCAAGTGCTAACGCTTTCAGCCTCAACCTTGCTCCGTTTCTGGAGGCCGGGGCTAGAGAACTTTCTATGACACTTGTCCCTGAAGGACTGGGCACAGCAGACGATACTCGACCTGACGACCTTTCCGAAGAAGAACTTCGACGATTCTGGTGGAATATTGGTATCAAGATCGTCTCGTGTCTGACGAACGATGCTGCAACTTCAGGTATGCAAACTATACTTCTCGGTCTTTATCTGCCGTCGAGTACTCCTGAAATAATTTTTACCCCCGCTTTCCTTGATGGGTTTCTGGATGGAGTCGTTGAGGGATGCAAACGAGTGGGGTGTGTCTATCTTTCAGGAGAAACTCCTCAACTAAAAACTAAGATGATTCCAGGGCGGCTCGACATCGCCGGCTCGGTTTTTGGGGTTATGCCGGCTGGTGTTGCTCCCATTGATAGCTCGCGTCTGGATGCCGGCAATACCATTGTTCTCGTCGAAAGTTCGGGGCCCCATGAGAACGGCTTTACCCCACTACGAAAGCTTGCTGAGTCGCTCCCTAATGGTTATAGAACAAAACTTCCAAGTGGGCAGGAGTTCTGGGAAGCAATGAATGCTGCGTCGTATCTTTATACGCCCCTTGTACAGACCGTGCTTAGTAAGGGAATTCGTCCCACGGCGATGGAGAATATCACTGGTCATGGCTGGCAAAAGCTGATGAGGTCGGTGAAGCCGCTTCGGTATGTCATTGAAACGATGCTCCCAGTACCAGAGATATTTACATTTGTTGAAAGTCATCTTGAGGGCGGGGCCGAGACGATGCTTTCAGTGTTCAATTACGGTGCAGGATTTGCATTCTATACAGAGTCAGAGCAGGATGCAGAGAGAATTGTCTTGCTTGCAAGAGAACATCAACTTTCGGCTGTGATTGCAGGAAGAGTTGAAGCGTATCTTTCCCGCGAGGTAGTGGTAGAACCCTTGGGAGTCACCTTGAAGGGAGATTCTTTTGGAATTGCGCGAGGGGTATAATGGGCGGCAAGCGATCGCTAGTTTTCTCGAAGTGTAGACTCACTTAGGCGATGCCTACGCTAAAGTCATTATTGATTAGAAAAAGCTGTAATTACTGAGACAAATGATACTTATTATACGCGAAAAAATTTGTATTTCAGGCTAATTAGAAATAATTACTCTATTAAACCTTTATTTTATAAGTCATTTACCACAAATGCTAGAGGCATATTTATGAAATCTTGGATGTAATATTTACTACTACTTAAAATTGAAGTAGTTCAAAGTACCCATGACTACTGAGATTAAGATTTGCTAACGTAGTCTTAACATATTGAAAAATTTGCTGAGAAAGCTGAGAAAGTAGCAGCCGTTACTAATTTTTAGTGTTGGTTCTTTCTCATCTAGAGATGTGGCGTTTTGGTGTGTTAAGAAAATATATTTTTCTTCAGAGGGGGTTATGGTTGTAAATTTGGCCCGTACTACAGCTTCGGCAGAACTTTTGAAGCAAGTATTTCGTAACATTGATGCACATAGTTGTCCAAGGCTATTCAACTTTCACATGCACACTGTTCACTCGGATGGAAGGTTGCAGCCAAGTGCATTGATCGAGCAGGCGATCGCTATTGGGCTAAAAGGGTTAGCCATCACCGATCATCATGGTATTATCGGCTATCAAGCGGCCCTTGCTTGGTTAGAAGACTGGAAGTGGAATAATCCTAATGCAACCACTCCTCACCTGTGGAGTGGCGTAGAAATCAATGCCAACCTTTTAAATATAGAAGTTCACATTTTGGCTTACTCTTTTGCAACAGAACACCCTAGTATGAAACCCTATCTACAAAGAAGGGCGACTACAGGTCAAGAATATCAGGCAAGTAACGTGATTGCCGCTATTCATGAAGCTGGGGGATTGGCAGTTCTGGCTCATCCAGCTCGTTACAAGCGATCGCTTTTCGATTTAATTCCGGCTGCGGCGCAAAAGGGGATCGATGGTGTGGAAACTTTCTACGCTTACAATAACCCTAACCCCTGGAAACCCAGCACTTTGGAATCAGAACAAGTGCAAAAGTTAGCTGATGAATACTTTCTTTTCAATACCTGTGGTACTGATAGCCACGGTTTGAGCCTGCTACAACGCTTGTAAAGATGAATCCATTTTTTTCAACTCTCCTGGCAGATTCAACCAGGAGATTATTCTATTTTGGATTTTCTGTATACTCAATTAGTTGAATTACCCGTTCTTTAATCTCATCGCGGACTCTAGGAAAAATTTCCGGTTGTTCTGCTGGATCGTCTAAGTGCCAGTCTTCAAATACTTCCCGCACAACCCACTCCGGCGGCAAATTCACGCCACAGCCACACAAAGAAATCACTACATCAAAGTCTTGCGCTTGGAAATCACTTAGGGGTTTGGAGTGTTGATCGGTAATATCAATACCAATTTCTTTCATTGTAGCGATCGCTTCTGGTCTGACCTGACTTGCTTCTAACCCAGAACTAATCACTTCAATCTTTCCTTTACCAAGAGTTTTGGCAAAACCTTCCGCCATTTGGGAACGGGCAGAATTCTTTTTGCAGACAAACATCACACGTTTCATCGTTCAGTTCCTCCGAATAATGTGGCTAAATTTATAAAGTTCTCGATTCTGATGGCGAAAAATAATGTTTTTCAAACCAGAAAGCAAGATTAACAAGAGCAATTAATACAGGCACTTCGACAAGAGGCCCGACGACGGCAGCAAAAGCAACACCCGAATTAATACCAAACACTGCGATCGCCACTGCGATCGCTAGTTCAAAATTATTTCCTGCCGATGTAAACGCGACACTTGCGGCTCTAGAATAGTCTGTTTTAACGCGCCAAGCCATGTAAAAGCTGACCAAAAACATGATGATGAAGTAGACGATTAACGGAATTGCAATCTTCACCACATCTAAGGGGATCTGAACAATCAAATTCCCTTTCAAGCTGAACATAACGACGATTGTAAATAACAGAGCAATCAGTGTGATCGGGCTGATTTTAGGCACAAATTCCTCGTGATACCACTGCTTACTTTTCACTTTTACTAAGAAGTAACGAGTAAAAAATCCAGCTAAAAAGGGAATACCAAGATAGATAAACACACTTTTGGCAATCTCAGCAATGCTGACATTAACAACACTGCCTTGTAACCCAAATAGTGGCGGCAGTACAGTAATGAAAAACCAGGCATAAGGACTATAAAAGATGACTTGAAAGATGCTGTTAAAGGCAACCAATCCAGCTGTATATTCTGTATTACCTCTTGCCAAGTCACTCCACACAACTACCATTGCAATACACCGAGCTAATCCAATCAAAATCAATCCCGTCATGTATTCTGGGTAATTATGTAAGAAAATAGCTGCCAGAGCAAACATCAAAATTGGCCCAATGATCCAATTCTGAATTAGTGAAACACCAAGAATTTTTCCGTTGCGAAATACATCCCCTAATTCTTCATACCGCACCTTGGCTAAGGGGGGATACATCATCAGAATTAACCCGATGGCGATCGGTATATTGGTTGCTCCTACCTGGAACTGGTTGATAAAGGCTTCTACTCCAGGAAAGAAATAACCCAGACCAACACCAAAAGCCATTGCTAAAAAAATCCACAAGGTTAGGAAGCGGTCAATAAAGGAGAGGCGTTTTAAAGTCTTTTTGTTCATTACAATTAACCCCATACATGAATGCAGGAGCTTCGAGCAGGAATTTCAGATTATTCAATCCAACATCCAAAATTGAAAATCTAAAATTCGGTGAGTTCTATAAAGAGTATATCTCAATCATTTCAAAAAAAATTGATTTGTAAATCCGTAGACAACTAGAAGGAAACAAAACATTACAAAAAAAATTGATGAATTTTTAAGTCTCGCAGGGGGTACGAATAGGCAATATTGGGCTAAAGCGACGGAATTCTGCTAAATACTGCTCTAAGGCAACAAACTGTGGCAGATTGAGGCTGTAGTAAATCCAGCGCCCTTCTTGACGAGCGCGAACTAAACCCGCTTCTTTCAGGGTTTTGAGGTGAAAAGACAGTTTAGACTGAGTGGTTTCCAGGTGGTCACACAGGTCACACACGCATAGTTCTTGAGAGCGCAGCAGTTCTAATACCTTAATCCGTAGGGGGTCAGACAGGGCATGAAAGCCAGCAGCGATCGTATCAGGAGTGAAGGTGCTATTAGGAGGCATCAACTTTTTTTGAAGTATTTCTTTATGGTAAAGTCTAAATCATAGGTTAAACAATACCTTTACCAAAAAGAAAAGTAGGTTTATAGTCGATTCTTAGTTGGAATCACAATCATCGAGAAATAGGGTACTTCGGCTGGATCAACTTCATCCAGGGGTATGATGCGTTGCTGTGATGTTGATGCCCGCTCAATATATCTTGCCCGTGATGCTAGCCCTAGTTTATGTAGGATATCTCGTACTTTAGTAAAGTGACGACCTAGTTTCATAATTGCCGCTGCATCGGTCATCAGCAGATGTGTAGTCAGTTCTTCTGCTGGCAATGGCGCTGGTAAGACTGTGAGAATATCAGTGTAGTAGGTGAAAGGTACACCCAAAGCTACCGGACAAGCCATCAGCGAGGAAACTCCGGGGACAACTTCTGTTTCGTACTGGTCGCATAACCGTGTGAACAAGTACATAAATGAACCATAGAAAAATGGATCGCCCTCACATAGCACCACCACATCTCGACCGGCTGCTAAATGGTCGGCAATTGGTTCAATTTCCTGGTCATAAATAGACTTTGCTTTTTCTGGTTCTAAAGCGCGGGGGAGGTGAAATAGCACCTCGATTTGATTGCCAGGAAGATACTGCGCGACGATCGCTCTAGCAATACTTTCTTTATCTGTGGCTGATTGATAGGCTACCACAGGAGCCGCACGTAATAACCGCAGCGCTTTGAGGGTCAATAGTTCGGGATCGCCTGGGCCGACACCAATTCCATAGAGACGACCTTTGGGTTGCATATTCATTCTTCCTCCGTTGCCAGGGCGTTAACTGCTGCTGCCGCGATCGCACTTCCACCGCGCCGACCGTGTAAGGTTAAAAATGGTACATTTCTGCTGTCTGCTGCCAATGCGGCTTTTGATTCTGCTGCACCGACAAACCCCACTGGAAAGCCCAAGATAATCGCAGGTTTGGGCGCTCCTGCATCGAGCATTTCTAACAGTCTGAACAGGGCCGTGGGCGCATTGCCAATTGCGATTACTGAGCTTTCTAGGTGCGATCGCCAGAATTCTAAAGCTGCTGCCGACCTTGTAGTACCCATACTCTGGGCAAGTTCTGGCACTTCTGGATCGTTGAGAGTACAGATAACTTGATTGTTTGCAGACAACCGCCGTCTGGTAACGCCATCGGCAACCATCCGGCAATCGCACAGAATTGGCGCTCCTGCGGCTAATGCTGCCCTTGCGGATTGTATTGCTGTTGGTGAATATCCCAAGTCAGTGACAATATCCGTCATCCCACAGGCATGAATTAGACGCACAGCAACTTTTGCTACATCCGGTGGCAACACATCTAAGTTCGCTTCTGACCGGATGATTGCAAAGGAATTACGGTAAATTTCGTTGGCATCTCGGATATAGTCGGGCATTAAATTTGGGATTTTAGATTTTGGATTGATTTGTTAGTTAATATAGATACTTCTTTTTCAATAGAAGAATACCTAATTTAATTAACCGCAGAGGCGCAGAGAACACAGAGTCAGAGAAAGGGAGGAATCAATCATCTGTTTTTATCGTAAATAAAAGGGTTTAAGACCCCTAGCTCTACAGGTAGCCCTAGTTTCAGTCAGGGTTTAAATCCCCGTCTGAAATTGTCTTTAATTTTGAATTTTGAATTTTGAATTTTGAATTGTTAACTGTGGTTCCATTTTCTAAGTATTTATTAAATAACTGCTGTAATTGTGCTGGTGGATATCGATTAGCAAATTCCCCAAAGGACTCATCAGAATTTAGGCGTTGAATTTTATATACATATAGCATCCGCTCTATTAATGCAGGTAGTTCGGCAAAAGTTACATATTGATATAGTTCGCGTCCGAATTTCTGGTTGCTCTCACCAACATAAATGTGATATCCTTCTACAGTTTCATTGTCAGCTTCAATGCTGACACCAAGCAGAGTAATATCACTCTTGCTATGTTGGGCACAAGATTTTTCGCAGCCAGTAAAGTGGATATTAACTGGGTAATCGAGAGTAATGCGAGTTTCAAGATACTCTGCTAATGTCAACGCATGACTTTTGGTATCCGTAGCAGAAGCGGCGCAACCCTTTTTTCCAGAACAGGCAACTAATCCACCCTTGACGTTGGTTGCAGAGGAATCTAATCCTAATAAAGCAATTTCACTTTGGACATCAGCAACCCATTGCTGAGGAATATCTGTAAGGAGCAAATTTTGCCAAGGGGTTAGCCTGAGAGTTCCACTGCCGTATTTTGCTGCTAAATCTGCTAAACCGCGCATCTGTCTGCTCTCCAATCGGCCAAGAGGCAAGACGACACCAATGTAAAATAAGCCTTGCTGACGTTGGGGATGGATGCCAATATGCTGATATTTCTCTTCTTTGCCTTGCTGGTGGAGTAGGTCTTTTCTTATTTCACTGCATAAAAGAGAAAAAGGTAGACGCTGTTGAACTTCCTGAAGATAATTTTCGCAACCCAAAGTATTTAATAACTCTCTCAAACGTAGCCGCCGTTTACTCGTAGTATGACTATAAGCTAAATAGACATTTGCCAAAGCTGCCAAGACGGGCAAACATTCCTCTGGTGGTAACAAAATTCCCGTATCGCTGGGCGGTTGACCCTTCTCGCCGACACTGAGATAGAGGCGAAAGTAAACATTATCCTTAACTAAGACAGCTGCAAAGGCGATATCATTCAAGCGATCGCCCACCTGAATTATCCCACCACCATCAAAGCAAACGCTAAATTTGGCCGACAGTCCCGAAAGCGCCGGATGTGCTGCAATATAATCATCCCAACCTTGGACAAAAGGGCGAGTGTCGATTAATTCCTGGGGATCGATACCAGCAGTTGGACTGGTCATAATATTGCGGATTTGGTCTACAACAGTATTGTCAGAACCCAATCCCATATTTTGGAGGTACTTCAGAACCTCAGCATTTATCCCCGTGCGAATTTCACGAACTTGTAGATTAGCTCGATTAGTCACATCTATATAGCCGCCACCGTGCTGTTCTGCTATATCTGCGAGCGCACGGCATTGCTGACTACTAATAATTCCACCTGGTATTCTAACGCGAGATAATATACCATCTGCGGCGGGAGTAGCATAAAACAAGCCAGGACAAGTGGCAAATCCAGAAACCAAACTTAAAACTCCTTCCCCGTGCAACGCAGGGAGTAGACGGTGAGTGTGTCTTGAGGACATCCTGAGAGTTGGCATTCTGACTTGGGTAATCCCATCACAGCTGCGGCACAGTCCCGGAATTTCACCGGAGTTTCCCAACTCTCAGCTTTAGTAATTTAGACTTTGTTTAGGTTATAGATATCAACCAGACATCATCCAGATAATTATCTTACATTACTATAGCCAGAAATTTTAACTGAGCTTATCCACTACCGATCGAAAGATATAGCTCTTGAAGCTAGTCTATAAATTGAATTTAGTCATGGCTCAGGCAGGAATGCTTGAGCCTTTTTGCTGCAAAACTTGCTTTAGAAAAAGTTAGTCGGTCTAAGTTGAGGTTTTTTCGGACTCATGCTTTTTTGAATTTTGAATTGCTTACACAGGCTGTGGTTTGAGTAAATCTGTTTTGGTAACAAATTCACTGAATGTACTTGCAACCTGCTGCGGTAATGCAATCGCCGGAGTTTGTAACGGCAACCTGGGAAATAATAATTCTGCGACTCGATAGGCTTCTTCGAGATGGGGATACCCTGAGAAAACGAAGGTATCAATTACTAAATCGGTATATTCCAACATTCGCGCTGCAACTGTCTCTGGATCTCCAACTAAGGCAGTCCCAGCGCCGCCACGCACTAAGCCAACACCTGCCCATAAGTTGGGGCTAATTTCTAGGTTTTGGCGATCGCCATTGTGTAGTTCGGTCATGCGGCGTTGTCCTTCTGATTCCGACTCAGCAAACCGCTGATGTGCAACTGCTATGGTTTCATCATCCACATACTGAATCAGTTCATTAGCTGCATCCCAAGCTTTTTGCGTAGTTTCGCGGACTATGACGTGCATCCGAATCCCAAAGCGTACCGTTCTACCTTGTTCTGCTGCTAATTGGCGTACCTTGGCAATCTTTTGAGCAACTTGTTCTGGTGGTTCACCCCAGGTTAAATACACATCAATGTGTTTAGCAGCAACTTGGAGAGCAGCATCTGAAGAACCACCAAAATATAAGGTGGGGTAAGGCTTTTGTACGGGAGGAAATTGGAGTTTTGCGCCTTGAACTTGCAAGTGGCGACCACTATAGGTTACTTCTTCACCTTGCATAAGCGATCGCCAAATTGTCAAAAACTCATCTGTAAGTTCATAAGGCAAGTCTTTTGATTTAGAGATGTAGATGAATATAAGACCATACCAAGAATCTGATGCTGAATTAGTCAGTACTTTGTGGGATGAGGTGTTTCCTAATAAACCGTCGCACAGCAGCCCAAAATTGGTAATCAGTCAGAAGCTTGCTGTACAGCCTGAGTTGTTTTTCATTACTGAGATTAACTCTGTAATTTTAGGCACTATAATGGCAGGATATGACGGGCATCGTGGTTGGTTATACACAGTTGCGGTCAGTCCTCAGTATCAACGGCAGGGTATTGGTAGCAAGCTAGTGCAGCACGCAGAGAAGGAATTGATCGCGATGGGATGTCTCAAAATCAATCTCCAAGTTCGTGTCTCCAACGCAGAAGTAGTTGAATTTTATAGAAAATTTGGCTATCTCGTAGAAGAACGCATCAGTATCGGAAAGCTTGTCGCATAGATGTTTGTTCAGGAGTGCCTCGGCTTAGAGTAATATCATGTCCGGTCAAAGACTTATCATTTAGACCGCAGTTCTTGCTGGGAGCAGGGAGCAGGGGGAAAGAGACTTTTCCGATTTTTGCACAGAGCCGATAATCATAAGTGATTAACCGGACTTGATATAACCCCATAGATAAATCTAGGGGATTGATCTTGGACGTATTATTTCTTGTTGCACTCTCCTCGAAATAAATATTTATTTCTTTTTCCTTGGCTTAAAAGCCGTGGCTTCAAACATAAAGTGCTGAATGCAATTATTACTTTTTTACTCAGCACTCGTTACTCAGCACTCAGCACTGTTTCGGTGAGTTGGAACAGAAAAACTTTAGAAATACGCCAGTATTACGGCAAAAGGTGATTGTAGCATTACCAAATTTAACCCAAATTAGGAGAAAAATTTATGAAGCTTAATGCAGTTCATCATATTCAAGTAACCTATCCTTTTGAAGTGGAGGAAGCAATACTATTTTTCTACAGTGAAGTTTTGGGACTGACTGAAATTGCCAGACCTGATGTCATTAAAAATGATTCAGGAGCATGGTACAAGTTGGGAGACATTGAACTGCACGTTAGTAGAGAGAAAAACGCCAATAACCAAGCATCTAGACGGCATTTTTGTTTCCAAGTCGATAACTTAAACGCCTTTGAAGTACACCTAAAAGAGCATGGGATAGAAATTATTCCCGATCGACGACCACTTCCAGGATGTGTGCGGTTTTTCCTCCGAGATCCCGGCGGGAATCGTATAGAGATTGCAGAGTTCGTTTTGTCAACAACTATCAAGTAATTATCAATAAGCAATCGATTTTGTAGTCTGAAACCTTTACTGTGGAAACAATCGACACCAGTCAACGAAGTTTTGCGGTTTTCAAGGTTATGGCGAGTGGTGTCGATGAGTTCAACACACTTCAAGTAAGTAAATAACAGTTTACCTGGGGCTATGAATATTTTGTCAAAACTCTTAATAATTGTGGGCGAGAATGTCGGTAAATTGGAAATCTTAACAATTTTCTCCTGATGTTTCACACGCACCAATACTCACCCAGGTGCTAGAACCATCTTCCCAATGCTCTTTCTTCCATATAGGGGCATTGTGTTTGAGCGTATCAATAACATATTGGCAAGCTTCAAACGCCTCACGCCGATGAGGAGAACCCACAGCTACTAAAACGCTGATTTCCCCAACTCGCAAACGTCCAACGCGATGATAAATCACGACTCGATTCACATCAGACATAGATAAGCGAATATCAGCAGCAATTTGATAAAATATCCGCAACGCCATCGGTTCATAAGCTTGATACTCTAGAGCAATCACAGGTTTACCATCGGTTTGATTGCGAACCATACCACTCATCACAACCACAGCACCATTGGCTGGATCGTCAGATTTAGCGTAGATTTCTTCCAGAGATAACGGCGCAAAGGTAATGGCAAAACTATCTTCGGCTCTTGGTTTAACAGCAGAGGTAAGTGTGGTTGTCATAACTGCGTTGATATTATATAGGCTTTTTCTATTGTCTCTGAAGAAAGCGTTACTAATCTATATTTAGTGGTTTTAGTTAAGTCGTTAATCTGCATTATCTAGGCGATCGCAGTCATATCTACCTTTAATCTCTTGATTGAAAAAGCTGCCAATTGAGTCAGAGGAATGTAAATCTTCCCAAGTATCCTTGTCTACGCCTAAGTACTGATAAACCGCTCCACTTTGAAATTCAACTTGCAAAATCTGTTCGTTGCGATCGTAGCCTACAGCCATAGCCATTGATGAGACAACTGGTAGCATGACAATTGGTTCTTCTTCAAAGGGTAATGCAGTCGTTTCGGCAATCGCCTCGTTCAGTTCTTGCAATCCTTCATAAGCTTGTATCGGGGCCGGAATTTCCAAAAACTCTAGTTCGTTACCTCGGTCGAGCAACAACTGCAAATATCCATCAGAGTGAGCGATCGCTACTAAACTGCTCAAGTCTACCTTAGATAGCTTCATTTATTTTGTACTCTCCTATTGGCGTAGTCGGGAGTGGTAAAGTTTTATGCAACATTTAAGCGCTTTTATAGTATAACTGTACTACAAAAGCGCTTTGCCGTCAAGTTTTTTCTCCCAAGCGAGAATTTTAGGTGCGTAGAGACGCTTTAGCAAAGCAGCACGAAGTGTTTTTCTCTGACATCCGGCAAAATACTTACGATTCAGCTTGAGTGAATGGGAGTGTTTGAGTCACCTGTCGCAGCAATCTCTGCTTCAAGAAGCGAATTGAAAAATTGCATAAATGTGCAACTCGCCTCAGTTCAGTACTTGAAAATTTCAACCAATCTTTTCTGTATCTAGGCTTAACAAGTCTCTATTGCTCTTTGTGTCATTCAATTAGCTCACCCTTTTGGGTGAGTCATAGATCAACCGATCAGATGACCTGATTGAAGGAAGTTGAGATTAATAATAAAGAGGACTCTATTACTAAAGAACACCGATTGCATTTTACCTAAATATAACTTATGAAACTTGCGACCTTGATAAATTCTGCACTGATTTTTGCTTCTATTACTCTTGTACCTGGAATAGCTGGCGCTCAAACAGCTACTACCAACAACAGTGAAACAATAGCTATTAACTCTAACAATTTATCCACTAACTCGACTTCTGCGAATTACCTTCAGCCTTCAAATTTAGTTACTTTTGCTTATCAAGGAGGTCTGCAACAACATGGTATTCCTAGCGGAGAAGCGCTAATATTTAAAACTAAGAATAGAAATATTCTTGCGAAAGATTTGGTTAAAGCTGCTGTGAATGCAGATAAGTTACCATCACAAGTTTTAAACGATCAAAATTATCTAAGTGCTGTTAATTTAGAACTCAATGTATTGCCAGATTATGCTGCTGCTGATTAATTTGGTTTGTCTTATATCTTTTGAGAAAGCTAAGTTTTTCAGCACGGTATATTCGGGTGATTGTTAGCAAAGAAAAATAAAAGCCTTTTATACATCGGGATGCTGCGTATATAATAAAGTTTGATATTAAAGAAGAATTTCTCGATTTTGACATAAGTTGCATTTATCCTGTGCTAAAGCCACAGAAGATTGTATAATCAACAGCTTATCGATCAAAAATTTCTATAGAGAATGACAGAAGTAATAAGATCCGGGGGACTAAATAATATTGAGTCCATTGAGTTTGAAGAGCGGTGTTTAGAAAAAGCCAGAGAAACAGGCGATCGCAATCGGGAAGTCATTTCTTTGGCAAGTTTGGGCAATGCTTACCAGTCACTAGGCGAGTACCACCTAGCAATTGAGTTTTATCAACAGTGGTTAGATATAGCTAGAGAAATAGGCGATCGCTTAGAAGAAGCCAAATCTTTATCTGGATTGGGTAACGCTTACCAATCACTAGGCAAATACCAGCGAGCGATTGAATTTTATCACCAGTGGTTGAGTATTACCAGGAAAATAGGCGATCGCACTGGGGAAGGCATTTGTTTGGGAAGTTTGGGCAATACTTATGAATACCTGGGTAAGTACGAGCAAGCGATAGATTTTTACCAACAATGGTTGAGTATAACCAAAAAAACAGGCGATTGGACTAGTGAAGGTCTTTGCCTGGGAAGTTTGGGCAGTACTTATGAATCATTGGGATCTTACCAACTAGCAATTGAGTTTTACCAACAATGGTTAGGGCTGGCAAAATTCATCAGCGATCGCAATGGTCAAAGTATGGCCTTAAGTGGATTGGGCGGTGCTTATAAGGCTTTAGGAAAGTACCAAAGGGCGTTTGAGTTTTATCAGCGTTCATTAGAGATCGGCAGGGATCTTGATGACCGAAATGAGGAAGCAAACGCCTGGTTTAATTTGGGTTTAGTGTTAGAAAAAATCAATCGAGAATCAGAAGCGATGAATGCCTTTTGCAATGCTCGTGAAATTTATCATGCAATGGGACTCGATGCCAGCCTGCAAGATTGTAACCATGCCATTGAGTTTCTTTCTCAAAATGTTGCAACTTTCGCATCTACCTTCTGGTTTAGGAAATGGTTAAGTCATTTGTCGCAGTCGCTCAAAAATGGTTCTAAATGAAGAGTGCTGAGTTGCGAGTTAAAAGACCCTTTTAATTCACTCAGGATTCACCACCATACTTATTGAATACTGCAACTGAGTTATTGCGATCGAAAGAAAGTACAGAAAACGGGTCTTTTCGATTCCCCATCTCCATCCCAGGTGTGCCTACAGGCATTTGAGGAACAGATAAACCAACAACATTTGGCTTTTCTTGAACCAGACGTTTGATGTCGTCTGCTGGGACGTGTCCTTCGATGACATATCCATTAACAATTGCTGTGTGGCAAGATGACAAATTATCCGGCACGTTGTACTTTTGTTTGACTGTTTCGATGTCAGGCGTAGAAAAATCTGTGATTTTAAAACCCTGTGCCTTTAAGTGAGCAATCCACCCGCCACAACAGTTACAATCGGGACTGCGATACACAGTGGCATTTAGCACTGTTGATTTTGATGGTGTTTGTTGCTCCTGGATGTGCCTAGTGGTACTTAACAGTTGAAGTTTACTTGCAATAGAAGTGGGGAAAACAGTTTGAGCATGACTCATCGGAGCAGTGCTTCCCAAGATGCTCAACACCCCTAATGTTAAAACCACTATTTGCACAGTAGCAGGCATCAAGATGGGAAGTAACCATTTTTGCCAGCAATAAATCAATTGTTTGTGCAACATCTGATACTTCCTAAATACAACATTGCTTCCAAAACACTCTACGCTTACGTTGCGTCCCTCAGCGTTTAAAAACACTACGATTTTACATACAAAGAGATATGAATAAAATTAAATATGCGTTATCCAGAATCTTTGTAGAGACGTAGCAGTGCTACGTCTCTACATTCATTTTCACTCATATCTCTAAAAATGTACTTTTTTCGTGAAAAAAAATGGAGCGATCGCTTTCGCCTCTACAATTACTGGCCCTGGTGTCGCAAGTGCCCGATCCAAAATTTCACCGTATTCAGCCGGCTCTTCAATCGTCATCTAAAGAGTTCAAAACGCTCATCGGCAGCGTATTGGGCGTAGCGATCGCGCAATGCCTGCATTTGGTTTGCCTGCATCGGTTGAAAGCCACGAGCGATCGCTAAATTCTGACGCAGTATTTCCAGAGAATCAATACCGCTGATAAATGTTGCGATCGGTAAACTTATGGCATAGCAAATGGCTTCTTGGGTGCTAATTTTTTCCAACAATTACACGTCTTAAAAGAATTCGTAATTGAATTGTTAACTACAAATTACGAATTACTTAAAGGCGTGATGAGGTCAAAAAACTAATTGTTTGTGGCTTGAAACTCGATACACTATCCCAATAATCAACCTGGTTAATATTCACCTTTAGCAGAGCAATATCGGGTTCGTCTAGTCCTTTAGGAAACCAAGTTTGAAGCTCCGGCTTCCATAGCTCTCGCATCTTGTTGCGGTCTTTCACAAGTTGTGCTGTACCTGATATAGAAACATATCGCTGCTGTTCGGGTGACGAAAAACTAATATTTACCTGCTCATGGTGTTCAATTTCAGTCACCTTATGGGAACCAGTATAAGTAAAGAACCAGAGTATGCTATCAGAGTTAATCTCACCACTTTTTGACATAGGGTAACTATGCAAACTGCCATCGTCATCGACTGTGGTGAACATACTATAATCGATATCTTTGATTAGTTCGCGCAGTTTTTGAATCTGTTGCTCGCGGTCTGTAGAGGTTGCCATTGTTTGTACTTTTTTCTCTATTTTTTGTCTGGATTGTAATTTTTGATTACAACTACGATTTAATGCTAATAAAGTTATTTTTTCAGTATTAACGTTTTTTGTTTAAATTGCGTGAGCCTACAGATGGAATTATCCTAAAATTAGCTTTTTTAGTTATATCTATAGAGATATTAGTTGAGAATGACTGTTCTATGCATACAAAATTTTTAGGCATAGTCAGGTTAATTTTGTGCTTATTCCTTTAGACATAAATTTTATAAATTTTGCACTAAATTCAAATTATCTCTATAACTTTAGGGTGATAAAGTCATAATTTAGCAGACATACTACAGGGTCGTTGATTATTTGGAACGAAAATTAATTATTAAACCTGATGACGCGGGAAACTCAGAAAATACCATAGACTATCTACGATATTTGCTAACTCACTCTGCCGATCTTGGACTGGGAATGCCTATTTTGGGGTTGCTACCTCCCTGACTGACGGCAGTAGCGCAATCAGAAACATTTCTAGCCAGAGTCTAGAAACGAGTTTTTAAAGAGGTTGTAGCTTAAATTTTGTAGTTTTATTTATTTTCGCCGACTTATTTACTGAGAAAGTATTCAAGCATTCTGGGGATTCTTATTAATACAGTTCAGTTAAGAAAAGTTTTAGGTTGGGTAAAATTTGCAATTTGTTGGAAAAACTTTCATATACTCATCAAGAGTCAGAACTATTTCCAAAAAAATCCCATCCAAGAATTAAGTTATACTGCAAAGGTTTAAGAGATGATGAGCAACACCAACATTGTATATATATGTTTATTCCTCTTTCTGATAATTGTCTTGTTTAAGATGTTAGGAAAGCAGATTCAGGTAAATTCCTTCCCAGTAGGCGAACAGCAGGCAATCAGAGTTTTATTTATTGGCAACAGCTATACCTATTTCAACGATCTTCCTTGGTTGACGCAACAGTTGGCTGCTTCAGCGAAAGAACCTAAAACGCTGGAAACTGAAATGGTTGTGGTTGGTGGAGCTACACTCAAAAACCACTGGAAACGTGGTAAAGCACTCAGGCTTTTGAAAGCGAAACGCTGGGATTACGTAGTACTGCAAGAGCAAAGTACTTTACCAATTACCAATTCCAAGGAAATGTACAAGTATGCTAGTCTGTTTGATGCTAAAATTAAACGAGTTAATTCCCAAACAGTGTTTTACTTGACTTGGGCAAAGCAAAATCAACCAGAAACGCAACAGATATTGACTGATGCTTATATGAGCATTGCTAAAGAACTCAATGCTAAAGTTGCACCTGTGGGAATTGCTTGGCAAAAAGTTCAAGAAGCGAATGTGAAGTTAAACCTTTACAGCTGCGATCAAAGCCACCCTAGTCCGATTGGATCGTATGTTGCAGCGTGTGTATTCTATACAACATTTTATGAGAATAGTCCCATAGGCTTGAGTCGTCGTATATATAGTAGCGATTCTAGTACCCCACAAGAAAATAACAAAATTGAGTTGGAAAGTTTAAGTGAAACAGATGCCCAAATGATTCAAGATTTAGTTAAGCATATCGTCAGAAATAATTCAGAAGTAAGTATTCAGGAGTCAGAATAAATTAACGAAAAGTAAAAAGTAAAAAGTAAAAACAGTGCTACACATATATACTGCTTTAAGATAATGCGATCGCAAATAAAGTAATTGTTAATTCTTCAAATTATGGAAGCAGTTTTATAAAAATATTTTTTATTTTAATTACGTTGCGTTTGGACATAATTGCACTTTGTTGAGAGAGGGCAATTATTACAAAGAGGATTTTTTGCCCTACAAACCATCGCTCCAAAGTCTAGCAAGGTTAGATTCCATTTGCCAACTTCCTTATTAGGAGCAATTATTTCTGCTGCACTCCAAAGAATTTTACAACGCGATTTCACTCTTTCGCCTTGCAAGCCAAAGAAGCGTTCGAGGATGCAAGCTACGTTAGTATCGAGTACAGCTAGCGGTTGAGTGAAGGCTTGAGAACAAATAGCACGAGCTGTATATTTACCAATTCCAGGTAATTCAAGCAACTGCTTTTCTGAATCGGGGATTTTCCCTCCATACTGCAAACGCCACTCGATGCATCGGTGGAAGGCTTTCTAATTCTTGCTCCAAAATATCGAATTCACCGTACTTTAGATTCATTTTTATAGTTGAGTTGTATTGTCAGCAGTCGTTAAAACGATGATTGATTAGCGATCGCATCTTGAATCTCAATATCAATAGCCCGATCCTACTTGCTGATGAGAGAACTTTTTCTACCACTGCGGCTTTACATAACTTTATGACGCTAGTACGATCTAGCGTAATTACCACGTTAGTTTTTTGGGGTAGGTGGGTAGTATAAATTACCTAAAAACTAATTTGGTATATAGCGATGTTCAAGACTAAATTATCAGAATCCCGTGCTTGGGGGGAACTTAATACCTCAAAGTTCATGGATCGTCATATTGGAGCGATCGCAGCTCTCATTTTAATTAGCTTACTCAGTTCATTGAGTGGAACACCACTTAACCATACCATCACTAACTCCTGGGAAGGCTTTCTCTGGGGATTAGCAGATCCAGTCATTAGCTTGGATTGTTTAGTTGGTATTGTTGCTATTGGCTTACTCTCATCTGTCTTTGTTCGTGGCGCTGCGATCGCTGGATGTTTTGTCTTCGCAACAGTTTTGGGCATTGTAATTCATTTATTCCAGCTAAATTTACCAGGCACAGAAATAGCGTTCGCTGAAAGCGTTGGCGCAGCCATCGCCATTTCTACCATTGTTTTTGGTACTATGCTGATGATGCCAAATCAACTAAACTTTTTGGTGCTTGCTCTGCTGGGCATCAGTGCTGGTTTATTTCAGGGTTACGGTAATGCTGAATCTATTGTTGCCGCAGGAATGATACCAGTAGTTGCCTATATACTAGGTATTACCTTAACTCTGTTTGCCATTGCCATGAGCGCTAGAGAAATTGGTGTTGCGATGGGTATGGGAGAAATAAACCGAATTTTACCTTGGAAAATCAGCCTTGCTGGCTTCGCTTTATGTGCGATCGGTATCGTGTTTTTGAGCAATTCGCTTATTTAAATCACATATTTCAATTCAGTGGAATACATTCATTCGTGGGGGCGTATACCTAGCTGTACGCCCCCACTGCGTTTTCAGACTGGACAAGCAAGCGTTCTAGTGAATCAGTTGATGCACCTCTGCGCTAATCTAGAGGCTATATCTAAATAAAAAGTTATGACACCTGAAGAAATTGCGGCTACGCTCACAGAATTATTTGACACATCGGCTATTGCTACGATCGCTCCTGGATCGTGGCAAGTAGACACTCCTACTTTTCGGCTGTTGGTGCTGCTTTCCGAAGATAATACTTGGCTGCGAGTTTTACTGCCTATTCTGCCCATCCAAGAAGCCCAACCATTTTTAGAACAGTTCCTAGAAGCCAACTTTGATGACACTCAAGAAGTACGTTACGCTTTGCATGAAAGGGTAATTTGGGGGGTATTTCAATATCACAGTGGAACTTTAGTGAATGCAGATTTGTCCAATGCAATCAACCGACTTTTATCTCTCCATCAGGCTAGATTAGATAATGTCTTTAATCGACTAATTGAAAGCCGCATCCGGCAAATTATTCAGGCAGCAAAACAGCAAGGACAATCTCTGCAAGCTACTATGCAAAGCTTAGAACGCTTTTACGCCGAAGGAATGATGGGCGAAATAAATCAAACTTCACAAGGGCGAGAAGAAGTCCTAACTGCTTGGCGGCGTCAGTTAGAACGTTTATGGAATCAGGGTTAATTTCCATTTTTCAGTTTTCATATTAAACCAATTTACAGATATATTTATCTATCATGGATATCATTGAAATCCTCAAAGAAGACTATCAAAGATTCCCAGTAAATCAAACTTACAGCATTTACACTCCAAACGTTTATTTTCAAGACCCACTGAATAAATTTCGTGGTGTTAAACGTTACAAAGCAATGATTAATTTTATCCAAATTTGCTTTTTAGATCCCAAGATGGACTTACATAATATTCAACGTTTAGGAGACACAATAAAAACTGAGTGGACACTCAGTTGGAATACTCCTCTGCCCTGGAAGCCACGGATCTCTATTCCTGGTTGGAGTGAATTAGGTCTTAACTCTGATGGTTTGATTGTCTCCCATATCGATTATTGGAACTGTTCGCGCTTAGATGTGGTGAAACAGCATTTTTCCTCTTGAAAAAGTCGATGATTAAAATAAGATGATGACCTTAAGGAGGCAGGAGGACGTTCGCGTAGCGTCTCGAAGAGAAGGCAGTTCTTGCTGGAGGGAATCCCCATAAATAAATTTAGGGGATTTAACAATTGAGCGCTGTATTTTTTGGCGCCTACTCGCTGAAATACATTTTTTTACCTTTTTTCATAAATAAATTTACTTGCTCTGAAACCCTCGCTTGTAGAGGGAAAATAAATTCTTTCCTCCTGCCTCCAGCAAGAACTGCCCTCTGCCTTCTTCGGTCAAAATAGCCATACTTTGTAGTCAGGACTTTAGTCCTCTCTAACGAGATGCTATGCGAACAAAATCAGGACTGAAGTCTTGCTATTACACTAGATGTAACAACGAAAGCCATTAATCCTTATGAAGGCTGCCAAAAATCCTAAGATCCCTGGTGAATTAACTATACATACAGAAGCAGAAGATATTATCATTCCCCCTAGTGATTTATGGAGTGATGAGCCTCCTTTGGAAAGCGATCTACACCGCGAGCAAATTGAACTACTGTTGGCGTGTCTGAAATGGTGGTGGCGTCAGCGTAATGATTTTTATGCTACTGGAAATTTAACAATTTATTTTAGCCCAGAACAGATTACTACGCGAGACTTTAGAGGGCCAGATTTTTTTGTCGTCAAGGATTGTGAAAATCGCCCCCGCAAAAGTTGGGTATTATGGGCAGAACAAGGAAAGTATCCCAATGTGATTATTGAATTACTTTCTAACAGTACTGCCAAGGTTGATAAAGGTCTGAAGTTTGAACTTTACCAAGAGACTTTTCGCACGCCGGAATATTTTTGGTTTCACCCCAATACTTTGGAGTTTAAAGGATTTCGTTTAGTGGGTGGTAAATATCAAGCTTTGGAACCAAATGCTCAAGGGTGGCTGTGGAGTCAGCAGTTAGAATTATTTTTGGGAATCTATGAATCCAAATTACGGTTTTTTAACGTAGATAATCAGTTGGTAGCGACTCCAGAAGAAAGGGCACAAGCAGCAGAACGAGAAACTGAAATAGCACACCAGCAGGTGGAAGAACTGAAGGCTAGATTGAAGGAATTGGGGGTTGATCCAGAAGAGTTAGAGTAGGAAAAATAAGCACTACTTCTCTTTCTCTTCATCTAGTGCTTTTTGGATAGCACGACGGCAAAATTCTGGAGGATCGTCTTTAGCTTTTACCTCTTCCTTCATAGATTCGGTAACACGGAAGCTGAGATTTGCTATTAACTTTTCTTCTCTGTTTGATTCAATCGGGTTTAAATTTTCTGGTGTTCCTTTAGGATTAGGCATTTATATAGAAACGTAAATATATCTTGAACGATATGCGCGCATAACAATAGATTGTATTTAAGGTAGGTGTTCACCCTGGAAAAGTTGACACCTACCAATATCCACTATCAAAAATGGACACTTCTATTTTATGTTCACGCGTTCCGAACTTGAAATCAAAACCATCCGAGAGTTACGCGACTTATGCCGACGCTACGGTATCAAGCCGACAGGAAACCCAGGATACAAAGTTTCTTACATCACTTCTCTGATGGCATTCCCGCAATTAGCACTACATCAGATGCAAGAGGGAAGAGGGTTAAAGCCTCCCACTTTCACGACTTTTCAGTATATTGGCGCAGCGATAGATGAGATGAGTTCACCTACAGATGAGCAAATAGCGCTGATTCGGCTAACGCTCGAAGGTAGGAAAATGGCTTACCCAGATAGATTTGAACAGGAAAAACTGTTGAACTTGCACAAGGCTAAGATGCTTGTTGAGCAAGCTTTTGCCATGTTGAGCCAGTAAACAGCCCCGATCGCAATTTTTAGGTAATTAAACCATAGTGCAGGGTAGCACAGTTGTGCTGCTCTACGGGGGATTGAAACAAAATCCCCCAATACTTTAGAGTGAATAATAAACTCAACTCGAAAGCGCGATCGCAATGACTGATAAAGAACTCAAACATCTACTTGAGAGTAATGCTAAAACAGTCCAAGCTATGTTAGATGAAATGGCGGAAGCACGTCAGGAACGCCAAGAACTCCGAGAAGGAATGCTTCAAATCCAGAATGCAGTAGCACAATTAACAAACATACAAGAGAGAATAACCAATTTACTAATTTCTCTTGATGGCGATCGCCCCACAATTCTCAAAAAACTCTCAGCACTGGAAACTAAACTCGATCGGCTATTGCAGCAAAACCCAACGGATGAGTTAGGGTAAATACTCATAATAATGCCTAGACGTGTTGAAACAACATTTATTTTCCTTAAACAGTCGATAATGTAAATAAATGTCAAAAATCCTCAGGCAGGACAGAAGCATCTATGCGTGTAATTTTGATGACTGGTAAAGGCGGTGTGGGCAAAACTTCCGTCGCTGCTGCAACTGGACTCCGTTGTGCAGAACTCGGCTATCAGACATTGGTTTTAAGTACAGATCCCGCCCATTCCCTAGCAGACAGTTTTGACATGGAAATGGGACATACACCCCGAAAAATTCGCCCAAATCTGTGGGGTGCAGAACTAGATGCGCTGCAAGAACTGGAGGGAAACTGGGGTGCTGTGAAACGTTATATTACCCAAGTTTTACAGGCAAGAGGTTTAGACGGCGTACAGGCGGAAGAATTGGCAATTTTACCAGGCATGGATGAGATTTTTGGCTTGGTAAGGATGAAGCGTCATTACGATGAAGGTGAGTTTGATGTCTTAATTATCGACTCAGCTCCCACTGGCACAGCACTCCGCTTGTTGAGTTTACCTGAAGTCGGTGGCTGGTATATGCGCCGTTTTTACAAACCATTTCAAAACATCTCGGTGGCACTTCGACCTCTGGTTGAACCTTTTTTTAGACCAATTGCTGGTTTTTCGCTACCTGATAAAGAGGTAATGGATGCACCTTATGAGTTTTATGAACAAATTGAATCTCTGGAAAAAGTATTAACAGATAATACTCAAACCTCAGTGCGTCTGGTAACTAATCCCGAAAAAATGGTGATTAAAGAGTCTCTTCGCGCCCATGCTTATCTAAGTTTGTATAACGTTGCAACAGATTTAGTAGTGGCTAATCGCATTATCCCAAGCGAAGTCCAAGATCCTTTTTTCCAACGTTGGAAGGAAAGTCAGGAGCAATATCGCCGGGAAATTCATGATGATTTTCACCCTTTGCCTGTGAAAGAAGTTCCCCTTTTTTCTGAGGAAATGTGCGGATTAGCTTCATTAGAACGCCTGAAAGAAACTCTTTATAAAGATGAAGATCCGACTCAGGTTTATTACAAAGAAACAACTCTTAGAGTAGTGCAAGAAGAAAACCAATACAGCTTAGAACTTTACTTACCTGGTATCCCTAAAGACCAAGTTCAACTCAGTAAAACTGGAGACGAATTAAACATTACTATTGGCAACCATCGTCGTAACTTAGTTTTGCCACAAGCCTTAGCAGCACTACAACCAGGTGGAGCAAAGATGGAAAATGACTATCTAAAAATCCGCTTTGCTGACAACACAAGAGTTTAATTTTGTTGAACGTTACTCTGTCAACAAAAAGTTAAAACTAAAAAGCAAGAATTTTCTCTTGTACCTAGTACAGACGCAACTTTTTTAGCGTCTTTTTTTATGATTTTTTGGTGAACTTTGATAAAAGGCAAATAAATATTTTTACTAGTGATTTGACCGTAGTTTTACTGAAGACAAAATGATGAAATAAATTTCACAATGTCTTTAGATTTAATTATGTCAATTTTCAAATTATTAATTTATTTTGCTATAACAATGACCTCTAATCCTGAACAAAATTTGCCTTTATATTGCGATGAAGAAAGTTTACTACGCCGCATTACAAACCGTATCCGACGAAGCTTAGAGTTGGAAGAAATTATCACAGTGACAACGGCAGAGGTGCGATCGCTATTAAAAACCGATCGAGTGATGATTTACAAATTTCATCCTGATGATAGTGGTCAAGTGATTGCTGAGTCAATTTATGAAAATCATTTGCCATCACTACTAGGACTGAATTTCCCTGCTGATGATATTCCACCCACCGCCCGTGAACTATTTATCAAATCACGCGTGCGTTCTGTTGTAAACGTTGATACTAAAGAAATTGGTCAAATTCACCTGCGTGATTTGGATAATGGAGAAACTATATCAGAGGAGATCCGTTACCGTCCTGTAGACCCCTGTCATATTGAATATCTAACGGCAATGGGGGTAAAATCTTCTGTAGTAGCGCCTATTCTCTATCAAGATCAACTTTGGGGGCTGCTGGTGTCTCATAATTCTGAAGCGCGTTTAATTTCAGAATATGAACTAGAAGCAATACAAATGGTAGTCGAGCAGCTATCAATAGCGATCGCTCAAAGTATCCTCCTCACTCAAGTCCGCACAACAGCCGAACGAGAAGCGATCGTTAATCGCATTTCTACCCTACTGCATTCACTGCCGACGATTGTCTTACAACCAGCACTAGAAGCGGCTGTTGCTGCCTTTGATGGTGTTGGTGGTAGGCTTTGCATCAGAAATGCAGGTTTTGATTTTCACAATGGCAACGTGACCAGCTTAACAGAATGCTTAATACCAGGAAATACTTGTATCAAGCTTTATATCTGTGGACAGCAACCTGTAATGCCAGAACAAACCATATATCCACTCATAGAGCAGTATAGTGTCTGGCAGGAACACTACAAGTCAGGTAACTACGATGTTTGGGCAATTTTAGATATATATAAAATTTCTGACTTGCGAACTTTGCAAGTTGCTTTTCAACCAACTAAAATTCGCAGCATGTTGATGATCCCACTCCAGTATCGTCAGCAGTTGCTGGGTTACTTAAGTATTTTCCGCAATGAAGTAGATACAGAAACCCTGTGGGCGGGGCAGTATGACAGCGATCAAAGGCAAGTGTACCCCCGACAATCCTTTGAGGTTTGGCGCGAATCTAAAAAAGCACAAGCTCAAAAATGGACGGTTGAAGAAATTGAACTGGCTAGAAACCTGAGTAAACACTTTGCTTCTGCAATTCAGCAGTATGAATTATACCAACAAGTACAAGTCTTCAATGAAAATTTAGAAAAACAAGTTAAAAGACGCACAATTGAGTTACAACGGACAGCTGAACAAGAACAGGCTGTGTTTAAAGTTATTGCCGAAATTCGGGAATCTCTGGATACAAATACGATTTTTCAAACCACTACTAAAGAAGTTTGTCAATTAATCAAAGCCGATCGCGTTTCTGTTTATCGTTTCGATTCTAATTGGGGTGGTGAATTTGTCGGAGATTTCGAGGCTGCTAGTCCATATTGGTCGAATGAGTCCGAACTAGGTATTAATACAATTTGGAATGACACTTACTTACAAGACACACAAGGAGGACGTTATCGCCACAATGAAACATTTGCGGTCGATGACATCTACAATATGGGGTTTGCTCAGTGTCATATCGACAATTTAGAGCAGTTTCAAATTCATGCTTTTGTGCTTGCTCCGATTTTTGTTGGGCAAAAACTTTGGGGTTTACTAGCAACTTATCAACACACTGGCCCCCGGCAATGGAAAACTTCTGAAGTTAACTTTCTCAGTCAGATTGCCGCCCAAATGGGCGTAGCACTCCAGCAAGCTGATTTACTCTCTCAGACACAACAACAGACATTAGATTTGCAACAAGCAACAGAACAACAACGGGTATTGTTTGAAGTTGTGGCGAAAGTTAGAGAATCTCTCGATCTAGATGCGATTTTTCAGACAACCACCCAAGAAATTTGTAAATCATTACAAGCAGATCGAGTTGCAGTCTACCGCTTCGAGGCTGATTGGAGTGGTGAATATATCGCCGAGTTTGTGGATGATAACTGGTTAAAGCTAGTAAGTTCTGATACTAATACAGTTTGGCAAGATAGCTATTTACAGGAAACTCAAGGTGGGCGATATCGTCACAATGAAACCTTTGTAGTCGATGACATCTATAAAGTTGGCCACTCTCAATGCCATGTTACGGCTTTAGAGCAAATTCAAGCAAGAGCTTATGCGATCGCACCTATATTTATCGGGCAACAGCTATGGGGCTTGCTAGCAGCTTACCAGAATTCTGCACCCCGCCATTGGGAAGCCTCAGAAATTAAGTTTATTACTCAAATTGCCAATCAGCTTGGGGTTGCACTCCAACAAGCTCAATTACATAATCAAACCAAAGAGCAGACCCAAAAGCTAGCTCAAGCTTTGCATGATTTAAAGCAAACTCAAACCCAACTGATCCAAACTGAGAAAATGTCCTCATTAGGTCAACTAGTAGCTGGTGTTGCTCACGAAATTAATAACCCCGTGAACTTCATTTATGGCAACATCAATCATGTCAATGATTACACCCAAGATTTACTCAGTATCCTAGACCTCTATTTCCAAAATACTCCCAACCCTAGTCCTGAGATTAGCGATCGCGCCTTCGAGATCGACTTAGAATTTATCATAGAAGATTTGCCCAAAACTCTATCTTCCATGAAAATTGGGGTCGATCGCATCCGTCAGATTGTCTTGGGTTTACGGAACTTCTCTCGCCTTGACGAAGCAGAAAAAAAACCAGTTGATATTCATGAGGGCATTGATAGCACCTTGCTAATTTTGCAGCATCGTTTGAAAGCAAAACCAGAAAGTCCGGCAATTAAAGTAGTCAAAGAATATACTAACCTTCCTTTAGTAGACTGCTATGCTGGCCCACTAAATCAGGTATTTATGAATGTTTTAAGCAATGCGATCGATGCTTTAGAAGATTATACGGAATCTCAATCAAAACCTCATAGCAGTCAAATTACTATCCATACTGCTTTTGGAGAACTTGAAGACAATATCAAGAGTGTAGTCATTCGCATTGCAGACAATGGGCCAGGAATACCCGAAGCTCTCAGAGCAAGAATCTGCGATCCCTTTTTCACAACTAAGCCAGTGGGAAAAGGCACTGGCTTGGGGTTGTCAATTAGTTACCAGATTGTCGTAGATAAACATGGTGGTGTGTTTAGATGTGATTCTCAGCCGGGGTTAGGTACAGAATTTTGGATTGAAATTCCGATTAGACAAATTAGTCATTAGTCATTGGTCATTGGTCATTTGTCATTTGTCATTGGCAAAGACTTTTACCTTTAACTGAAGCGTATTACCGATCTCCAAATTTTTGAAGAAGTTGGGGATCTAAATCAGGGTTAAATGATATTTCATCCTACAGTAATTGGATTTTTATGACAAGCAATAATTGTATTGCTAAACAGCACATTATAATACTAACTTTGCTAAAGCTGCCAAGTTTAAGCTATTTAAAATAGTAGACTTAATTGGACGTTTTTCGTCCCAAAATATTAGAGATAAATAAAAATCTTTTGCTAATGAAGAAGTTAAAAGCTTATATGATTCGTATGCACTTTTCTCATCAAAAAAGCTGAGAAAGTAAACAGTATCATCAAAAATAGGAGGCTTTTCATTTATTTGACCAATTAATCTAAAACTTAATTTTTTATAAAGTCCACAGATTGCTATTTTCCAAGGTGCAAAAGTATATGAGCCAACACCAAAAATAGAGAATCTGGGGCTATTTTGATAAATCTTACTTTTCCTATTATTTAAAAGACTTTCATGCTTTTCTAAATATGCCCATGTTTTAGGTGCTAAATCTTTTATAAATTCAGTAGACTCGCCAACAAAACTTTGAGTAACTAAAATATATCGATCAGTAGCTTTTGTTTTATTTTGGGCAACAGAAGAACCTTTAACTAAAGGGAAAATATAAGTTTCTTCGAGTTCATAAGATTCTCCTAGCCCGTTTATAAAATAGTCATTATTTTTGCGAAATTCCATGACGCTAGCGCAATCATGCTTAATACCAGAACGCCATTTTGTTTTTGATTGCTTATTGTATAAGCTTTGTACTTTTTTAAATGTAATCAAATCCCTAACAAGAATATTATTTAAATAGCCTATACGAGAGCAAACTGAGCTTTCAAGACTATCAAATACATCACAATAATATTTTTGGGAGTTGGAATCAAATTTACAGAAAAATAAGCAAGCTTCAACAGCAGCATCAAAATATTTCTTAGAATCTATCTTATAAACTGCACAGTAAGCAAGATTTAGCTTTTCCGAATAGATATAATTTAAAATTTTTCTAGAAACCGAAGTTTTACAAAGCACCGCTAGATAACTGTTATGCTTCTGTAAGTATTGTACAAACTGTATGAGCATCCATTCTGATATATCAAAATTACTTTTTCCCGTAATTGCATCTAAACCAGTATGATTTTGAAAATTGCTCTTTTTAGGCAAATTTACGCCCCCAATACTACCCTGTTGTGAGTTTGTTACCCAAGGTAAATTACCAAGCACTAATATTTCTTCATTTGATTCACCTATTAGTGATAACCAATCTACTTGAAAAAAATCCTCACATTTAATTTCAATCCTTTGGTCATGTAAAAACTTTTCTTCTTCTAGAATCTGTCTAAAGTAATCAAGGTTTAATTCAATTCCTAAAATTTTTTTTGCTGAGTCAAAACAAGATGAAGCAGCTTCAACAAAATTTCCTATTCCACAAGTAGGCTCAATTATAATATGTGGCTTAACACCAAGCTCTACTAGCTTTTTACATACCTGATCGGCTAATTCTATCGGCGTTTGAAAATCGCCGTATTCTACTTTAAGTTTCTGAACAGTACGCATCAGGGATTAGCTCTATAAACGGTAATTATACCTTTTTCTTGACCAGTACGTTCTATCACTCTCCCATACTGAAGTCGCCATTGTAAAGCATTGGAAATCGTTAAAAATCCCTGTAAAGGTGGATTTCTCAATATTTCATTCGCGATGTTACTTGCTTCAAGTTCGTCAACAGGCAAATTGCGGTCGAGCATAAAAGCAATTAGGTCATCTTTATTACCTTCGTTCTCTAAAATACTAGAAATTCCACGTGTCATCTGGAAATCTGCGGTTCTTTCAGCACTTACGTAAATCGTATGCAAAATATTCAGAGTAGCCGTGCGGTTTATACTATTATCTGCCTTATCGTAGACAAAGATAAGCAACGAATAGCCAAGCCCAAAAATTTTTTGGCGTGCAGATTTGAATGGGCATGATGATTGTGGTTGTCTAACACTTGTTACCTTCATATCTATAAGCAACCCCGGAAAATCAATACCACTCGCAGAGTTGCCTTGTATGAAATCGTACTTAGCTTTTAAGTAAAGTCGAAATTTCTGTTCCAGGTAAGTTCCGACAGCTTTTCCATCAGTAACACCATACAGCAGAGGTTCTGGATGCTGAGACTCGGCTAATGAAAATATTTCAGCTTCTAAACAGAGGATTTCTGCTGTCAAAATCGGCATAGGTAAAGGAAAACACAGGATTAAACACCATATTTTATATTATTGACAAACTTCTCACTCTTGTGGAATGAATCAGCCCTGCCTCCCCGCTTGCGGGGAGGGGATTAAGGGGAGCCAACGCGGTCTTGGGGGTTTCCCCCATGAGCGATTGGCGTGTGGGGTGCAATGACTGTGGGAATCATAACTAATTATGCGGACATGATATCACCTCTAACTTCTAAGTTGCACAGGCATAGCTAAATAGGTCATTTTCAAACCACCCAATGGTGTAAAAATTACTGGAGTTAGGCTTTGATTTAAATGCATTTGAATTTCGGTAGATGGTAATTCTTTTAAGCCTTCCATCAAATATTTAATGTTAAAAGCAATTTCAATATTTTCCCCAGAAATTTGTGCTGGCATTGACTCTCTACCACTGCCTACATCTTGAGCTTCACAAGATAAGGTAATTTCTTGAGCTTCGCTATCAATACTGAGCTTGACAATATTATTTTTTTGATCGGCTAACACAGCAATCCGCTCCAAAGTGCTAACAAATTGTCGCCGTTCAATTGTTACTTGTCGCTCAAATTGGCGCGGAATTAATTGTCGATAAGCAGGATATTGCCCTTCTAATGTGCGACTAGTCAAGCGTTGATTTTGCCATGCAAACACAACTTGACCTTGATCGAAATATAAAGCTACGGGTTCATCTGATGAGGCGCTATGAGCTAGCATTCGTTGGAGTTCGCGTAATGCTCTAGCTGGTACTGTCACTTCTAGTTGACTAGTTCCGCCTAGAGGACGTTCGTTGCTAGTTTCTACTACTGCTAGGCGATGTCCATCGGTAGCTGCAAATTCTAGGGTATCTTGTTTAACTGTTAAATGCACACCGGTGAGTACTTGCTTGGTTTCATCACCACTGGTAGCAAATAATGAACCGCGTAATCCCTCAATTAATGCGGTGGTGGTGAGATGAATTACTTCTGTATTTTCAATTACAGGGAGTTCGGGAAATTCTTCCGGCCCCATTGCTTGGAATTGGTAATGTCCACTCTTAGGTGTGAGTGTGACAATTAAACCTTCCCCACCAGATGTTGCACCTGTCAAGGTTGATTCATCATCGAGAGTGATTTCGCCTTCTGGAAGACGAGAGGTGATGTCTACAAGTAATTTAGCAGGAAGTGCGATCGCACCACTTTGCCATACCTCTGCGTTAAAGCTGGTGCGGATTCCTAAGCTGAGATCGAAGGCTGTTAAGCTTACTTGGTTAGTTTCAGCATCCGCTTGTAACAGTACATTGGCAAGTACTGGATGAGTTGGTCGTGAAGGTACTGCACGGCTAACGAATGAGAGGTTTGTACTGAGATCGCTTTGGGAGCAAACTAATTTCATAAGTCAGATTCAGCTGGTGAAAGATATCCTAACACCCTTATTGTTCAGTATGCGATCGCTAGCGACAAGCAACCATTACTTCAACATTCATCGCCTAGTACTTTTGAACCAACAAAAAGAATTCTGCGATTGAGTAACTTTAAGGTTAAGCAGACTAGCGCGGATTTGCTAGTACAGTCACCATCAACAATCACACTTCTCCCTGCAAGTCAAGTGGTACAAATTATGAATGTTAAAGTTAATGCTACTGATAAGGGTGTAGAGGTGATTTTAGAGACAAATGCGAAAAGTGAACAGTTGCAAGTCACCCCAAAAACTGAAGGTAACTCTTACATAGCAAATATCCTTAATGCTCAGTTACGTTTAGCTACTGGCGATGCATTCCGACAAGAAAAACCAGCCACAGGAATTGCTGAGGTGATTGTTAGTAATGTGGATGCTAATCAATACCTCTGCCAATTTACGAGGGTTCAACGCCTGTAGAAACCTTATGAATACGTCCTAAAGCAGTAAGCTTGGCAAAAATCTGGGTTAATAAAATAGGCTCAGGCAAAATAGGATTGCTATAGACTATTAACTATTCAGCGATCGCGTCCAGGTCGGCAATCGTTTGCGGTGGAAGTTGCAAATCTGCGGCTTTGAGATTCTCGTGCAGATGCTTAACCGATGAGGTTCCCGGAATCAGCAAAATGTTGGAAGAGCGCTGCAACAGCCACGCCAGCGCAACCTGCATCTTGGTAGCTCCGACCGACGCCGCCACCGTGTCCAGTGTCGAGGACTGAAGCGGGTTGAAGCCGCCGAGCGGAAAGAACGGCACGTAGGCGATGCCCTTCCCCGCCAGATCGCCGACTAGCGCGTCGTCCTCGCGGTGGGCGAGGTTATACTGGTTCTGCACACAGACCACCGGCGCGATCGCGCGCGCTTCCTCGACCTGCGCCGCCGTCACATTGCTAAGTCCCAGGTGCCGGATCAGCCCCTGCCCCTGCATCTCGGCGAGCGCGGTGAATTGCTCTGCGATCGACCCCTCGCTCGGCCCGTCCCCCCACCGGCGCAGGTTGACGACATCGAGCGCATCGAGTCCGAGGTTGCTCAGGTTGTCGTGCACCGCTTGGCGAAGCTCGGTCGGACTCTGCGCTGGATTCCACGATGCGTCCGCGCCGCGCACCGCGCCCACCTTGGTGACAATCGTCAGATATTCGGGGTAGGGGTGAAGCGCCTGCCGAATGATTTGGTTGGTGATGTGCGGACCGTAGAAGTCGCTGGTGTCGATGTGATTGATTCCGAGTGCGATCGCTTCGCGCAGAACGGCAACGGCAGCATCCACGTCGCGCGGCGGTCCCCAAACACCCGATCCAGCAAGCTGCATCGCGCCGTACCCTAGACGCTTCAGAGTCACAGAAGTGCCTGGGAGCGTGAAACTACCGCCAAGGTTTACTTGAGCAATCATGTTTTTGTTCCTCCTAAATGTTAATCGGTTTTTGAAAAAATCAATGACTTGTAGTGGTAATGGCCGCCTTCAACTGCTCTATGTTCCAGCGATCGCGATAACGAATTCCATTAATAAACAAAGCTGGGGCAGCCGTTACTCCACTTTGGTATCCACTTTCGATGTCTTGATTGATGCGATCGATATGCACTCGTTTGGATATATCTTGTAAAAGCTGGGAAATATCGAGTCCTAAAACATCGGCATACTCGACAAGATAGCCGCGCAGTCCACAGGTTGCCCTCTTCTAGTAATTGGGGACGCAGTGCGGCAACAGATCGGCGAGCCTCCGTTAGCCCACTGCGAGCCAGATATTGCACGGTATTACTATGTGTTTGTACTGCTTCTGGGTTGGTTGTTGCTAATCGAGAAATGGCTCCCATGTGAACCAGAATACCTGTAAAGGCTTGTGCTAGCGTATCACGAATTTCGCGCGCCATGCGGTTACGTTCCTCTAAAATTGAGGCTGCTTCTGCTCGTTTGCGATCGCCAATATCTACTACTATGGAAAACTAAGTAGAGTTTCTTAGCACTTGGATAGGGTAATAAACCTAATCTCATAGCCAATTACTCACAATCTCTGCATCCTTTGAATAGTCAGCGCAATCCACTTTCAATTTTGCTAACTTACCCTTAATACCCATTGAACCTCACCCCGCCAAGACTGCGCTTATGCTCCTCTCTATTTTTCCTCTCTGTGTTCTTTGCGTCTGGAGTGGTAGCCTACGGCAAGCCTCTGCACATCTACGTTTTTTTTGATCGTTTATTTCTTGAAAATTCCTAAGTTAACTACCTGTGGAAAACTTGTGGAAAAACTTATGTACTTTTCCACAAAGTAATTATACTTAATTAAGTTTTATCTGCAAAATATTAAGTTTTTCAGAGATTTATCCACAAAAAGTAAGATTATTTCCACTATTTAAGTTAAATTTAATCAATTATTAGACGTTACTTAATATTTTCAACTAATTATTCAACCATCAACGCTAACGATCGCACTGCTGGTTGTGGAAAACTTAAAAGAGATCTTCAGGATGGTTTTTGAGAACGGCTGTTCATATTGATGCGATCGCTCAGTTGGCGTAGAGTTTGTACTAAGGTGCGATCGCTCTCTTGAAGTTGGGTAATTTTATCGCAACTATAGATTACCGTTGTATGGTCTTTACCACCAAACTCCTCGCCAATTCTTGGCAAACTCAAGGCCGTGTGTTGGCGCATGAGATACATTCCTAATTGACGCGCCCAGCTAATTTCTCGTCGTCGCGAGTTACTTTTGAGGTCGTCTATTGAAACATCAAAATTATCCGCTACAACCTTTAAAATTGCTTCTGGGGTAGCTGCCATTTTTTCGTTAGGCGGTTCTAAAACTGGTGTAATATTTTCTACCGTCATCGGTAAGCCCCAAATAGAAATATAAGCCACCGCCCGAATTAAAGCTCCTTCTAATTCTCGAATATTAGAAGTATAGTTAGAAGCAATATACTCAATCACATCGCGGGGAAGATTAATATTTTCATCCTCAGCCTTTTTCTGCAAAATTGCCATTCTCGTTTCTAAATCTGGTTTTTGGATATCGGCAATTAAGCCCATAGAAAAACGAGAACAAAGACGTTCTTGCAAGCTAGGAATTTGGTTAGGCGGACGGTCGGAAGCAATGACAACTTGTTTACCAGCTTCATGTAAAGTATTAAAAGTATAAAAAAATTCTTCTTGGGTATATTCCTTCCCTTCCAGAAACTGAATATCATCCACTAATAAAACATCAGCAGCTCGGTAATGCTCTCGAAAACTTTGCATACTATCCTTACGAATGGCTGTAATTAAATCATTCGTAAACTGCTCCGTAGAAACATAAAATATTTTACAATTAGGAAAAATTGCATAGCGATAATGACCAATAGCTTGCATAAGATGAGTTTTACCCAAGCCTACACCACCGCATAAAAATAAAGGATTAAACTCTTTGCCTGGAGATTCTGCAACTGCCAAAGAAGCAGCGTGAGCCATGCGATTGTTGGCACCAACTACAAACCGCGAAAAGACATATTTAGAGTTTAAGTCAGTAGTTTTATGATTGTGATTAGCAACAGCTTCAGAAATACTGCTGGAATTTGGTGATTCCCAAGCAACCTCTCGTTCACTAAAATGAGAAACTTCATCACCTTGAGCAACCGTAATGTAAATTCCCACAGGATGACCGAGAATATCTTGTACTACATGAGCAATGGTATTGATGTAATACTTCTGTAACCAATTACGAGCAAATGGGTTAGGAGTGCGGATAACCAAGCAATTATTTTCTAATCGCTCTGCACTAGCAGTTTTGATCCAAGTTTCAAAGGTAGGTCGGGATAGTTCAAGCTTTAGGCGCTCTAGTACCTGACTCCACAGACTTTCTATGGGAATTTCCATTATCCACCACCTTTGCTGTTAATCGTCACAATAGAAGAGAAAGCACTAATTTAGCATTGAGACACGCTAGACCTAAAATAAGCTTTTAAGTTGTAATCATTTTGGGACATACCCAGTAGGCAAGATCCTAACACCCACTGACCAAACCGAGTGCTGAGTGCTGAGTAAAGCAAAAATTTATCAGAGCTTTAGTACTCAGTATATGCCTCGTCCCTTATTATGAGCGGTCTTTTAACTCAGCACTCAGCACTCAGCACTCTCATTGACACGGAGAAGCAACGACAGATGAAGATAACAAACCATCACTCAGCACCCAAAAAGATTGAAACCAGGGGCTTACCCCAGAGGTTGTGGATGCTCTCATACGGGGTAGCAGTGATGTTCCTGGGGAGCTGCTCTCTTGTACCTGCTAAGACCTTTGATACTCAGCAAGGCGATACTCAAGCCCAAAAAACAACAGAACCTAATCCGGTAATTGTCCCCCCGCAGATTTTTTCTTCGTCTGGAGATCCTAATTTTGTGGTGAAAGTAGTGCAACAGGTGGGACCTGCGGTAGTTCGCATTGATTCTTCCCGAACAATCACTTCTCGTGTACCAGACGAATTTAACGATCCATTTTTCCGGCGGTTTTTTGGAGAGGGAACCCCACAACCTAGACAACGCGTAGAACGCGGTAGTGGCTCTGGATTTATTATTAATTCTTCTGGTCAAATTGTTACCAATGCCCATGTGGTAGATGGTGCTGATAGAGTGACTGTTATACTCAAAGATGGCCGGACTTTTGATGGGAAAGTTTTGGGTGAAGACCCAGTAACAGATGTAGCAACGATCAAAATTAATGCCAACAATCTGCCAACTCTATCTGTGGGTAACTCCGATGCCTTACAACCAGGAGAGGCTGTAATTGCCATTGGTAATCCATTAGGCTTGAATAATACCGTCACTTCTGGAATTATCAGTGCTACAGGGCGTTCTAGTAGCGATATCGGTGCTAGTGACAAGCGGGTTGATTACATCCAAACGGATGCTGCGATTAACCCTGGTAATTCTGGTGGCCCATTGCTCAATGCTCGCGGTCAAGTGATTGCGATGAATACAGCGATTATCCGAGGCGCTCAAGGTTTGGGATTTGCGATACCCATTAATACGGTGCAAAGGATTGCTCAAGAATTAATTGCTAAAGGCAAGGTGGATCATCCTTATTTGGGTGTTCAGATGGTGACATTGACACCAGAAAATAAAGAAAGAATCAAAAATGTCGCAGGCGATCGCTTAAATCTTACAGCAAATGACGGCGTTTTGTTGGTTGAGATTGTGCCGCGATCGCCTGCATCTGTAGCTGGTTTACGAGTTGGTGATGTGATTAAAAGCATTAACAGCCAGCCTGTTACTAAAATTGAAGAAGTACAAAAGCTAGTAGAAAAGAGCAAAATTGGGACTAAATTACCAATAGAAGTGGAACGCAATGGGCAAATTGTCCAAGTAGGAGTTCAACCGGCTCCTTTGCCCGTTAGACGTGAAGGATGATGTTTGTCATTTGTCATTGGTCATTTGTCATTGGTCATTTGTCATTTGTCATTTGTCATTTGTCATTGGTCATTTGAAAATAACTGACATACTCCACTCCCCCAATGCCCCATGCCCTGTTTGGTTAATGCCCCATTATTTAAAGGAGTTTTATCATGAGTGAATTAACGCCAATTATTCAATTAGGCAATCCAACATTGCGCCAAAAAGCTGCTTGGGTTGAAAATATTCAAGATGAGCAAATCCAAAAATTAATTGAAGGCTTAATCGCCACTGTTGCTAAGGCTAACGGTGTGGGAATCGCTGCGCCTCAAGTAGCACAATCTTATCGTTTGTTTATTGTGGCTTCCCGTCCTAATGCCAGGTATCCCAATGCCCCGGAAATGGAACCTACTGCCATGATTAATCCCAAAATCATTGCTCATTCAACTGAAGTTGTCAAAGATTGGGAAGGTTGTTTAAGTGTTCCAGGAATTAGAGGGTTAGTTCCTCGATATCAAGCTATTGAAGTGGAATACACTGACTCTCAAGGCAATTTACAAAAGCAAGAATTAACCGATTTTATCGCTCGGATTTTTCAACACGAATATGACCATCTCGACGGTATTGTATTTGTCGATCGCCTAGAGAATACTCTCGATATGATTACTGAGCAAGAATATCAACAACGAATAGTTAACAAATAAATGGCAGTGGGGAGTGGAGAGTAGTGTATTAATGACAAATGACAAATGACGAATGACAAATGACAAATGACAAATGACAAATGACAAATGACAAATGACAAATGACAAATTTAAGCGTGTGATTCACAAACTTGCTCGCCCCGCCACAATTGATATAGCTGTGTCGCTGGCATAGTCATATATAAAACATCACCTTCACTGAGGTTGGTTTCTAATAAATCCCAGCCATGAAGGGTTTGGTTATTTACTTCTACGTATAAAGGTACGCAATCAGTAGACATTGCTACATTTTTCACCCACTGACCGCAAAAGACGTGTGAAGCTGTAATTACAGTCGCAAAAGCTACCCAAAGACTATCTGCTGTGATGCCATTGCCGAGGATGCGTCCTCCTAGTGCAGCAGCAGCAAAAGCTGGGGCTGCCAGTTCAGCGGGACTCAGTACGGCCTCAAAGCCAAATAGCTGTTGTGCTATGCCAGCAAAATCAGGATCGGCATAATGAACAATCACCGGAATGCTGGGTGTTAAGCCTTTGGCTTTAAGGGCAATTTCCAGATTAGTAGCATCATTGTTAGTAACAGCAAGCACAGCAGCGGCAGACTCTATATTGCTGGCTTTGAGTATTGTGCGGAAGCTGGCATCGCCCTGAATGACAGGAATACCAAGTTCGCGGGCGGTGTTGACATATTTGTTGTTGGAGTCGGGTTCAACTACTACAACTTCATGTCCGTTAGCATGGAGTTGCTGGACAATTCTCACCCCAATACCACTTAAGCCACAGACAATGTAGTGATATCGCTGGGGAATTCGGGCTGCATCCCAAAATTGCTTAAAGCGGCTTCCTAAGACAAAATCGGTAAGCATTGCATACCAAATACCAATCACTACTGCTCCAACCAGCATCATCACAACGGTAAATAACTTAATACTTTTAGGAGCATTTTCTACTACTTTGTCATTACCACCCGCTCCAGTAATCATGCCTACAGAAAAATATAGAGCATCGACAGGAGACAAACTCAACTCAGCCGACATATAGGTGAATGTAGCAATCATAATAACCGCCAATAGTGCAAGAGCACCCAGCAGTACCGATCGCCCGTGTTGCTGAAATAGCCTAAGATTAGTCAAGACTTTCAGCAGTTTTTTAATCAACGATCTCCGAGGAGGACGGATACGGGGTTGAGTGCCAACAATTAAGCGATCGCCTACTTGTATCTTTTGTCCAGATATCACAGCTGACACCAAATCCATCTCACCTTTTACTGGCAAGTAATAAATCAGCATCCGCGATCGTTCTTCCCACAATTCACTCAGTTGTCGGCCCTTCCAGAAGTGGTTTTCATCAATGTATTCTTCGTGAATTGGCCAAGTTTGCTGAAATAATTTGATTTGTCCGATCGCTCGGTTTCCCAGCGCTGCAAACGTGAATACGGGTGCTGCTAATCCGACAACACTCATACTCAAGTGGTCTGGCAAACTTTGATCTAGGCGCTCCCCTAAATTTGTATTATAAAAACGGTTGATAATCCGAATCTGGGGATTCAGCACCCGCGCTTGCATCATAATAGACAAATTCAGAGCATCTTTAGATCCAGTGATTACTAAAGTGTGTGCCTGTTGAATTCCGGCTGCTGTTAGGGTAGAAGCTGCTTGTAAATCGCCAACAATCACATCTCCTGCTGTTTCGCCAGGGATAGATTGGTGATGAATACCAACAACGAAGGCTCCCTGCTGTCTCAGCAACCGAAAGGTTTTATATCCGGTAAGTCCTAAGCCACAAACAATAATTCTGGGTTTCATGAAACGGCAGCATCTTTTACAGGTACGGCTGCATTTCTAGTTAGTTATCCAATATTGTTGCCCACTTTCCTGGAATATAACTGTAGCTGACAACACGATTGTTTCAATTGGAGGCAGGGGGCAGGGGGCAGGGGGCAGGGGGGGCAGGGGGCAGGGGGCAAAAAAATAATATAGAAAAATATGGCAATTTTTGTAGGTTGTGATACGCTATCTGCTTGAGAAGTGTGGAGGAGCCGAAAATGACTAAGCTGCGGGTGGGGTTACTGTTTGGCGGTCGTTCGGGAGAACATGAAGTTTCGATCAACTCAGCACGGGCGATCGCTAAAGCCTTGAGTGCAGAGGAAAATGCTAGTAAGTACGAAATACTGCCTTTTTACATCCAAAAAGATGGTCGCTGGCTGGCGGGAGAAGTACCCCAAAAGGTTTTAGCAACCGGCAGTCCGCTGTTGGAATCGGAAAAATCAACTTCTGAGGGAAATCTCACATCCAACCCTCAAGCCCAAAACCTGAGCAATTGGCAATCTCCCTCTCAAGTTGCCCAAGTGGATGTTTGGTTTCCCATTCTCCACGGCCCCAACGGTGAAGATGGAACAATTCAAGGGTTACTCACCTTGATGCAAGTCCCCTTTGTCGGTTCTGGGGTGTTAGGTTCGGCAATGGGAATGGATAAAATTGCCATGAAAATGGCTTTTGAGCAAGCGGGACTAGCACAGGTAAAATACAAAGCGGTAACTAGAGCGCAGGTTTGGTCTAATCCGTGCGTATTTCCGAAACTGTGTGATGAAATTGAGGCAGCATTAGGTTATCCTGCTTTTGTCAAGCCTGCTAATTTGGGTTCATCAGTGGGTATTGCCAAAGTGCGATCGCGCCCAGAATTAGAAGCCGCTTTAGATAATGCTGCCAGTTATGACCGCCGACTAGTTGTAGAAGCTGGTGTTGTCGCTAGAGAAGTCGAGTGTGCCGTTTTAGGTAACGATCGACCCCAAGCCTCTGTCATTGGAGAGATTACTTATGACAGCGATTTTTATGATTATGAAACGAAATATACTGAGGGTCGGGCAGATTTACTGATACCCGCACAGCTTCCAGATGCGATCGCTCGTCAAATCCAGGATATGGCTTTGCAAGCTTTTGCTGCTGTTGACGCTGCGGGGTTGGCAAGGGTAGATTTTTTCTACGTGGAAGCAACACAAGAAGTTTTGATTAACGAAATCAATACCTTACCAGGCTTTACTGCAACAAGTATGTATCCCCAACTCTGGGCCCATAGTGGAGTTCCCTTTCCAGAATTAGTCGATCGGTTAATTCAACTTGCTCTTGAAAGGCATTCTCCTAGCTGAGAGAAGAAATAAGCGAACTGATTTCAGATTATTACGGCAAAAAGTCATCATAAATACAGAACTTTGGCAAAATTTAGCCAGATTTTGTAGCATCCGTTTTACAAAAAAGTTACTTAAATCTAAATTTTGTTACGGATACCTGATGCTTGACTCCTCAAGTACAATTTATTGACTAGAGGGGTACAAATCTGAAAGTAATCATGGAAAAAAGTCAGAGTGTACAGCGCGAGCGAACCCAATTAAAAAGGGCTACTCCAGAGCTGACAAATAAAAAATCGAGACTAAAAAACAGCTCGAATGTTCTGATATATCTGGTTGCACATCATCCTTGGCTATTGTTAACCGGGTGTTTAGCCATGTTTATGGGAGGTGGTGCCTTTGCCTTATATAGTTTAGGTAATGCTGGGCCTGTGCCACAAGAAGAACCAGAAAAAATCCCAGTTATAGTTGAAGAACCAATCAGTCCGCCCTCTGAGAACAGCAATCCTACACCTTTATGGATGGTAGCTGCGATCGTTCTCAGCTGTGGTGGTGGTTCTTTGCTGATTTTCCGAGTGCTTAACCGCACAAAGCAACCACAAAAAGTTCAAAAACAGGTTAATCGCCATCAGGTACGCTTGGCACAGAAGAATTACCAAAAATTGGAACCACATCTTCCCAAGAGTCAGCCAATTTTTGTGCCACAGCCACAACTAATGCCTCTTATGCAGATGCAACCTAAAACAAAGCATCTAGTAACTGTTCTACCAGCAGAACACAAGCACCACCTGGATACGCGCACAGAACCTTTAGCAGACTTGATGGATCTTCGTAAAAATAGTTCATTGTCTGCTATTTTACGTCAGTATTAATACTACTGTAAAGTAAAATCCTGTTAAATTAACATTTTTTGCCAATTAGCTTGGCTTAGATTCCCGACTTTCTCTAAGAAGTCGGGAATCTTGTTATGTACGAATAATTTCTTTGCTATAGCAGGAGGCAGAAGGCAG
The DNA here is from genome assembly GCF_036917415.1 of Nostoc sp. Taxonomy (GTDB): domain Bacteria; phylum Cyanobacteriota; class Cyanobacteriia; order Cyanobacteriales; family Nostocaceae; genus Nostoc. Next base: position 53,679 of record NZ_JBALDJ010000025.1, on the reverse strand, counting down.
GAGGCAGGAGGTAAAACATTACTATTCCTAACATCCACGCTTGTCATTATGTCCTAACCTTTAGTTCGCTTGCTATATATAGCGGTTTAACTGCTTTTAAAAAGTTAGATACGAGCAAATAGGAAATTTAAAAACTTGCCAAAATGGCAACCAGCTTTTGATTAATCAAGTTACATTGTATGAAGATAAACGACTTCAAGGGTTTGATTATCAGGGACTACCACCTAAGCAAATTCCTTTTGTAAAATACTATTTACTCAGTGATTTACAAAAACAAAAAGCTATCTCTAACAATTATTTGCAGAGTATTTATCTCAGTAAATAAATTCAATAATCAGGTTTGGCATTTGCTGCAACAGGAATATTAAATGCGTGTAGGTGTTGTTGAACTACGCATTAGCCCCCAAATAGCGGGTAACGTCTGTATACATTCCTGTTCGCTTCAGCAGCAAATGGTAGAGTGGGAGTTTGAAAGCTGACTGATATGCTTCCTCCCACTCTCTTTTTATCTAATTCGTAATTCGTAATTATTGTTGAAACACTCGCACGTCATTGTGAAGTGTTTTGGTATATTAGAGATGTTACCATCAAAATACGAATTGTCTTTAGAAGTTAGTCTCTTGTAAAAACTTAAGAATCGTTTTATTCAACACCTCAGAAGCCCCAGTTGAGGCATCATGACAGCAGTTAGGTAAAATCTGTAATTTGGAATTGCGGATATGTTGATGTAATTTTTTACCATGACTAGCAGGAAACCAACTATCTTGCTCACCCCACAAAACTAGTGTAGGACACTTAATTGCACTCAGATTATTTTGAATTTTAGTGAGCATATTTGGCTTATTTGCTTGCAAATTCTCAATTTCTCGCGCGGCTATTTGTAACTCTTCAGCAACTTTTGCGATCGTACCAGGTAATTCAGTAAACGGGTAAGTTATCCAATAGATATCTTCCTGTGTCAAGATTGAGGGATCGAATAATACCCCACGTCTTTCTATTGCCATAACTTCTCTAAATAGAGGTGCAAACAGATATGTCAGACGTAAGGAGTCAATTGTTTGTATTACTTCTAGGGGCGTTTGGGCAAGCAACCACATAGACCAATGGGGTAGCTGTTCGGCAAAAACAGGTACGTTTACTACTATAAGCCGTCCGATTAACTGCGGATTTTCTTGAGCAAGAGCAAGGGCAACTAATCCCCCTAGAGATTCGGCTACAATCACTGCGGGTTCATCACATAATGCCTGAATAATTCTTTGAAACTCAATAACTTGATGACCGTTGTGTTCTTTACGAGACAATGGTTTTTCGGAAAAACCAAAACCTTTGGCATCAAAACAAATTACTCGGTAATATTTAGATAATGATGCGACGCTGTGGCGCCAATTGTAGCTCCAACTCCCCATGCCATGTAATAAAATTAACGGTTTACCTCTACCTTTTTCGCCATAAGCAATTTGTACAGGATAGCCTTTAGCATCAGTAATAACTAGATTTTGCCGCCCTTTAGGAAAAGTAGCTTGCCACCAATCTTTCATTCTTTTATCAATAAACAATTTAACCGCCTGTAAAGGCGCTCCACAGGATTCTAATTAGGATCACGGGTAATGCTACTAAGACAATAGAGATTAGCAACAATCCGGCCAAAACAGCAAAGATAAACCACCTGTCTGCACTCTTTTGCTCGCTGGGAAACTTTAAGTATTCTTCCAAGAGCTTGATATTATTAGTGTTAGCTCTCCAGGCAAAATCAAAAAAGTCTCCCAAAACGGGGACAGCGCCTACCAAGCCATCAATGATTACGTTCAAAACCATTTTACCTAGAGTGGCTCTAGATACGCCTAGCCGTGCTGCTTCTAGAATGATGTAGCTAGAAAACATTATTCCCAAAAAATCACCACCAATCGGTATGAGTCCTAAAATTGGATCTAGACCAAAACCAATCTGCGTGCCAGGAATGGTAATAACATTATCCAACAGCCGACTTAACTGACGCAGGCGCTTCAATGTGGGTGCTTTGGCATCAGGTTCAATCATCGAAAATCGAGGAGGAGAATCAGACATAGAGGCGATCGCTAATTTTGTATTGAATCGTTAGATATTTTACTCCCCTACTGAGCTTTTGCAATTATTTTCTCAAGGATTTACGAATTAATATTTCTCTTTCGATTGCGGCTGGGCTTTTAAGCGCATATCTTCGCCGATAGTCACGTTCAACTGATCGCCGATTAACAGAACAGCAGCACTCATTGACAGCCAGAGCATTAAAACTATTACAGCTCCTACAGCACCATATACTTTATTATAATTCCCAAAATTCGCCACATACAGCCGAAATAGGGCAGACAAAATTGCCCAAAAAACAGCTGCTAAAATTGCTCCAGGCATCATTGGCGTGCCTGAGTTCCACTTGCTTGGACCATAGCGATAGACAAAGCCAAAGGCGACAGCGACAATACTTAAAGTTAAAGGCCAGCGTAACAGCAGCCAAAGATGCAACAAAAAGATTAAAGAACTATTTTCGCGTGCTACCATTCCCAATAGCCAATCGCTGGTAAATACTGAGAAAGAAGCCAATATTAAAAGCAACATAGTACCAACTGTTAATCCCAAAGAGACGAGCTTGGCTTTCCAAAAGGGGCGGATGTTTTCTGAAGGAATTTGATGAATTTGATCGAGGGCTGTCATCGCAGTACTCACCGCCCCAGAAGCAGTCCAAATTGCTAATACAAAGCTTAGAGAAAATAAACCACTGTTTTTGGAGTTAGTAATTTCTGTGGTAGCAAAATCACGAATCAGATCCAGGGCTTCTTCAGGTAGGACTTGACTTAGTTGCACCGCCAGTTGTCTAAAGGTGTTTTGTAAAGATTCCGCCAATAAGCCAATAGCTGTAATCAGAGCAAGAATTGCTGGAAACAGCGATAGCATGGCATTGAAGGCGATTTCTGAGGCGAGTCCTAAAAGTCGCCTTTCGATTGTCCTGGAAAAAGTTTTTTTAATCGTGCGCCAATTGAGGTGGCGAAAGAAGCGAAAAAAACGAGGCTTTGGCATAATTTAGAGTTAAAACTAGTTGGGTTTATTAACTACTGTGCTAAATTTTGCGTAGCGATCGCATCTATCTTTCTACCGCAATAATACCGAGTGGGGAGTGGGGCAGAGTTCCTAACTAATGACTATTAATCTATGAATCAAGATTTAACACAACAGTGGTTGACAGAAATCCAGGTAATCAAAGAGCAGATGGCACAGCTACAACACGATCGCGATACGGCTTGGGAAAGTGCCCAAAAATGGCGTCAGCTTTACAACACAGAAGCAGAACAACGCCGCACAGATACCCAACTCTCCCAACAGACCATCGCCTCTCTCAAGGCAGAACTGCATAAACTTCAAGGTTTTGAAATACAGACACTGGCTGCTGGGACACCAGTAGCGATTCAACAAGAAATAGAACAGCTAAAATCTGTGGAAGACTTGCAAGCTAAACTCATCACCGCGATTAAAGAACGCGATCGCCTCTTGCAAGCTTTGAAAACTGAGCAGGACAATCACGCCCAAACTCGCAATAGCCTGACTACTGCCTTGGGTGATGCTATTGATAGCTTGACACGCGAACGAGCAGGGGCAGGGGAGCAGGGGAGCATAAGGGAGAAATAACCAATGCCCAATGCCCTATGTCCTAAAATCCCATTGCCTTGGCTACTGCGCCCAGTTCCGCCGCGATACCCTGTTGAAATTGACTGTGATTGTGTTTAATGGCTGTATCTGGGTCTTTTAGACCATTGCCTGTGAGGACACAAACTACTGTCGCTCCTGTGGGAATTTGGTCTTTCACCTGCAATAACCCAGCGACAGAAGCAGCGCTAGCAGGTTCGCAGAAGATACCTTCTGATGCTGCCAAAAGTCGGTAAGCGTCAAGAATTTCGGCATCGGTAACGGCGTGGAAATTTCCCTGGCTGGCGGTTTGTGCCGCGATCGCTAATTCCCAACTTGCAGGGTTGCCAATGCGAATTGCTGTTGCTAGGGTTTCGGGATGCGCCACTGGCTGACCGTGGACTAAGGGGGCTGCTCCTGCGGCTTGGAATCCCATCATCCGGGGTAAGCGATCGCACTTTCTGGCTTGATGGTATTGACAAAATCCCATCCAATATGCTGTGATATTTCCGGCATTTCCCACGGGAATACACAACCAGTCTGGTGCATCACCCAATGCATCGACAATTTCAAAGGCTGCTGTTTTTTGCCCTTCTAGGCGGTAGGGATTGACCGAATTCACCAAAGTGATTGGATAGCTTTCGGCCATCTCGCGGACAATTTCTAGGGCTTGGTCAAAATTACCTTTAATTGCCAATACTTCTGCGCCGTACAGTAATGCTTGAGCTAACTTGCCCAGCGCTACATAACCGTCGGGAATCAGTACAAAGGCATTCATGCCCCCGCGTCTGGCATAAGCGGCGGCTGAGGCTGAGGTATTGCCCGTGCTAGCACAAATTACTGCTTTTGCCCCTGCTTCCTTAGCCTTGGAAATTGCCATAGTCATCCCCCGGTCTTTGAAGCTGCCGGTGGGATTCAGACCGTCATATTTTACAAAAACCCGTACTTGTCTGCCAATGCGTTCTGCGATCGCTGGCACTGGTATTAGAGGTGTGTTGCCCTCCAACAGAGTGACAATCGGTGTTTTTTCGCTGACAGGCAAGTATTCGCGATAGGCTTCTATCAATCCGGGCCAGGGTTGGCGATGAGATGTAGCAACAGACAGGCTCAAAGTCACAGGATTTAAAATTTCTGAATGTAAGGATTGGATATTTAGAAAGGGTGGGATAGGGAAGCGCAAAATGGGGAAGAGGAAGAAAGTAGATTTTTCGTTACCAGTTGCCTGTTGAGAGTTCCCTAATCCCAAAGAATCTTATTAAGAATATTATTTTTTGTAATGCAGGCGTTTCACTTGCTATTTTCATTTAGAAGGTTAATTTATCATAAACTGCCACGGCGACCTTCGGTTCAACAAATTAGCTTAGAGGATACTGACGAGGTAAATCATCTGCAAATCTATAGGACTCCTATTTGATTTTGAATAAGATAGGACTTACGCACAGGTAACAGAAAAACAGAAAACGAACCACAGAGGACGCAGAGGTCACGGAGAAATGAGAGTTTGAGAGGGTTTTTGCGTAAGTCCTATAAGACTCAGTACTTATCTATCCTATTCCCTATTCCCTGTTCCCTGTCCACGCAAGTAAATTCAGGAATCAAACTTGATTGCTATATGAGACTTATGTTATAACTCTGTGAAACTCTGATTTATCCGTGGTTAAAGCTGCTTTTAGTGCATTCGTTTAGTCAAGTATATCTATGTATTCTCCTACCCGATTCGCTTCAATTAATCTAGGAAAATACGCAAGAGGCTGTCTCTTTTTGATAGTAGCCTTCTACTTCCCTTATTAAGAGAGGCTGTGCCAAGTGGAAGCGCTTCGCCCTACGTTTTTTCATGATTTAGCATAATTCTTGATATAGTCTACATATAATTTCTTGCGTAAATTCCCCAAAAACGGCGATAATTGTTTGTACAACCATAATTGACAGACTATAAATTAATTATTCCTAAGTACGGTCCTGTAGAAGTAAGCTTTACACACTTGGGCCAGTGTTTTTTTTGGAACACAGCCATTATAATCACCGTCTTTTATGATTGAACCCCAAATCCATTAGAGTAATTGATTGAAAATATACAATAATGTAATAAAGCTTAAAAGAGCATTATTATAATATTTCTAATGGTGTGAGTTAAATTGTGGATTTAATTAGCGATGCCTACTTATTTATCTAACGTTTCCGATCGCGAGTCTCAGACAGCCTGGGTCAGTAAGTTAACCAAGTCTTATTATCAAGACGATCAGCAAGCTAAATTGATGCATTTACAAGCAGAGGTAGACTCTTTGTTGCAGCAATTGGAAAACCTGAAGCACCAACGTCTAGCCGAAACCAATCAAAAAGAAGAATAAGTCAGTCTTGTCGATAGCGATCGCTTTTCCCCTCTCTAATTTAAATTTGAGTAAAGGGGAAATTTGAGTCAGGGGTGTGCTATTCAAAGCGCTGATTTTTCTCTGACCAGCGCCTCAAACTGTAGTTATGAGCATTTTCTACCAGTAAAGCTAAGGATTGCACCCCTGAAAGCTTGGCGATCGCAGAGAGTCTTTGTAAGTAATTTCCTGTAAAATCAGTGTAAATGATTTTATTTCTATCAGAGAAAATTATAGTCCGGTCACGACCTTGTTGTGTGTTTTTTCTCTGAATTTCAGGTGTCGACTGATTCAAGGATGCTATTGCTTCCGGTGAGATAGTCAGTATTATTTCTGGTTGAGCGTTATTTGTTAAATCAATCACTTGAACGGGCCAATCACCTAATTTTTCCTGCATCTGTTCAAAGCTAGGAATAGCACCACCCGGAACTTCGCCGGATTGTTGTAAAGATTGCCACAGACTCGATAGCATTACCTTCACCCCTTGGGGATTTTGTTGATGCAGTTCTCGTAGAGTAATGGGAGATGGTTGCACCCATTCCAGTGCTGCATTGGTCAAGGCTAAAGGTTTGGGCTGGAGAACATCGTTTTGATTATCTGGAATTTTTGGGCCAGCAGCTAATAGGCGCAAAACTTTACCTTGTAGTTGCACCGCTTTGATAGCGGCTATAGTAATTTTTTGCTCTCCGTTAGGCAACCAGACTACAATTTGGATTTCCGGGTCAGAAGTGATTCCCAAAGTTTTCCAGAAAAATTTGGCGGCGTCAGTTTTCGGTAGGTTGAAATTCTCAAAGGGAAAATTTAGCCAGCGTTTCCCGTTATTAAATGCACTTACCTCCACCTGATACCAAACTTGGTTATCTGTAAGTTTCAAATCTGCTGGGGAATTTGGTTGCAGCCATTCGGTGTTGGTAACTTGAGTGATTAGTTGCACCGTACCAACAATCTGACTAGAGTGAGTAGAGGATATTTGCAATGTCCCCTTACCATTGAGTCTTGCCAACAAACCTTGAATATAGGCAAGATTATCTTTTGTAATTTTTGGTTGCGCCTTTAACCAAGAATTAGCGTGTTCTTCTCCCCGCTGAACTGCTAAAATCAACGCGAACCAAGCTTGCACCTCTCGTCTATTTGGGTTCACCTGCAACGCCGCCACTGTGCGATTCCACAACCGTTTTTCATCAGCTTTGAGTAGAGTAGCAATTTCTTGGGCATTATCTGGCGACGCTTCAAACACCTGTAAAGCTTTCTCCCAGCGACCATCAATCAAATCTGCCAGCACTTCTTGACTAGGACTGGCCCAAATTTTCTGGGCTTGAGTTTTAGTAAGTTGGGAATGCAAGCGAATCAAATCCATTTGCGCTTGCGCCACTTCTGGTAAAGTTCCTTTGCGCTGTTTCTTGATGAATTTCAACCATTCAAAAGCTGGTGTCCACAATCCGCTACGGGCAATTGATAGGGCACTTTGGTATGCAGAATCCTTGAGGGTTGATGATTTGAGGGTAATCGCCTCCAATTGAATTGGTTTGAGGAACAACTTCAAAGGTTTGACTTGGTAAACCTGTAAGTGCGGTTCTAAACCTACTGTTTGGTCGACAACTAACTCTTTTGTAGCGTCACCAGTTACCTGCTGCCATTTGGGCAATTGTCCATTAGGACTAGTCCAAAACAACATTTGTAGTAGATTCGTGCGTTCTGGATTGTAGTATACGACGTAACCGTAGCGGATCGTACCAGCTCCTTGTTGGCGTTTACCCCGCAAATCAAACCAAACCCCTGAGGATGGTGTCTTACCTTCAAAGCGTTGCACTTCAGTTAAAGGTAGGGGAATACTGATATCCTGGGGTTCTGAAGTTCCATCAAGCAAAGAAGAAATCACAAAGGATTCATCTGGCCCAGTTACAGATAATTGAGTCGCTAGATAATAGTAACTTTCTGACTGAGATTTAAACTCTAACTCTTCTGAGCGCTCGTAAACCCTGAGTTCCACCACTTCTTCACAATCAGATTGACAGTTAGCACGTTGTTGAAAAACTGGTAGTAAAAATGAGGTTTTCACATCCCGATCTAAAGGCAGAGTTTCCCCAAATATTTGGTTTTTTTTACTCAAATCGAGTTGAATTTGTTTGAGAGTTTGGGGACGTTCGTGTTTACCAAGGGGGATTTGTGCCCATGCAGGTAAAATTTTATTTAGCCAGCTTACCTCGTCTGGATTGAAAATGAAGAGAACACTAATCCAGGCAAAAGCCATAATTAGACTAGCACTACTTAACAGAATTGCGTAGCTTGCCGCCGTAGGCATCGCTAGTATTGACGACAACCAACTCCCTCGTTTTAGCTTTTTCTGGGGTTTTTTAGCGACGCGTTTCATCGCACCAGCACGAGGTTGATTTAGTTTAGAGGCTTTTGGCTTCGGCTTGCGTGAACGATTTGCCATAGATTCGGGATTAAAGAATTGAGGATTAGGGATTGAGAAACTCTTTCCTAGTCCCCAGTCCCCATTCCCCAATACCTTGTTATACTCGCCCTTTCAAAAGTTGCCTAGAAGCATTAAGTCTAATTTGGGACAAAATCCGTAAATGTCCCCATGTGAACCCTAGATGATCGCGAATACACTCTTCACTTAAGTATGTGAGCAGAGTGTAAAAAATTGAAAGGTAGACTTATTAGCTGCAGTCATCGCAAAACCTGGATGCTCGCATGGTTACTAATTGCGGGAGTAAATGGAGTTGCACAAAAAGCATTAGCAGAAGAATACATCAATACAGAAACTACTCAGCAGATAGAAGTTAAGGGCGATAATATTATGGGAGCATCCCCCTCCCTTTCCCCAGAAGAACCGATGGCGCAAGTTACATCGGTATCTCAACTCAAGGACGTACAACCCAACGATTGGGCATTTCAAGCCTTGCAGTCTTTGGTGGAACGCTATGGTTGTATAGCCGGCTATCCAGATAGCAACTATCGCGGTAATCGCGCCTTAACTCGATATGAATTTGCTGCGGGTGTGAATGCTTGTTTAGATAGAGTCAACGAATTAATCACTACAGCCACCAGCGATTTAGTCACCCGCGAAGATTTAGCAATATTACAAAAATTACAGTCAGAATTTGCCCCTGAATTAGCAACTTTGCGGGGTCGTGTCGATAGTTTAGAAGCCAAAACTGCCGAAATCGAAGCCAACCAATTCTCAACAACAACCAAACTCAGTGGACTACTGATAGTTGGCATTCAAGGACGAACTAACAATCGTGGTGATGTCAATCCTAGAGATGGACAAAAGGATACAGATGATGCTGGGACAAATATTAATCTTATATCCCTGGCGCAGCTGTATTTAACTAGCCAAATCACTCCCCGTAGTTATTTATTTACAGGTCTTTTAGATGGTAACGGAAAAACTACACCTAGATTTACCAATAGTGTTTCTCGGAATGATGTTTTACTTGGCTATGAATTTCCTACAGATAGCTTGATTGTAAGTGACCTGAATTTTCATTGGCTGGTGACAGATAAATTAGCAGTAATGGTAGGAACAGAAGGCGTAAGTATGCCAGCTGCTTTCCGAGGCCCCAATCGGGTAGAAAGTGCTGCAACAGGACCATTATCTTATTTTGCTCAAAGAAACCCAATTTTAAATATGGGATATGGTCACGGTGGTATAGCGATTGATTGGCAATTTGCTAAACGCGCTAGTTTGCAGGCAATTTATACTAGTTATCAACCTGGAAATCCCGGTAAAGGTAGCGGTTTATTTGATGGAACCACCACTACAGGTGTGCAATTACTGCTGACACCAACCGATACTCTAGATTTAAGTTTGTATTATGTTAATAATTACGCTTCAGATGGTTGTTTGCTAACCTTTGTTGGTGATGAATGCTTAACTACAGTTAATACCAATACCGGAAAATCAGCACCACTACAAACTAACGCCGTGGGTGCGACTCTGACTTGGCAAATTTCTCCCCGCTTTAGCGCAGGTGTGTGGGGTGGTTATACTAAATCTTATATTCCTGGACAATCAGGAAGTGTAGAAACGACAAATTATATGGTGTTTCTGAATTTCCCTGATTTATTGAAGAAAGGAAATCTAGGAGGAATTTATGTCGGTCAACCTCCTAAAATAACTAGTAGCAGCTTACCTGTAGGGAATAATGTCCCTGATTTTATCAATACAGGTTTAGGGCGTGCAGGTGGACAACCAGGTACGACCACTCAAATTGAGGCATTTTATCGTTTCCAGCTAACAGATAATATCAGTATTACACCAGGGATAATTCATCTTATACAACCTGGTAACACACCAGATAATGACTCAGTTACTATTGGTATTCTGCGGAGTACTTTTAGTTTTTAGTTGTAGTTTCAAATAATAAGAAGCTTCTGCGGCTTCCCCCAGGAACTGAAAATTAAACCCGATTTCACTTTTTTGTATTGCTCCCATCTCAATTATTAAATTAAGCGATCGCCTAAAGAGTCTCGATAAGTGGGACAGTTCGTCGGCTATTATTAAAACTTATTCTTTTACTATTAACACAAACTAATAGCTACTCAAAAAGTCGATATGACTCTTATTTGATTGCATGAAAAAACTCTATACAACTCGAATAACCTTCTTAATTTTCAAAAACTCAACTGTTCTCAAGATTCTTCTGGCTGTGCCGAAAAACATCTTGAGAAAGTTCTATTTACAAAAGTTTTCGATATACTGAATTTGAAACCAATAAAAATAAGCCTGCCATTCGCGGCAAGCTAAATGTATTCATTTGCTAAATCTAGGTAGATTTTTTCAGGATTAACCACCAGCAACAGCAGGAACAATACTTACTTCATCACCATCTTTCAAGGCTGTGTTAATACCATCTAAATAGCGGATATCTTCACTATCGACGTAAAAATTTACAAATCGACGTAGCTTGCCTTCTTCATCGCACAACCGGGATTTAATACCAGGAAAGCTTTGTTCTAAGGAGTCCAACAGTTCAGCAATGGTGCTACCGTTGGATTCTAGACTAGCTTGATTATTAGTCAAATTCTGAAGAGTTGTAGGAACTAAAACTGTTACAGCCATAGAAGTACAAAGTGAAGAGTTAAAAGTGAGAAATACAATTTAAGAGTTAGGAGTCATGAATAAAAAACTCATAACTCATAACTTTTAACTAAACGAGGACTTGTTGCCATTCCAAGCGATCCAGAGTACGCGATCGCTCCAAGGCACGTTCAAAACTATCCAATTTAGCATCAATAGTCAAGGGTTCACCAACGTAGCCTTGGATTGCTTCTTGGGTTTTCAAACCATTGCCAGTGATGTAAATCACGGTAGTTTCATCTGGATCAATTTTGCCAGCTTCTACCAGTTTTTTCAGCACGGCCACGGTTGTACCACCAGCCGTTTCTGTGAAAATACCTTCGGTTTCTGCTAGCAGCTTAATACCATCAATAATTTCGGCATCATTGACTGATTCAATGTTACCACCAGTCTTCTGAGCTAGCTCCACAGCATAAATGCCGTCTGCTGGGTTGCCGATCGCTAGCGATTTCGCAATTGTATTCGGTTTAACTGGCTTAATAAAGTCGCGTCCTTCTTTGAAGGCTTGGGCGATGGGTGAACAACCTTCAGCTTGAGCGCCGCTGAAACGGACGCTCTTATTTTCTACTAAACCAACTTCGACAAATTCTTGGAACCCTTTATAAATTTTTGTAAAGAGCGAACCAGATGCCAAAGGAGCAACCACATGATCGGGTAGTTCCCAGCCTAATTGTTCCGCAACTTCAAAACCTAGCGTCTTAGAACCTTCAGAATAGTAAGGACGCAGATTAATGTTGACAAAACCCCAACCGTGTGTATTAGCAACTTCCGAACAGAGACGATTGACTTGATCGTAGTTGCCCTTGACGGCCATGAGCGTGGGACTGTAGATCAAGCTACCGATAATTTTACCGGCTTCTAAATCTGCGGGGATGAACACACAGCAGTCTAAACCGGCATGAGCTGCGATCGCAGCTGTAGAATTTGCCAAATTACCAGTGCTAGCGCAAGAAACAGTAGTGAAACCCAACTCCCGCGCCCTGGATAAAGCGACTGACACCACCCGATCCTTAAAGCTCAGGGTGGGCATATTCACGGCATCATTTTTTATATAAAGCTTATTTAGACCCAGACGACGAGCAAGACGGTGGGAACGAACCAACGGAGTCATACCAGTTCCCACATCTATTACATTGTCAGTTGCGACAGGCAAAAAGGGACGGTAGCGCCAAATTGAATTGGGCCCAGCTTGAATTGTTTCACGAGTGACAGTCAGACGTAGGGCGTTGTAGTCATATTTAACTTCTAACGGGCCAAAGCATGACTCACAAACATTACTGGCTTTGAGTTCATATTCTGCACCACATTCCTTACACTTCAAGGCTTGAAAGTAGGCAGTGCTGCTTTGGGTTTGGGTTTGGGTTTTGATTGCCTGAGTCATAAACTAGCTTTCCCTGTTTGTCTGTCACTGTCGCCTGATACTAACACGAGCAAAAATACCAGTCAAACATACCCGACTAAAAATATCGGGTATGGTTGGTGTTGAGAGGAATGATTCTTGTAAAACTTTAATACTAGTAATCTCTATTTTGAGTATTTACACAGACATACTTAATGTTATAAAAAAATAAAATAGCTTCATCTACTCAGCATTAATACGGTAAAATACATGATTATATTGCATTATATTATGATAAAATTGCATTGATTGAAATTAATATCTTATTTAAGCGATTTAGATCGCTTAGTTAACTTTCAATTTTTTTATCTAAATGACTCTACAGAGCAGTATATATTTCTGACGAAAAAACTCAAAAGCATTTATATATATAAGTTTTAGTGTTTTTAGTATCTGATTAAACCACTAAAAATGCTATGTGTATTACCAAAATAAAGTTAATTTTTCAGCTTCGATGCACTCATTCACGGCTAGATAAGTTACTTATTTATACGCAAGACTTTTTTTGCTTTAAAAGCTACATTACTATTTACATCTCTAAGCCACAGAAATACAGTAATAAATTACACATATTTGCGATTGCCAGCTTTGATTCTCAAGGGTAAGCGTAAAAAAAGTAGACAAGTTATTTCTGGTTATTGTCTCAATACAGTTTTTAAGGAGTGTCAATAATTTAACTCCTTAAATGGGCATTCCCGAAATGTTGAAGTTTTGGGTAGCTATAATCGGTAATTCCTGAAAGGGAATTGCCGAACTTTATCCTGTCTCAAAATCCGAGATACAAGTTCAGCAAACAAAGTACTTCTATGGTAAATCGAAATCAATCTGTAAATAAGCAGCGTAAGTCTTACCAATCTCTAGTAGCAACAGTATTATTAACTGGTAGCCTTTTTCAATTTGTTGCACCTGTATTAGCTGACGGAACTACTGCGGGTACATCTATCAGCAACACGGCGACAGCGACCTACGAAGATCCTAACAGTCCAGGGACAACAATCAACGCTACTTCTAACACTGTTGTTGTCACTGTAGCAGAGGTTGCTGGGATCACCGTTACAGCGTCAGGTGTAACGGATAACACCACTAGCGCTACTAATACAACAGTTCAGGTTGGCGACTTACTAATCTACACCTACACCCTGACGAACGTAGGTAACGACCCCACCCAATTCCGAATTCCTAACTTAGCTACAACAACTGGGCCGGGTACAGTTTCTGGAACATTACCAAATAATGGTACACCTAATAACCTGCAATACAGCATTGACGGCGGTCAAACCTGGCAAAATATCACTAGCACTGAGGTATTCACGCCCTCGGTTTCGCCTGGTGGTACGGTATTGGTGCGTGTGCCAGTTACCGTACAGGCTGGCGCTCAAACCAATGACATAATTACCGTTACCCTTGGTAATACTCCTGGTAATGCTCAAAATCAAGCGCGAACTCCAGACGGTGGTGACGTTTATACCGTAGATAACCCTGATAATAGTGTTGTTGGTGAGGTATCTGGCGTACCAGTTAATGGTACACGGGAAGCTAGCGCCACCGAGCAAATTAAGGTTGGTTTAACGGTGAAGAGTTACACTTTAGCCACCATTCTCAAGATTCGCAGTGGCTATAACAATGCTGGCACGACTGCAATTACAGATGACAAGCTGACCTACGATTTGAGTTTGCGAGTTGAGTCCAATGATCCCACAGGGCAGGGAATTACACCAGCAGCCTTGACAGGTACAAGCATCAATGTTGATAGCGTTGCTAGCACCCGTATCTTGGTTTCTGATGCGATTCCTGCGGGTACAGATTTGGCAGTAGCACCAACTGCGCCTCCTGGTTGGCAAGCAGTTTATACCACTGATTTAATTACAACTGATGCCAATACAGCCAATTGGAAAACTTTTCCCTTAAAAGGTGCTGATACACTCGCAGGTGTAACACGAGTTGGTTTTATCAATAATCCAGCGACTATTACTTCCATTGCTCCTGGTACAACAGTAAATGGCTTCTCGATTCAGCTAGCCGTTGAATCAACTGCAACTTCACCTTTAACCGTCGCTAATATCGCTCAATTATTTGGTCAAACGCCTAGTAGTAACTTCCCAGTTTACGACGAATCTGGCGACCAAAATCCCAGCAACTACGACGGTTCCCCAGGCAGTATGACACCTCCTGTGGGTACAGATACTAATGGTGATGGTCTTCCCGATACTCTACCGGCCAACAGCGTTGATGATGGCTATATTAATACTCCAACCTCTCCAGAAACTGGGATTGACACGGGTAATAACAACACTGGTGATGGTACAGCAGGTGGTGAAGCAAACATTTTCAAGTTGGAAACACCTGTTAATTCAGCGATACTCAACGGGCCGCAGAATGCACCAGATGCTGTTGGGCCATCAGGTCAAACCAAGGATGACTTCACTAACAAATCTTCTTTAATTCCCGCTGGCACAGCACCCGGTACGAAAATTGACCCAGCAGCCGTTGGATTCACTAACACAATTAAAAACAACGGCACTAACCCAGGCAGTATCACACTAACGCCAACTCAACCAGCCAATCTCAAAGATTTACCGGATGGGACTAAAGTAACCGTTACTTATGGTGGTCAGTCTGCTGTCTATACCTACAATCAAGGAACAGGAACCTTTGCAACCGCCAGTACACCGATTACTATCCCCAACGTTGCTGCTGGTGCAATTGTCAATTATGGTGTGGAAGTTGATTTGCCAAGCAACACATCCCTGTCAACCGATACCATCCCAGACTATCCAGGCGATCAAGAATTTGGCTACCCAGTTTATATCAAAGCCTCTATTGATACGAATGCAGATAATATATCTGATAGTGAAAACATCACTATCGATCGCGTGTACACTGGCTTCCTGAAACTGCTGAAAGTGTCGCGAGTCTTACAAGGAACTGGGCCTGTAATTCAAGGGAATGATGGCACATTCAGTATCGATCCGAAGAAGCCTGCACCAGGAAACATTATTGAGTACCAAATTCAGTACACAAATATTTCTGATGCTCAATCTGGAACCGGAAACGTGATTTTGAATGCTGACAAAGTTGTAATTGTTGAAGATGGTACAACTGCTGATGATACTCCTGCCGGTTCCAACAATTGGGCGCTAGACAACGATAAAAATGGTCAAATTGATACCAGTAATATCGTAGGTTCAGCTAAGGATTCCGGGGTTGCAACCATCCAATTCTACAGCGGTAATAACCCAACTAACACGTCTAGCATTGACCAAACTGGAACTACGGTAAACACTGATATTACTAAGTATGTGGATAGTGTTACTGGACAGGTTGCGCCTGGTGTGAAGAGAACATTTACCTTCCAACGCAAGGTGAACTAATTCGTTTCACCTCACCTTCAACCCCCTCTTTGGTTGCAAAGAGGGGAATGACTATTTTTGAGTACAAGCAGGGAAAGATAAGTCAACAATCAAGATTCTGGAAATTATTTATATGAAGCGTGTTTCTCTTGCAGGTTTAGGAGCGATCGCTCTCGTTGCTACAGTTCCATTTCTCAGTCAAATTCCGGGAGTAGCTAATATTTGGCATTCAGGAAGTGCTGTTGCTCAGAATATCAAAACTCAAGGGCAAATACAATTGCGCTTGGAAGCAGAAAAGCAAGTGGTGGCGCAGGATCAGCAGGGTAAGCAAAGCCAGAAATGGGAACCTTTGAAAGGTCAAGTTGTGGTGCGACCAGGAGATGTGTTGCGATATACCTTGAGTGGCGAAAATAAGAGCGATCGCCCAGTGAAGAATTTGACTTTTAATCAGCCTATTCCCAAAGGAATGGTCTACGTGCTGAATTCTACCAATGTTGCCAAAAATGCCAAAGTTATTTACAGCATTGATGGCGGGCGTAGCTTTGTCGAAAATCCCACTATTAAAGTTACTCTTCCTGGTGGCAAAGTGGAAACAAAACCAGCCCCAGCCACTGCTTACACCCATATCCGTTTGCAGATTCCCTCACTTGCAGCGAAGACAACAGTCAAAGCGACTTATCAAACGCAAGTACGCTGATTCGGAGGCGGAGATACTGACTCGAAAAAGAGCCGCAAAGTATTTCCAAATGGAAGCTGGAAACGAGATTTTTAAAGGGTTTTGGCTTAACTGGATTTCCACAAATAAATAAGTGCTTTTATCAACAACAAACTTGACATTTCAGAGGAGATGTGTTCGGTGAGCCGTCCTCAAAACCAAAAGCAAATTACTTCTAGCAGTAGCTGGTGGCGACGGTTAACAGCTACTGTTCTTCTGGGAAGTTTTTTGCATACTACTATTTCTATACCAGCGATCGCGCAGCAGACTAATAATCTGGCTGCATCTTTGCCATTAATAAATCAAGCTACTTATACTTATACAGATTCTGCCAGTAATTATCAATATCAAGGAAGTTCTAGTCAGCTTAATCTTACTTTTAGCCGATTAGTTGATCCATTAGGGCGAATTTTAGGTTGTGCTGGCACTATTTTATCTGACTATACAGGTTTTTCAGTTGGGGTATACGAACCGAACTCTAGCGATCCAACAGGCACAGAATTGGGCAGCTTGGTTTCTTTGACTAGAACAGAATTGCCAGATATTTCTAATAACAACGTTCCTGGCGGTAAATCGCCAAATACCGAGAATAGTAACCCCTACTTCGTTACGAATAACCCTGCGGGTGTCTACAATTTCCTACTCGATCCGAAGAAGGGTCAAACCGATCCAGGTAGAACTTACATTTTTGTAGTTAATCCACCACCAAATTCTATCTACAAACAACGGCGCATCAAGATTGAAATCCTTGGTAGCACTGGCACACAAGGTAATAATGTCGTGCGATATGTCGCTAGTTCTCTGGATGGTCAACCAATTAGTACCACAGGTGAAACCAGGGTAGAGCAAACAGTTGTTTTAGTTCCTAACGCAGAAGTTGTTGGACTGAATTTATTAGCCTTTGAATTCACCACAAATTTGTGCCAAGCCAATCAGTTGCAGATTATCAAAACAGGCGATCGCGCTACTGCTGAACCTGGAGATACGGTAATCTATCGCCTGTCGGTAAAAAATCTCGCTGATGCTGGTTTGAGTAATATATTTGTCACCGACGACCTACCTTTAGGATTTCAGTTTTTGCCGAAATCTGTACGGGGAGAGCTAGATGGTCAACCAGTCACGATCGCCTCAGAACGCAATGGTAACACAGTGACATTCCGCACAGACGTCACAGTTCCCACAGAGAAAGTTTTGAATATTGCCTACGCTGCTCAATTAACAGCCGATGCATTGCGTGGTACTGGTCGTAACACTGCGATCGTTAATGCTCAACGAGCTGATAACCGTTTTAGTACTAAGGATGGTCCTGCAACCCACCAATTGAAAATTCGTCCAGGAATCGTTTCTGACTGTGGCACGATTATCGGTCGCGTGTTTGTTGATAAAAACTTTGACGGGGAACAACAGACTGGTGAGCCTGGAGTACCCAATGCGGTGATTTTCCTGGAGGACGGAAACCGCATCACTACAGATCCGAATGGTTTGTTTTCCTTAGCTAATGCCTTACCTGGATACCACACAGGTGTACTAGACCTTATTAGTGTACCCGGTTACACCCTAGCTCGTAACGAAAAATTCCGCGAACGAAATAGCCAATCTCGGTTGGTGCATTTAGAGCCTGGTGGCTTAGTACGCATGAACTTCGCTGTCACCCCCACATTTCAGGAGCCAGTCAAGAAATGAAAACCAGACTGCATGTAACTACATTTAACCTGAAAATGATGGGGGCGATGCCAGTAGCTCTCTGCCTTGTTTTGTACCCGACAATTGTCAAAGCAGAAATCACTAGTGAAAAACTCCTTTTCCCTGATTCACCTTCGCAACCAGAAAAGAGTGTTAAAGATTCTGACTTTTCACGGGATTTGGAAAACCTCTCTCCAAGCCTCTCCCCTAAAAGGGGAGAGGCTTTGAATTCTACCCATCTTTTGGGAAGTTCCGAGCAGCATTCTCCATCTCTCGAATTTGCCTCAACTTCTTCAACATCGGCTCTTGATACTTCAATTCCAAATGTCAAGCTAAGTGAAACAGAAATACAACCATTTCAACCAGAAACTTCTGCTGATTTGCCCAGAGACTTAGGCAAAATAGCAGGAATAGAGGACAAGAATGATGGACGCAAAAATACTGAAACACTGTTTCATGCTTCTCCAACGGAAATACAACCATTTCAGCCAGCAACTTCTGTAGATTTGCCTAGAGGCTTACACAAAATTGCAGGACAAGGGAACACGGAGATGCGGGAACAAGAAGTGAATAAAAATCTTCCTGTGTCCCCCACTGTCCCTATCTCTACAACAATCAAAATCCTGACTCCGACGGCTGATAGTGTTGTAGATGTACAAGCTAGCACGCTGATTGTGCAGTTTCCTGCTGGTAGTCAAGTGGAATTGCGGGTAAATGGGGCGTTGGTAGACCCTTCTTTAGTGGGACGGACGGAAACTGATGCTACCACCAACTTAGTAACGCAGACATGGTATGGTGTCTCGTTAAAAGAAGGTGCAAACACCATCTCTGCACAAATTATTGGAGGAACAGAACCCCCCGTAACAGTGCAAGTTGCAGTTCGAGGAGCGCCGCAGCAATTAACTTTAGAAACAGTCGAGTCTCGTATCCCAGCAGATGGACGTTCTACGGCTACAATCAGGGGTCAACTCATCGATGCAAATGGCAATCGCTCGAATCGTGATGCTGTTGTCACCCTGATACCCTCTGCTGGGGAGTTGATTGGGAAAGACTTCAAACCCGATGAACCCGGATTTCAAGTGGAGGCGAAAGGGGGACAATTTACAGCGACGTTACGATCGCAACTGAAAGCGGAAACTGTGACAATTCGCGCGATCGCAAATGATTTAGAAGCCTTCACTCAACTCCAATTTGAAACAGCACTGCGTCCGAGTTTAGTGACAGGGGTAATAGATTTACGTTTGGGCGCTAGAGGTACAAATTATTACGGCAGTTTCCGTGATTTCCTCCCTCCTGACAAAAACAACGGAACTCAATTAGATTTCCATTCAGCGATATTTGCCACTGGTGCGATCGGAGAATGGTTGTTTACAGGCGCATACAACAGTTCTCGTAGCCTCAATGAAGATTGCAACTGCGATAATCGCCTGTTTAGAACTTACCAATTCAGCGAGCAAAACTATCCTGTCTACGGCGATAGCTCGAAAGTTGATGTAGTCGCTCCTTCCATTGACAGTGTATTTTTGCGTTTTGAGCGTTCAGCTCGTACCCCTGGCTCCGATCCTGATTATGCTATGTGGGGTGACTATAACACAGAAGAATTTGCACGGCGATCGCAGCAATTTACTTCTATCACCCGTCAACTCCACGGTTTTAAAGCTAACTACAATTTAGGAAACCTACAAATTACAGGTTTCTATGGCGACCACTTAGAGGGGTTTCAACGGGATACTATTGCTCCTGATGGTACTAGTGGTTATTACTTCCTCTCTCGCAGATTATTACAAGCCGGTAGTGAAAATGTCTTTATCGAGTTAGAAGAACTCAATCGTCCTGGGACTGTATTAAAACGCAAACAGCTTAACCGAGGCCCAGACTACGAAATCGACTACGATCGCGGTACTTTATTATTCCGCGAACCGATTCTTCGCACCGATATCGATCAAACCGGACAAGTGTTGGTACGTCGGATTGTTGTTAGCTATCAATATGACAGCGAAGACTCTGACGGAAGCATCTATGCTGGTCGTTTTCAATATAATCTTTCCCGCAAATTGAACTCCGAAAGTTGGATAGGAGCAACTTACGTTCAAGAAAATCATGGGGTGCGCGACTTTCAACTCTATGGTGCAGATGCCCTGATTGCTTTAGGTGACAATGGTAAGTTAATCGCAGAATATGCCCATTCCACGAATGATTCTGATGTGGTGGGAAAAATCAGAGGTGATGCCTACCGTTTAGAAGCTGAAGGAAAGATTGCTAATGGGATTCAAGGTCGTGCCTATTATCGCTTTGCTGATACGGGTTTTGCTAATAATGCCACTATCAGCTTCGTCCCAGGACAAACCCGTTATGGAGCGCAGGTTACAGCTAAACTCACTTCGACTACCAACGTCAGAGCGCAATACGACCACGAAGACAATTTTGGGATTGCTCCCCAACCCCTAGATACCTTTGAAGAACTGTTTGCACCGCGTTATGAGGCGATACCTGGTAGCAAGGTAGATAATTCACTGACGACGATTTCTGCTGGGATTCAACAACGTCTGGGTAGCGCCACTATTGATTTAGATTTGATTCATCGTCAACTGGAAGACCGCATCCCCGACAGTACCCTAAGTAGTAATTCCGATCAACTGCGATCGCGTTTTTCAGTTCCTCTAGCTAAAAACTTGACTTTTCAAGCCCAAAATGAACTCAGCTTATCTTCCCAAAAAGATGCTATTTACCCAGACCGTAGCATTTTCGGGTTGAATTGGGCAGTAATTCCTGGTGTCAGCGTTAGTCTGGCCCAACAGTTTTACACTAGCGGTCAATATTCGGGTAATTCCATTACTAGCTTGAGTGTCAACGGTGAACACAAACTCGGATCGGATACTACCTTGACTGGTCGTTACTCAATTTTGGGTGGTGCTAACGAAATGACCACCCAAGGAGCAATTGGTATAAATAACCGTTGGACTATTGCTTCTGGATTGCGGCTGAACGTTGCTTACGAACACGTATTTGGCAACTTCTTCGGACGCACTTTGGCGGGTCAACAATATGCTCAACCCTACGCCTTTGGTCAAGCTGCATCTGCGATCGGATTTGATGGGGGTGATAGCTACAGTGTGGGTCTAGAATACAGTGATAATCCGCAGTTTCAAGCTAGCGTCCGTTACGAACATCGTTCCTCTTCTGGTGGTAATAATACAGTAATTACCGCAGGTGCTGCGGGTAAAATTTCTCCGGCTCTCACCGCTTTGGTACGTTATCAACAAGCTGGTTCTTCCAATCAAAAGCTTTCAGGATTGGGAGATACTGCTAACCTGAAGCTGGGTTTAGCCTACCGCGATCCCAATAACGATAAATTTAATGCTTTATTACGTTATGAATATCGCCAAAATCCATCAACCATCCCTGACACCATCCTGTTAGGAAGTGGTACGGGTTCTCAAGACCATACCTTTGCTTTAGAAGCGATTTACGCTCCTAACTGGCAATGGGAATTCTACGGGAAGTATGCGTTGCGTAATAGTACCTCTTACATAGCTAGTGATTTAGCCGGTACTAGCACAGTAAATCTGGCCCAAGTACGCGCTACCTATCGTTTAGGATATAGCTGGGATTTGGTGGGTGAAGCTCGTGTAATTAGTCAGTCTAGCTACAATGAGACAGGCTTTGTTGTTGAAACAGGCTACTACCTCACGCCTAACCTGCGCGTTTCGGCTGGTTATGTGTTTGGTAAAGTTGATGACCGAGATTTTTCAGGAACACGTTCCGCAGGTGGGGCGTATTTGGGTTTTACGGTTAAGCTCAATGAATTGTTTGACGGCTTTGGACAACAAAAACCTGTAGCACGCCAGCCACAGGAATCAGCGATGAAAACTTTGGTAGGTAAACTCAAAGCTGCAATGAGGGGGATGCGAAAGCGTGAAACATAAAACGGTTATTTGATGTAGAGACGTTCATTGTAACCTCTATGTACGAATTTAACCTTTCCTCGTGGGAATACTATTGTCGTAACGATTGTTATCCGCTTTGAATCTAGTGCAAAAACGTTTCAATTTTCATTCTGGTACTTATATATTTATAAACTCAATATTATTACTTATGTGTTATGTATTTTTCTTGGGATTAAATGATGAAATCTTTATTTAAAAAATTAAGAGCGATCGCCACAGTAAATATTGATGAGAATGAGAGATTTTCTCTGACTGTGGACAACTCAGTAAAAAAAACTATGAAAAAGCCATTAACAATTAGCCGCCAAAAACTATGGCTCAGTAGCTTGGGCTTTTTTTTATGTATTTTCGGCAATAGTATCCAACCTAGCTTGGCTGAAGGCAGCAAAGAGTTAGTTTCTGATGGTGGATATAGACCCTACCTGGAATGGTCAGATTTAACAGCGGCAGGTATTATTCGGAAAACCACACTTAAAGTTTATGTTCAACAAGGAGAAACAGTTAATCTTGGCTCTAGTGTGAATACTAGCTTTTCAGACCCACAAGATATTGTTTACCGCAGTCCCTTTGGTAGTCAAAATGGCTCTTGTGATGTTCTAAATTCTGGTTTTGGTTGGATTAACACTGTTGCCAAAGAAACGGCCGGCCCTTTACCTAATACCAATGGCTATACCCCTTGTTATTTTATCGCTACAGAAACAGGTATTTACGAAGTTGAATTTCATTCTCCTGATAAAAGTGGTACTACAGGCAATCCGCCCCCAAGAACTATAACGGCGGCATTTCCTACAAATGGTACTCAACTTTCAGGGGTAGCTGCTTGGGATATCACAGTTCGAGATAGTAATGGTGTTACCAAAAAAGGGCGGGTATTTACCAACTATATCGCTATGAATATGGGGGCAAATGCCAGTGGTGGTACTCCGGTAGCACTCAACTCTAAGCTTTATATTCAAACCAAAGATGGGTATCGTTACGAAACTGACATGAATGGAGTCGATCCTTTTGGCTTCATCTTTTTTGCTAATAGCCGGGGATATATTGATAGTAACGGTTCTACACTTTATCACTCTATCAATTCCCCAGCAGACGCAAACAGTACACTCAACTTTTATGGCAATGTAAAAGTTCAAAGTCCGAATGTTACTGATACATCAACAGACATTACCCACCTAGTTTTCTTCAATCGACCCGACACGGCAACTCTCAATGCTTTGAGTATTCCGATTGCAGCGAATATTCCGATAGTACCGACTTCGTTCAAATTTACTGGGGGTAATGGAGGTAGTGGCAACCAAACTTCTGTAGGTGTGGGAGGAAATTTTAGCTTCAATGCCAGTTCATCTGGTAGCTATCAAATAATTATTGACACCAACACTGATGGCATTTATGACCCTAGTAACGATAGAGTACTACAAAATGTGCTATCTCTCGGCTCAAATGTGGTGCTTTGGAATGGAAAGGATGCAAGTGGGACAAATCTCCTACCTCGACCAGGAAACTTACCATACAATGCCATAATCACAACACGGTCGGGTGAATATCACTTTCCGATGTTGGATGCCGAAAATAATCCGTTGGGGTTTAAAATCACAATGGAAAACCCTCCTGCTGCTTTTCCTAACCTTGTAGATCAAAATGGACAGCAGATTAACTCGACTACCATTTATTACAATGACAGTAACTATACTAGTGCTAATGGTACAGCGATTAACTTAGATGGTACGGGAGCTACTAGCCCGCGTAATGCTGCTAGAGGGATCAATAGTGTGTCAGGAGAGCATGAATTTAGTAGTAATTATGGTGACTATAAGGGAATAGATACTTGGACATATTTCCCAAGTCAAGCAATCAATACTCCCTTAGTAATTACTACTAACACTCAAGCAAATGTTACAGGAATCAAATCTGTTCGCTTTCTTGCAGACAATGATAGTAGTGGAACAGTGACTGTAGGCGATCGCATCGAATATACTATCACTTATTCCAACCTAAATCCAGGTAATAGCAATGCAATTAACTTTGTCATTAACGACTCATTACCTTCCCAGTTAACTTTTGTAAGTGCAGCAATTACTGCTGCAACTTCAGGGAATAACATTACACTCAATCCCAGTTACAACGGTGCTAGTGTTGTTGCTGTAACAAATTCTGGAATTCTCCGTGTAGGTGATACGATTACCATTAAAATTACTGCCACAATTAATAATGCCAATGGCGGTAATCCAATTAGTAACCAAGCCAATGCTACTTTTAACACACCTGACAATCCTACAGGAACTGTTGGTACAGTGTTCACAGATGCAGACTCTGCTGGTGCTACTAATAATCCACCTACTCTCGGTAATTCGTTCTTGCAAATTGCTGACAATGGTGTAAATATTGGCAATAATCCTGCCAGTACGGCAGATGATGACCCCACTTTATTTACAGTATTAAATATTATTAATTCTAATCCTAAATTGCTGTTAATTAAACGCATTACCCGTCTCAATAACCAAGATTTAACTGATATTGTGGATGGTCGCAGTGACGTTGCTACTAATGCCAGTAACTATGTACCAGAACCTTATGCTACTAATGATAGCGATCCTAAATGGCCTGTTGGTTACTTGCGAGGATTAATTAATGCTGGCACTGTCAAACCGGGAGATGAATTGGAATACACTATATATTTTCTTTCCAATGGTCTTGGTAATGCAACTAATGTAAAATTCTGTGACTTAGTTCCGACTAATGTTAGTTTTATTCCTACTGCTTTTAATAGTATGACTCCTAGTGATGGTGGCTTACCAGGAGCGGATCAAGGAATTGCCCTAGCTATTGGTTCTACTACACCTACGCTTTATCTCACTAATGTAGGAGATAGCGATCGCGGGCGTTTTTATACAGCTAACGACTCAGCCACACCATCATACTGCGGTACTAACACCAATGGAGCAGTAGTGGTCAATATTACAGTCCCAAGTTTTCCCAATCTACCCGCAGCCACTGGATCGGGCGCACCAGCTAATTCTTATGGTTTTGTCCGTTTCCGCGCTAAGGTAAAATAGCTTTAAGCACACGCTAACTAGTGGAATTAACGCCATTAGGAGAGTTCCAGCTGTTCGGTAACGAGGCGATCGCAGCTTGTTCAGCGAAGCATCGCAGTTTGGTAAAAATATCTCTTTGAATAATCCGAAAAGCAGCAACTTCAGTTTGGAGATTCAGCATATACCTACAAATAAGTCATGGTAAATATGAATCTAAAACTGAGATTTAAACCAGTTTCTCACAGTTGGGTTGCTCTACATCCAAAGCCTAAAGGGGTAATTCAATTTATTGCCGGGGCTTTCTTTGGTACATTTGGCCCCATGCTTTTTTATCGTTATCTGCTTCAATCTCTATTTGAGCAGGGATATACAATTATTCTTTTGCCGTTTAATTTTACTTTTAACCATTATGTAGAAGCTGGTTTTCTCATGAGAGAGCAGTATGAAATTCTGCCAGAGCTTGTGAGGATGGCAACTGTTAAGGGATACGACTATGAAGCCTATCTAGATGATAAAAACTTTTCTTGGATTGGACATAGCCTTGGCTGTAAATACATCTCCTTATTAGAAGGATTTACTGCTCTACCTCCAGAGCCTCAAGATAGAGAGCAGTCTATTCGGAACCTACTATCTAAAACTTCCGATGAGTCACAGATAGAAAGTGTTATTGCAGATATTAACATTCTCTTTGATGAACTAACGCGAAAAAGGGATGAAATTAAAAAATTAATTTATACTTATGTGCATAAGAATATCAACATTAACAGTGTCTTCATTAAAGGGCAAGTTTCTATCCTATTAGCACCTGCTATTGCTGACACAGGGAGCGCAATTCGTCCTCAATTTTTAGCGGATCTCATCGATAATCTTGGTTGGGGCGTGAAACCAACTGTTGAAGAAACCCAGCATTTAATCAAGGATAGTGGGCTATTTAATATCATGGGTTTAGTCTGTTTCAAATCAGACAATATTGCTAAATCAACCTGTGAATGGTTTACTAATATTCTGCAAAAGCCACCTAAAGATTTTCGGAAAACTTTAGCAGGTGGACATTTAATACCTTTAGGTATTCAGTTCAGTAAGTATGTCATTAATTTTTTTGATAAACCGTTAATTGAATCAGTTCAAGAACGAAACAAAGCATTTGAGCATAATGTAATTCAATTGCTTGAGGAACTGAAAGAAAAATCAAGATAATGGGCATTGGGGCAGAGAGGAAAATTTGCTGCAACTTCTCCCCACCCCCAGAGACGCGATTAATTGCGTCTCTCTTTCATGACAATCCCAACTCTTCTGGAAAACCGAGCATGATGTTTAGGTTTTGGACTGCGGCTCCTGATGCGCCCTTACCCAAGTTGTCAAGACGAGCAACTAGCAAGACTTCTTTGGTAGTATCATTGGCAAATACAAAAACCTGAACAATATTAGTATCGTTCAGTGCGTAGGCGTAGCCCGTCGTAGACATCGCATCCAGAAATGTTCCGTCTCTCAGCAGAGTAGAATCTTGGAATGGAGCAACCTGCACGAACTTTTCACTTTGGTAGTAATCAGCGATCGCTTGATGAATAATCTTACCTGATGGTGGATTATCCAAAGTCCCAAGTGGCAAAGGTATCTGTACTAGCATCCCCTGCTCAAAATCTCCCACTGCTGGTACGAACAGCGGCGGTGATGCTAACCCCGAATACTGATGCATTTCCTTGACATGCTTATGCCCAAACTGCAAACCGTAGATACCATAAGGGTAGAGCGACTCTCCGCCGGCTTGCTGTTCGTGGAAGGTATCATATTGTTTAATGAGATTCTTGCCACCACCAGAGTAACCTGACACTGCATTAACGGTGATCGGAAAGTTACTATTCAACAGTCCTTTGGCAATCAACGGACGGATACAAGCTAAAAATCCTGTGGGATAACAGCCCGGATTGCTGACAAACTGGGCGCTGGCGATTTTCTCTCGCTGTCCTGGATTTAGTTCAGGGAAGCCATATACCCAGTCTTTAGCTGTGCGATGGGCAGTACTAGCATCAAGGATCTTAACCCTAGTATTACTGACTAAGCTAACAGCTTCGCGGGCTGCATCATCAGGCAGGCAGAGAATGATAACATCAACTGCATTGATTAGTTTGGTTCGCTCAGTTGCATCTTTACGCTTAGATGCTTCAATGCTAACTAACTCGATATCATCACGTTGGTTCAGGCGTGAGTAAATTTGTAAGCCTGTGGTTCCTGATTCCCCATCAATGAAAATCTTCGGTTTAGTAGTCATGCGCTTTTTATTATATGGGAGTGATATTTTGACAAAGTAAGAGTTATAGGACTTACGCATAGGTAACGGAAAACGAACCACAGAGGACGCAGAGGAAACAGAGAAATGAGAGTTTGAGAGGGTTTTTGCGTAAGTCCTAAGTTATTTTAACGATCAATTTTGGAATGAAATTAACCTGCTTTCACCATCCACACCAAAAAGCTCAGAATTAGTTCGATAGGAGGAAGAGAATAATCCATTAAATCAATTGTGACTGTTTGCCCCTCTAGTTTCAGAAATCGCCATAGGGTTCCACTGCTTACAGTACCGTAAACTGCTGTTAAGGTTTGTTCTCTGGCTTGATTGAATCGCTGTGCAGCTACCATTTCTGCAATGCATTGTCCTAATCCAGATTTTAAATCTGATTTTTTTGCTTCAACAATGACAATTGCAGGTGCTTCCACCGTTAATTGTTCAGGCGAACGGCAAAGTAGAAAGTCACATACACCGTTGAGTCCAATACTCGCATCAACGTTAAACTCTTCTCCTGAAAATACACTAATTGTGGAATTGAAGATGCGTCGCACTTCCAGCAATATAGGATTAATTATCGCCTCTGAACGAGCTTTTTCTGTATCTACTGCAATCGCCCACGGTAAATCCTCTAAAATACCTTGCAGTCTGAAACTTGGAGTAATGGGTTCAATCAAGTCTGGGAAGAAGCGGACTCCTTCGACAGTATTTAGATGAAAATCTTGTTTCACTCGGTCAATATTGAATTGACTGTAGGGCATGATAAATCAATACTCCATCAATTTGCTTGACTGTAATAGTGTTTGTTCCATAGACTTTCCCCTTTGAGGATATGAATTTTCCTTTAACTCGTTTTTGGATCGACTACTCCTCCCAAGCCAAAGTACGTTTCACTGCCTTTTGCCAAGTACCAAAGTTGGACAAGGGGAAATCACTCTTCGGCTCAAACACACGCTCAATTTGCCGTTGTTCCACCAGTGCTTCATAGCTCTCCCAAAATCCTACAGCTAAACCTGCCGCAAATGCTGCACCCTGAACGGTCGTATCGCGCATTACCTTTCGTTCAACTGGAATACCTAACACATCAGCTTGAAACTGCATCAAAAAATTATTCTCGCAAGCACCACCATCTACAGTTAATCGCCCAACTGGAGTACTGGTAGATGCATTTATCGCCTGCACCACCTCCAGAACTTGATAAGCGATCGCTTCCAAGACAGCGCGAACTAGATGCTCTGGTTGTACACTGGCGGTAATGCCGAAAAAAGCTCCCCTGGCGCTCATATCCCAGTAGGGGGCGCCCAGTCCACTAAATGCAGGCACAAAATAGACTCCGCCATTATCTTTTACCTGATTGGCCATCGCTTCAGTTTCAGCAGCAGTTTTTATCAGCTTCAGGCGATCGCGCAACCATTGGATACAAGCCCCACTAGTAAACATACTGCCTTCTAAGG
This sequence comes from Nostoc sp., assembly GCF_036917415.1. GTDB lineage: Bacteria > Cyanobacteriota > Cyanobacteriia > Cyanobacteriales > Nostocaceae > Nostoc. Next base: position 24,706 of record NZ_JBALDJ010000025.1, on the reverse strand, counting down.
CATAGCCGACATCTAAAGTATCCCCGGAATTTGCTTGTGTCCATGCAACAGTGGAAATAAGTTGATGGTGCGACCGCACAATTTGATCGCCTGTATGAGCAACTAAAAAGCTACCAGTACCGTAAGTACATTTTATCAAGCCGGGGCGATCGCAGCCATGACCAAATAGAGCAGCTTGCTGATCCCCCAAGATGGCAGTAATGGGAATTTCAGCGCCCAACAAAGTAGCATCAGTGACTCCAAATACTCCTAAACTCGGCTGAATCTGGGGCAAAATATCAGCCGGAATCTGAAATAGATCCAGTAAATTCTCATCCCACTCACAGGTTTTGAGATTCATCAACATTGTACGGCTAGCATTGCTGTGGTCAGTAGCATGAACTTTTCCACCTGTGAGGTTCCACAGCACCCAGGTATCAATAGTACCTGCTAAGACATTATTCAGGTCAACATCTGTAAAATTGTCTAATAGCCATCTGAGTTTAGTAGCAGAAAAATAGGCATCAATGATTAATCCGGTGCGATCGTAAATTTCTTCAGCGTAGCCTTGCTCTTGTAATTGATGGCAAAGAGGAGCAGTGCGGCGATCTTGCCAGACGATCGCTCTATGGAGTGGTTTACCTGTAGTTTTGTCCCAAATCAAACAGGTTTCGCGCTGTACAGTTAGTCCCAAAGCTGCGATCGCTGATGGTGCAATCTGGGCATTCTCAATTGCAGTTTTCATCACCCAACAAGTATCCTGCCAGATTTGTTGAGGGTCATGTTCTAACCATCCTGACTGAGGATAATACTGAGTTAATTCTTTATATGCCTGTCCAACAATCTTGCCGTCTGCGTTAAATACAAAGGCGCGGTTGCCTGTCGTACCTAAATCCAGTGCTAAGATGTAGCCCAATGATAGAATTTTTGTGCCAAATGTGTGCATAGCTGCTTTGAATGCTGCGTAGGCGTAGCCCGCCATAGGTATTGCGATTTTAGCAATACGCCCTCAATCACATATACATTATTTTGTGTACATTTTGAATTCCTTGTTTGTATCAGACTAGGATTTGACGAAAAGCTATACTTAGCACGATGGGTATTAATGTCCGCTTCAAATCCCATATCCTTCACAGCATTGCAACAGGCTGTGCATTTTAATTATGTGTAAGTAAATCGGCACAGTAAATTATTATAAAAATGCTGCGTTCGAGGAAATATTACACACAAATTCATCCAAATTCTAGTATTAAATTCATGTGACATTTATGTGACAACGGACAAAGTGTCACTTTATTCAAGTCTGATTATGACACTCAAGTTTTATAGTTTGAATATAAAAAGTAATAGTAAACCTCATCAATTTTGAAACTTGGAGTATTGTGGGCAAAATGTCTGATACTTCTAGATGGGATCGAGATGCTTCCACTACGTTTAATATCATGTTAAGTTAAACCCTTGTAATATCTGTAGGTTGGGTTGAGGAACAAAACCCAACATTTTATCCTTGTTAATGTTGGGTTTGACTACCATATACCTACGGAGAAGCAAGCTACAACACAACCTACATTGATAGATTTTATTACAAGTAATCACCCTAACTTGACATCAAAACTATGGATTTCAAAATAGATGTAGTTTAAAAGTTAAAACCATCGAAATACAACAAAACGTTCCCATGTTAAAATCTAACCAAAATCAAAATGCACTACTAGCTCTGTTGTTACTTGTGCCAGTTCCGAGCATTGGTATTACAACTCAGCTGTATATACTCCCTGGCTTCCAAGGACATTTAGTAGCTTTATTATTTAAAATCTGGTTATTGGTACTACCCATTATCTGGTTGTTATTTATCGATAAAGAGGATTTAAAAGTTGAATATCCTAAAAGACGCGATTTATTAGCTGGAGTTGGATTAGGGCTATTAATGCTAGGCATCATCTTGATTGTTTATTGGCTGCTGGGCGCAAAATGGATAGATGTTGAATATGTTCGCGATCGAGCAACGCAAGTTGGATTGAACAGTTTTGCGATCTACTTAGTAGGTTCAGGATATTGGATATTTATTAACTCTTTGCTTGAGGAATTTGTCTGGCGTTGGTTTGTCTATCGTAAATGTGAAATTTTGGTATCAAATCCTTTAGCTGTAGTACTATCTGCACTGTTTTTTACGATTCATCACGTTGTTGGTTTGGCAGCTTACTTCGACTGGCGTGCAACAACATTATGCTCATTGGGAGTGTTTATAGCAGGGGCAGTTTGGTCATGGTGCTACTTGAATTATTGCTCAATCTGGCCTGGATACATCAGCCATGCTTTTGCAGATATAGCAATTTTCCTGATTGGCTGGCAACTTATCTTTGCTTAACAAAAATGTCATCAATCTATAGCGAACTAATTAATCAACATCTCTCAAGATAATGTGTTTTTTTAAGTCGAAACCGATCGTACCTTCTTCTTGTAATTTACCCATCAATCTTGTAATTGTTACCCTAGTGGTACAGCAGGCGCTAGCAATATCTTCGTGAGTAAAGCGAACACTTAGGCGAGTTCCCTCTGGTACAGTTTCACCCACTTCTCGTTTCAAAAGTTGTAATAGATGGTGCAAGCGATCTTGTACTCGCCGTCTTCCACAAATGACTAAAAAAGATTCTGTTTGCTGTAACCGCTGATTAATTTTTGGTAAAAGTGTATGGCTAAGTGTTGGAGAAGCTGCTACCTCTACCGTGTAAATTGATACTAACTCAACATCAGCGAGGGCTGTTGCTTGGTAAATGTTTAAAGATGTCAAACTAGAACCAAAAACCATTCCTGCTGTTGCCAATCCTATCAGCACTTCTTCACCCGTTTCACAGTAGGTACTGAGTTTGACAAAACCCTGAGAAACATACCAAATTACTAATGGGTTGAGGGCAATAGTTTCTCCTTTAGTATATTTATGTAGGGGGCGATCGTTGAAGATGTCACTGTCGTCCTTAACTACTAAGTGCTGACGCCCAGTAATATTACGCAGTATCCAGCGCAGAGAGATTGCCTTACCTTGGTGATTGCGGACAACTGCCACTGTCAAAGCTGCATCAAAGGACTCGCCATAACGTTGCTGCAAACGTACCAATAACTCTCTAACTCTGTCTGATTGCGATAGCTGTATCAATTCGTAACGAACTTGCTGACGTTCTTCTAGAAGGACAAAGTTAACTATTGGTTTGCCCACTAAAAAATGCTTTGAAACATTCAACAACTTAGCTGCGGTGAGGTTAGCTTCTTGGATGATTCCTTCTGTATTAGTCACTAAATAGCCGTCTGGCGCCAACTCGAATAAATCTTGGTAGTGGTGGCGTTCTGCTTCTAGCCAATTCCGTGTTTTTACTAGTTCCTCATTTTGCTGATAAAGTTCCTCTGCCGCTAACTGTACTATCTTTGAGGTGTTATAGAGTTCTTTAAAAGCTTCCGGCAACAGATCGGGGGAAATCCAAGGTAGTATACTAGCAGTTTGGTATAAATCTGCTAAACGCTTGTGCAATATTTCTGTGCGTTGGATAAATTTTTCTATGTTCACCTTAAATAACCGCTACTTGCTTGCAGAAGTTGAGCAAAAAATCTACTAGGTAAATCTTTGAAAAAATTGCAGCATTCCTAATTTTATTGAGTGATAAATTTAACTGGTTGTAAACTGCAATTTTTATGCAATTGAACTTATAAAATTACATTTATTTTAGGTTTTTGATAATTTATATCTTAACACTCGCTACAGATGGGCCAGCTTTTAAATGACACGTGTCGCATTCAACCTAGATGCTCAAAGTAAATTTAATCTAGCAAATTACAAAGTGTTCGTTATAACTTTTGCTTCTCAGATATTTTTTTACAATAGATTCTACGGTGTTTTGCTAAGTATTACTTCTACCTTTGGTGGGAAAATTCTGTAAACTCAGCTAAATACGAGTGCCAAATCTGCCATTTAGCGATTGTGCTAATTTTTGACTAAACTGATAAGCCAGTCAAAATGATGACTAGCAAAGAGCAGATACCACAGTTGGAAAACTCTACATCTCAGCCTTAATTTCTAACTATTACTGTTGAACCTGCTTTGTCATTCCTCCAATGAATGATTTAGTGCTAATGATAATTGTTTCCATTATTACTAAGAATAACTGATAATAGTTTCCCCAACTTCCATCACAAGAATCAAGCAACTACTACTAAAGACATAAAATCTAAGTTAAGTTTATTTGTGATTCTGAATACGTTGCCTATTAATAAAAATCATAACAAAATTCCTAACTTCTTTAAGAGGATGTTTTAAAAGTATTATTGCTAACACCAATAGCTTATACTAATTCTGTATAATAATGCGCCAAATTATATAAGGAACGAACCGCAAAGGCGCAAAGGACACAAAGGAAGAAAGAAAATTTGGTGCAGCCTTACAAAGAAATGGTATTAGAAATCGGGAGCATCCCAATGCAAGCCAAAAGACACAGGACTGGTACAAACCTCTTTCCTTTGCCCGATATACTTACTGCCCGAATGCGTCCTAGCCTGCGGTCAGCCGCTCCACGTCTATGCGGTTCGTTATTTCATTCTCAGCTTAAGTCCAAATACCGTATAAAAATAAACTTGCACATTTGGGATACTCCCGGCACGGGTAAGAGTAAAACGACTGAGAACAAGCAATAGTCGAACTACTATATCTAGAATCGCAAAGATAAATATTAATAAGTTAAAAATATTTGTATAGAAAATCACATATTAACTTAATAATTATCCGCCTCTCTCTTTAGTTAGAGGATAAATGAAGTAGTAAGCTGGTGTAATTTAACAATGCGTAACAGCTAATCAACGCGCAAGTTATAAGGAGTGACGGGTGAGGTGTCAATACGATAAAATCTCGTCACTCCTTTTTACTTAGTTCAGTTTATTAGCTTAACGAATGCCAATTTTTTATATCGATTTGTTGTTTGAGAATAAGTGCAATCAGCAAATGCGATCGCTAAATTAGCAAATGCGAACGCCAAATCTATAAATGCGATCGCCAAATCAACAAATGCGATCGCCAAAATAACATTATCAAGAGGAAACTAAAACATCTAATTCCCTCCCCTTTATAAGCTACGGTGTACACAAAAGTCGAATTAAGTAGGTGGGTGGGAAAATTTATCGTTGAGATAAGGCAGAAGGCAGAGGGCAGGAGGCAGGAGGGAAGAGAGTTTTAGCCTAGTTAATCTTTCTTCACATAGTTTGGTTTTATTGTGCCGACTTACTTACCCCCCTTAATCCCCCCTTAGAAAGGGGGGAAACAGAAAAAATGTTGTTCCCTCCCCTTTCTAAGGGCAGGGCTGTTTCATTCCCCAAAGAGCTTTAAAAATCAAGGGTTATAGCAATTAAAAATTGGTTATTTTGTTACCAGCGTGCCGAGAAAATGAACTATTTTACTGATATCTCAGTGATTAAATATTCATTTCATCGCCACCCTTACTTACAATTTTCTCGCTAACCATCTTGACAAATCCTGTTTGAAATGGAATGAAACAGCCTGCTTTCTAAGGAGAGGGTTAGGGAGGAGTGTTTTTGGACTTCATTAACTTGCAATCTGCTGCAAAGGTAAAATATCCTTGAGCGATCGCCATTCAACTTTCACATCACGTTATCATCGGATCTTGGGGAATTTCCGTGCATAACTCGATAGCATCTATGACTGCCTCTCACTCCGAAACTCCATCTACCAAGCCCGATGCAAGTACTTTTATTTCTGACCATCAACAGGTGGATCGCAGTAAGCTAAGTCAAATGTACTTGCATTATGTCGAGACGAAGGATAAATATCCTCACGCGGTATTGCTGTATCGGGTAGGAGATTTCTTTGAATGCTATTTCCAAGATGCTGTAAAACTAGCGCAAGAATTAGAATTAGTTCTCACTAGTAAGCAAGCTGGGGAACAGGGACGGGTGGCGATGTCTGGTGTTCCGCATCACGCTTGGGAACGCTACGCGACGATGCTAGTAGAAAAAGGCTACGCAGTGGTAATTTGCGATCAAGTGGAAGATGCTTCTGAAGCTACTGGGAGATTGGTGCGACGAGAAGTAACGCGCATTCTTACACCCGGCACTTTGCTGGAAGAAGGAATGCTCAAATCCAGTCGCAATAATTACCTTGCAGCAGTAGTAATTGCTGCAAATCATTGGGGTTTAGCCTATGCAGATATCTCTACAGGGGAATTTCTCACCACTCAAGGTAGCGATTTAGAACATTTGACACAAGAATTAATGCGCTTGCAACCTTCAGAGGTGTTAGTTCCGACAAATGCGCCCGATTTGGGCAGTTTGCTGCGTCCAGGAGAAACTTCACCACATCTACCGGAGTGTTTGCCACCATCATTTTGTTATAGTTTGCGATCGCAACTTCCCTTTTCTCAAGGAGAAGCTAGACCGAGATTATTGCAGAAATTTAAGGTGCGATCGCTCGAAGGACTCGGTTGCGATTGTCTTCCCCTCGCCGTTCGTGCGGCTGGCGGTCTTCTGGAATACCTGGAAGATACTCAAAAAGAAAACCCTGTCACCCTCCAGAGACTCCGCAGCTACACTGTCACCGACTACCTAATTGTTGACAATCAAACCCGCCGTAACTTGGAAATTACCCAAACCGTTCGAGATGGTACTTTTCACGGTTCCCTACTTTGGGCGTTAGATAAAACTAGTACAGCGATGGGTGGGCGTGCTCTGCGGCGGTGGTTATTGCAACCCCTACTTGATATTAAAGGCATTCGGGCACGTCTTGATACCATCCAAGAATTAATGGAAAATACGCCCCTGCGTCAAGATTTGCGGCAGTTGTTAAGGCAAATTTACGATCTAGAACGCCTCACAGGAAGGGCGGGTTCTGGTACAGCTAATGCTAGAGATTTAGTAGCTTTGGCAGATTCCCTCTCACGTTTACCGGAATTATCCAACTTAGTAGTTGAGACGCGTTCTCCTTTTTTGAAAGCTTTGCAGAAAGTCCCCAGTGTGTTGGAAGAATTGGCACAAAAGTTACACGCACATCTTGTAGAGTCACCACCCATCCAAATCAAGGAAGGCGGATTAATTCGCCCTAGTGTAAATCCCCTATTGGATGAAAGGAAGGCGACTGTAGAAGCAGACCAGCAATGGATTGCCAACTTGGAAGTTGATGAGAGAGCTAAGACAGGAATTTCGACATTGAAGGTAGGATTTAACAAAACCTTTGGTTATTACATCAGTATTTCCCGCACCAAAGCCGACCAAGTACCCGCTAATTACATCCGCAAGCAAACTCTGACCAATGAGGAACGTTACATCACCCCTGATTTAAAGGAACGAGAAGCTAGAATTCTCACAGCGCGAGATGATTTAAATCAGTTGGAATATGAGATTTTTACAGCATTGCGAGAAGAGGTAGCACAAGAGGCGGAAGTAATTCGCAATTTATCTCGTGCAGTAGCGGCGGCGGATGTGTTGTGTGGTTTGGCTGAGTTGGCGGTGCATCAAGGTTACTGTCGTCCCGAAATGTTGCCAGGAAGGGAGATAAACATTGTTGATGGTCGTCATCCGGTGGTGGAACAGTCTTTACCTGCGGGATTCTTTGTACCGAATTCAACGCAATTGGGTCAAGAGTCATTAGTCATTAGTCATTTGTCATTAGCAGAAGATCAAGGACAAAGGACAAATGACAGTCCCGATTTGATTATTCTTACCGGGCCAAACGCCAGTGGTAAAAGTTGTTATTTGCGTCAGGTGGGATTAATTCAGTTAATGGCGCAGATTGGTAGTTTTGTACCAGCGAGATTTGCCAGATTGGGAATATGCGATCGCATTTTCACCCGTGTTGGTGCAGTAGATGATTTAGCAACTGGTCAATCTACTTTCATGGTGGAGATGAATGAAACGGCAAATATTCTCAACCATGCCACATCTAGGTCGTTGGTACTATTAGATGAAATTGGTCGCGGGACAGCGACATTTGATGGTCTTTCCATAGCTTGGGCGGTAGCAGAATATATAGCAGTGGATATTCGGTCGCGGACAATTTTTGCTACGCATTACCATGAATTAAATGAACTGGCTAGCATTATACCGAGTGTGGCTAATTATCAAGTGACAGTGAAAGAATTACCCGACCAAATTATCTTTTTGCACCAAGTCCAACCAGGAGGTGCTGATAAGTCTTATGGAATTGAAGCGGGAAGATTAGCAGGTTTACCAGCCGTAGTTATTCAACGCGCAAAACAAGTCATGGGGCAAATTGAAAAACACAGTAAGATTGCGATGGGATTGCAAAATCTCGATGGATAAGCAAGTTTGTAGTAAGAATTTTAGTCCTTATTTTTTCAACACTAAAGTGCTTACTACAAACCGAGGTGTTAATTACTGCCGAAAAATTTCTACTTTTTCTAACACTACTTCTTGATTCGGACGATCTCTAGTTGTAGACACATTAGCAATCTTGCTGACTATATCTAAACCTTCGACAACTTCACCAAAAACACTGTGATTGTTGTCAAGGTGAGGTGTTGGTGCTTCTGTAATGAACCATTGCGAACCATTGGTACCGCGTCCGGCATTAGCCATCGACAGGATACCTGCACGAGTGTGTCTCAATTCAGGATGAAACTCATCCTCAAATTGATATCCTGGGCCACCAGTACCCCATCGGTTGGCTGTATCTAGGTAACGACTCAGAGGATCGCCACACTGAATCATAAAATCAGGGATGACCCGGTGAAAGCGAACCCCATCGTAAGCTGGAGTTCCCTTACCAGATTGACCAGTTTTAGGGTCTTTCCAGTCGATTGTTCCGGTTGCTAGACCGACAAAATTTTTGACAGTGTTGGGGGTTCGTTCTTCTTCCAAACGAACTACAATTTCACCCAAGGAAGTAATTAAACGAGCGTGCAGTGTTCCATCACCGGGAATATTAATTTCTGGAAAATTCATGAGGTATCCTATTTTGAAAATTGCCAGTATTTGACCTATATAAGTTTATCAGCATTCAAGTTACCGCCTTTAGACATGACAAAAAACCTGAAGGAAGGAAACTTAAGCCAACAAATATTTTACTCTGGCAAATTTATCGCTGGATTACGGCTAAAGAATCCTCTAGGGACTAGCTTAAAGCCAATTCGGTGAACAGGCATCACAGGCCAATCTTCCGATCGCGGAATATGAGTTACGCCCATTGTGTACCACAATACGATATCTTCACCCAGCAAAGACTCATTGTCTGAGATATATTTTGGTAAACCCTGTCCGGGTTTCGTCTGGTTCGGATAATCGCCTCCAGCATAAAGTTCAGTAGGTTTATATTTTGTTACCCAAAGGTGATGAGTTGCAAATTCTGCCCGTTGACGGATTTTTGAGCCTTCCACAGGGAAAAATATGGAATTTCCTTCAGGCATCAGCATATATCCAGGTGCAGCCCCTAAAACATTCTTTTTGTCTGCACTAACAATCATCCATTCTCGACTGCTTTTCATGTCCAAATCGCGCATAGCAGCCGTTTCTTTGGCTAGCGGAGTTTCTGCAACTGCGATCGCATTTCCTAAAGGATTTTTCTCATCCATCGGCAAAGCTTTCACATTCATTTCCATCACAGAATTTGCCTGACCATCAACATCAAAATCTAGGCGATAATTGAAAAAATGCTGGTGATTTACTCCAAAGATATTCTTAGCAATTAGCCGACCATAAGAATCATCATCAGATTGCTTTTGGGCAGCCGTTCCTTGCGCCAGTACGATACCCGTTAATTCATTTTGGACTTCCAAAGTCCCATCCTGGTGAAAGATCCAATTGATGCTGTAATCATAGTTGTCAATGGCTACCGTCATCTTCATCACTAATTCTCGACTGCGACGGACATCATTACGCTGAGTATTATACTCATAGTGTTTCCACAGCATTCCATTATCGCGTTCGTAGATGCCGATAACCCCTGGTATTTGATAAGGTTCTCCCCGCTCATTAGCAAATACAGCATTTAGTAACAAGCCATTTTCGGGAATTTCTTTACCTAATTCCATCGTATTTGCTAGTAGACCTAAGTTGTATTCCCCAACATCAAAGGCATTTCTGAATGACCAAGTAGGTTCAGGATTCCCATAAGGTACTACCATTTCTGAGAGACTAGCGCGGTATAAAACTGGTCGAATCTTTTCCCCGTCATTGTGCGTCACTTGGTAGAGCATTAATCCATTACGAGGATGCATTGAATAACGAAACTTCCAACCTTGCCAGTTAATTTCATTGTCTTTAATCTGGAAACTTCTACCATTAGGTTGCAGGATTTTCAATGCTTTAAGTGGTGACAGTAATTTGCCCAATGACTTGACATCATAATTCCAGTTTTCTTTGGAGAAAGGTACGTTTCCTTTATCAACAAAACTAGCAATTTTACCCGTATTCAAATTGACTGTTGCTAAGACTCCTTCAATCGGACTACCGTAATAGTTCCAGCTTTTGCCTTTGTAGTAAGATAAGCCGCGACAAAGACGATTACCTGTTGCTTCTTCCTGTTGACTAAGAATTTCTGGTGCCCACCAACTAATTTTGACTTGCTCAAAATCAGTAATTCCCCGCCTTTGCATTGCTTTTTGCCATTGAGGATCGGCTTTAACCACCTGAGTTGCTAGTTCATATTCTGAATTGACAATCGCAGGTTGAACAGACGTTATTTCTTTCCAAGAACTTAAGGTTTTGCTTCTCAGGTCAACAATTCCTTCAAAGGTTTTGTTTTGCGATCGCTCATAGATTACCAAAAAAACTTTTCGCCCAAAGACTTTACCAGGTGTAAAATTTCTAACTTCTTCTTTATCTGCTTCTTGTAAAGCAATAAGTGGAAAAGCTGCCATTTCGCTCAAAGTTTTTTCTCTTTTGATAATCGAAACAGCTGTGCTAATTTCTACCTCGGTTAGCGAAATGAGAGGATGTGAAATCGAAGGCTGTTGAGCCGTCAATCTTCCTATTAATCCAAGTGAGAAAGAAATGACAACAATGATGGCAATAGCTAGCCATAAAAAATGCTTTAGCCGCTTAATCATCTTTTACATTTTTACAAAAGACTTATAGTTATCTATTTCCAACCCTAAGATTGAAAACCGATAAATTAAGAGGCTAAAGCTAAATTAATTTATTAATAGTTGGGGAGTGGGGACTGGGAAATCTTTCCCAATCCCCTATCGCCGATTTATGCCGAAACCAAACGGCGTAAAGATTCAGCACGACGTTTAGCAATAGAGTTATTTGGAGCAAATTTGAGTGCTTCTTCGTAACTTTGTAACGCCTGAGTAGTTAATTTTTTCTTCTCGTAGGCATGACCGAGATTATTCAATCCTGTTACGTAGTCTGGTTTAGACTTAAGAGCTTCTTTGTACTGACGAATTGCTAAGTCATATTGCTCTTGGGTAAAATAAATATAGCCCAGCCCGTTGTAAATAGGGGCGATATCTTCTTCTTCCTCTTCTTGGGCAGCTTTGAGAGCTTTTTGAAATAGCGCGATCGCTTGAGAATACATTTTTTTTTCTGAATAAATACTGGCTAACTCATAATATTCTTGAGTCGTACCCTTTTCTTTCTCTAACTTCTTTCGCAACTTTGCAAAAGAGCCTTCAACCTTGCGAGTTTTGAAAATCTGGCGAAAAACACCTACGGCTGCAAGTGTGAGTAGAACCACCAAAATTGAGAGATAAACAACGGCTAGACTGTTATCCATTGCTGCAAATACAAATATTATAAAGTTTGTCATTTGTCATTTGTCATTTGTCCTTGGTTATTCGTTAATGACTAATGACCAATTTACGGTAAACCCCAATATTGAGAGCGTTGCTGGAGCCAACCTTTTTCTAAATAACGAGCGATCGCTTGATTCACATTTCGTCTTAACTCATCGTACTGCAATCCCTTGGGCATTACTACAGCCAAAGGTTCAGTTGATAACTTAATTGGCAGTAGCCGATATTGAGGATATTGTTGTACCCAGCCGCTTAGAACACTAGCATCTGCGGCAAAGGCTACGGCGGCATTATTTTCTATTCTCTCTCGCGCTTCTTGATAGGAATTCACTCCTACTAACTCGGCGTTTGGCAGATAGTACCGCACTTTAGCTACGGTACTGGAGTTATTGAGTACGGCAATTTTTTGTTTTGACAGATCGCTCAATTGCTGCACAGATGCATCTTTTGTAACTAATACAGTGCCATCTAAATAGTAGGGAACGCTGAAACTAACTATGCGGGCGCGTGACTCGGTTGCTGTGACTCTAGCGATCGCAAAATCAACTTTCTTGTCTAAGACTACAGACAGGCGATCGCGATTCGCTACAGGTTGAAATTTTACAGCTTCGGCTTTACCAACCAAGTCAACTGCCAAACGCTTGGCCAAGTCAATTTCTAAACCTTGCAAATTCCCGTTGTCATCTTTAAATCCTAAAGGACGCAGGTTATCTTTCACGGCAACATTTAAATAGCCCCGCTGCTGAATTTCTGACATTTCGGTAGCAGATGCAGTTAATCCCGTCCCCACTAGAGAAAAGCAAAAAATCCAAAATATAGTGGCGGATAATACCAGATGTAACCGAGTAATTACTTGCCATTTGTTACATCTGTTATACATCCCTTACCACCTTTATCCTTTAGCTTGAAGTGCCAATTCAGCAACTTTGCCGAAACTAGCTGGATCGAGGACTGCCAATTGCGCCAACATCTTGCGATTTAGTTGGATATCAGCTTTTTTCAAGTTACCGATCAACTGGCTGTAACTCAAGCCGTGTTGCCTGGAAGCAGCGTTGATGCGAGTAATCCAGAGGCGACGAAAATCACGCTTTTTCTTTTTGCGATCGCGGTAGGCACTCCGTAGCGCCTTCATCACTTGTTGGTTGGCAGTTCTAAACAGAGTTGAATGGGAACCGCGAAAACCTTTAGCTAGTTTGAGAATTTTATTGCGGCGTTTGCGAGCTACATTACCGCGTTTTACCCGAGTCATAACTTATTTCCTAAAATACTTACAAATATGGGAGCATCAAGCGCACATTAAGTTCATCGCGTTCGTGTACAAGACCACTCTTGCGCATACCACGTTTTTTGTCAGAAGATTTGTGTTCTAAAAGGTGGCTTTTGAACGCTTTACGACGGACGATTTTACCGCTACCGGTGGCACGGAATCGTTTTGCCGCTGCTTTACGAGTCTTTAGTTTAGGCATGGTCTAGCTTTGATTCGACACGATCCATTATTATATACTATTAAAATTGCTATAACTGCAATTAAATAAAGGATTTAAGCAACCGCGATCACTGTAGATTAAATTAATTTCACCTGATGAAGTACAAAGTCACTAGTTTTGAGGCAGGAGGCAGGAGGCAGCTATGCTGGAGGGAGAAGAATAATTTAATTTTTGAGTCCTCGGTTTTGTACCTCACGCTTGTTGCAAACTGCTGTATATCCGTGCTTTGATGGTCAAAGCACGGAATGAGGAGATGGGAAAAAGCCAAAGCCATTGATTTATTTAACTTTTTTCAGTAGTGTTGACTTTGGGATCTAAAATTATTTGCGAAGTGGATTTATTCACATGGTAAGTCCAAGATTGCTCTTTAACCTTGACAATCACTTCCCAACCTTCCACGGGGTCATACTGCTGGGTGCAGACTTCGCCAAAGTTGAATTGACAGAGATTACCAAAGGTTTTTGGTGTAGTTTTAGTAATTTTTAAATCAGCAATTTCTACCCCAGAACGGCTTGAGGCATCGCTCAAAATTGCATCTGCGATCGCCTTGGGCAATGTTTGTAAAGTAATCACTTTGGGATCTAAAAGGATTTGCTTTCTAGATTTATCTACATGGTAAGTCCACGAATCTTGGCGGACTTTGACAACTACTTCCCAGCCTTCAATGGGGTTGTATTCCCTGGTACAAACTTCTCCAAATTTAAACTCACAAGGATTACCAAAGGTTTTCGATGTGACTTGGGTAATCTCTAATTCCCGTTTACGTAGACCGGAACGGAAGGATGCATCTCCTAAAATTTTATTAGCGATCGCTTTCGGTAACTCGTTTATTTGTGATTTGGATAATTGAGTGCCGTCTGGGTAAGGTATAGCCCCAGCAGAATTGTTTTCAATAAGTCCGAATCCATAGGATAGCAAGCTTGTCAACACCAGCGTCAAGAAAATTCCTCTGGGTGACTGGAAGGTGCTTTTAATTACGGCAGATGCTTGGATGATTGATTTTTTCATATAATTGATTGTTAAAAATTGAACGGATAAGTAGGTGGGCATGAATATTTGTCGTTGGGATAAGGCAAGAGGGTTTTAGCCGCGTTCATTTTTTTAACATAGTTTGATTTTATTCTGCCGACCTACTTAATATCGCAATTGCAATCATAATTTGTTTGACGTTGCACTCTCAATTCAGTTTCTTTATCAGGAGTAGGGAAGTAGTAATGCTGAGTGCTGTTAAGTAAGTTGGCACAATAAAACCAAACTGTGTGAAGAAAAATAAATAAAGCTTAAACCCTTTTTCTCCCTGCTCCCTGCCCCCTGCCCCCTGCCCCCTGCCCCCTGCCTTATCCCAACGATAATTATTTATGCCGACCTACTTAGCTATCTGCTAACGGAACTGTTTTGCCCAATGCCCCATCCCTTATACTTGTTTGCTTATTGCCGCTAAATTCACAACACATTCAGGAAATTGGCGTTTTAATGCTGGAAAAACCGGACAAGGCGCTTGTTCTTGTAAATTGTCCGGTTTACTCCAAGTAAAGGGGGCTTTCTGCGCCGCAGACATCCATAACAGAAGCTTTGCTCGTGTCATAGCAACATAGAGTAAACGATACTCTTCAGATATTTTCAAATTTTTTGCCACCTCCCATGCCTGACTAACATCCGGTATGATAGATTCTTCGTGGAGAGTAGCGCGAATTTGGGCGCGGGCTACTTCTGATAAGGTAAAATCGCCTAAAAATTGGCTTTGGGGAGGAACCCAAAATCTGCCAGGAATCAAGTTTTCGTGGAGAAAAGGGAGAAATACATAATCCCAATCTAGCCCTTTAGCTTTGTGCATAGTGATAATCGTCAGTTGACCGCGACGGGTGTAACGTTCTTCCGAATCTTCGGTTTCCACTGGTTCAAACCGTTCGGAACTAACGATTTCACTTAAAGCTGACAGCATTCCCGCCATCGAACTATTGCCAGCTATCTGCTGGTTTACCCGTTCTGCGAGTTTGTCAGCAGTTGCCAATTCTGCCTGGTCGTAATTTAAGGTTAAGGCGAGAAAGGAAATTAGCTGGTATAAAGGCAGTTCTAGACGAGCGCGGAGTAAGCTGCGACACAAGCGGGCAGCTTTTTGTATTGTTTCTGGCTGGAGTTCTGCTAGGGGGCCAGGATACAAAAACTCTTCTGGCAGACTAGCAAGGGCGTTGAGGTCTTGGGTAGGAATTAATTGGCGCTGTACTAATGCTTCTAGGGCAGCTTTGAGGTAATCGGGGGAGTGGGGGCGATCGCAAAATTGCAATAATGCCAAAATTTCTTGGGGGACATGGGAACGGCGATCGCGTTCTCCGACATCGTAAAGTATAATTTTATGCTCTTTACACATAAGTGTCAGAGCCTCTGCTAACCATCGTCCTTGGCGATTTTCTCGGACTAAAATCGCTGCACTATTTTTTGTTGGGTCTTCACCAAATAACTCAATTACTCTTTGAGATAACAATTCAACAGTGTGATGAATGTCACGCGGTGTATAAAGTTCTAATCCTTGTCCTACGGGTGCGGGGTTGGCATTAGCTTGCGGATCGCCAACTTCCACAGGACGAATTGTCTGCAAACAAAATGGTACTTGTCGGTTGTCAGGAATCTGTTGTTTGTTGTTGGTTTTGGTTGTTGCTAACCACTGATTATTGATCCATTTGAGGGCAAAGTTAGCAGCTTCAATAATAATTCTAGTACTGCGACCAGCTCGATCCATCGTTGCCAATCGTTCGATGCGATCGCACTCTTCGCAAAATTGCCGGAAATAAATCGGATCGGCTGGAGTAAAGGTAGAGTTAATTGCCTGGTTAGGGTCGCCAACTCGGACTAAATTGAGTGCTGAGTGCTGAGTGCTGTTAGCGGTAGCGGGGCGTTTAGCCCGTGCTGAGTTGGGAGTTAGGAGTGGAGAGTTAGTAGTTAGGAGTGAAGAATTCTGTTGCTGATATTCTCGATTACTCGCCAAAATTTCTAATAGCTGCGTCTGAAGAGGGCTAGAATCTTGGGCTTCGTCTTCAAAGACGGCAAAGATTTGGTTTTGCTCGATGTGACGGGCACTGTCGTTTTCTAAAACGCGCAGCGCAGCTAAAATCATATCGTCGTAGTCAATGAAATCACGCGATCGCATCAAGTTTTGATATTGCTCGTACAATCCCGCCGCTACACTCAAAATTGCATATTCGTCTGTGGTTTGTTTACTCCACTCCCGCAATTTTTCTGGCGATATCCCAGAACTTTTTGCTTCATGAATTACCGTATTAGCCAATTCCGGTAATACTTCTGTTCGCAGCACCGATTGACGACGCAACCTTTCTGTCTCTTCTCCGTCAAATTGATGACCTTCCAATAACCGCAAATATACATCTGGATTATTTATAATCCATTGTTCTACAGCCGTTCTGATAAAGCGGTGACTTTGAGTTGGTGTAATTAATATGACATTTTCTAATTGCAAACCCGACAAATCAGAATGGCGGTTGGCGATGTTCAACGCTAGACCATGTAGTGTATAGACAAAAAAGCCCGTCTGAGGTAAAGATAAATCATCTCGTAAGAATTTGCGAATCTTCGCTTTAATATTGGCAGCAGCAGAGCGAGTAAAAGTAACGACTACCAGCTGACGGCGGGAGGATGAACGCTCATATTGACGTGCAATTGCGATCGCCGCCGCCGCCGCCATCCCAGTAGATTTGCCTGCACCAGGAACGGCTGAAATAGCCAAAGGGCCAGATTGCCAATCAGCCATTTGTTGCTGTCCAGGGCGTAGACTGTTGCGGATTGCGAGAATCTTCTTCTGCAAAGAAGGAATTAGCGATCGCTCAGACAATTCTGAGTCAAGTAATTCTTGAGCAACAGGAGTAGTAAATTTAGAATCGGACATATCAAATTATATATTTTAAATAGATATTAAACTTAATTCCCAAACCGCAGATATGAACAATCTTCAGTGATTCTTAATCCCAAATTACCAACAAAATACTCCACCGTTCTTGTTTTAACTGTTCTAGTAAACTATCTGCATCAAATGCGTGTATATATATAGCAATCCGATTTGATTCCTGAATTACTCGTAGAGACTGGGGACTGGGGACTGGGGACTGGGGACTGGGGACTGGGAAGAAGGAATAAAGGTGTACTGAGTTTTTTTCACGCAATCAAATATGAGTCCTAGTTGAGATTTGTGCTCCAGTTAGTTTAATCTTCAACACTCCCAAACCAGAAGGTGTGGGAGTGTTACGCAGTTAGCTCGTCTAAAATTGAATTTATTCGTCAATCTGCCATGAATCCTTAGTTAATTCTTCATCCAGAATTTTCTTAGGACGCACGATGATAATAATTTGTCCTAGTAGAGGAATTTCTGGCTCAGTTTCAAACCACTGAAAATCTAATTCACCACCATTTTCAACGACAAAGTAGCTAGAAGCATCCCATTCTCGCTGGGCACGATCTATTACTACTAAGACTGGCCCCGTTTGGCTTTGGGTTTGGATGGGGAAGCGATCGCTATTTGCTAAGATCACGACTGGATCTTCTGCCGCCAATAGCACTTGCCAGCCTGGTAAGGGCACCCAAGCTTGCTCTCCAGAAAACTTGATCATCCGAAATGGTTCCATTTCTGTCAGTATGGGCACAGCTTGCAAGTCTTGCCGCGATAATGGCAACTCGCCTACCACAGGTAAAATACGCGGTAACTGTTCCTCAAATTCCAGACGGTGAAAGGGTAAAATTGGTGCTGGACGCTGGGGAACGGTAGTAAAATCAGTCAGCAGCTGTTCGATTTTTTGCCTTGCACCTGGTGTGTGAGCAAAACGCAAACCTTTGGCGATTAGGCGCGATCGCTGTTGTAAATCTGCATTTTGGCGTGCCAGTTTCCAAACTTGATGAGCAACAGCATCCCCAGGATGAGCAGAAAACCCTTCTGGGAAAGTGCGGAAATAGGAGAATTCTTTAATTGCTTTTGCCACTTCCTTCACCTCATCGGCATCAAGTTTGTGGACAAAGATCAGTTCGGCGGCGGCGGCGCGTTCTTCTTGAGTAAGTAAACGTAGCTCGTATAAAACATCGCTGCCACGTGTGGCATAGTGCGATCGCGTTTCTTGCGATACTCCAAACTTTTCCAAAGAATTGTAAACTTGAGAACCAACAACCACCTGGTTTTGTTGAATCGGCTCAAATCCAGTCGCCTCAAAAATTTCTTGGGGGTTATAACCAGTTTTTAGCAACGAGGCGATCGCGGCTCCCCATTCCACCCAGTTGCCTTGTTTTTGCCTCAGCTTTCGGAGTAACTCTTGTGCTACATCATTGTTAGCATTGTCTTCGGGATTCTGAGTGTTGGGTGGTAGATCGGTCATAATCGGAGTGCGAGCTTCAACTTGAGAGGCTAGTTAACACCTCATGAGCAAGTATTATTCTAATCTATACTCAGACCTACACCTCATCCACGATCAAAACTGCCATAGTTTCGCTAATTTAGTTGGTTTTTATCAAGGAAGGCAGGAGGCAGATAGCGCAGCGTTAGCGAGTCCGCGACGCCTTGGGAGCAGGGGTTTAAGACCTCACCGTTTATACGGCGCAAAAAAAAGGGAGGGGTCTGAATCCTCTTCCAATTGTTCCAACTGAGCCTCCTGCCTCCTGCCTCCTGCCTCCTTCAAAGCGCAACATTTTTTAATTCAGATATTTGGGCAGACAAATTTCCTCTGTAGCACTCACTATTAGCGTTTTAAAATATGCAAAATCACTCCGTATAAACCCTTGGCGATTTTCGGCTATTCTCAACTAAGCTTGGTATGGAATATAACAAGAGAGTGAATATTTAAAGGAAAATCTTATGGATAAACCCAATCTCGAAATTGATAAAGTCCAATCTCAAGTTATGACTCTCGAACGACCAAAAAAGCTGAAAATCCTGGTAGTTGACGATGAGCCAGATAATCTCGATTTACTTTATCGCACATTTCGACGCGACTTTAATGTTCTGAAAGCTGATAGTGGGGTGAACGCTCTACAAGTTTTGGCAGCAGAAGGTGAGGTAGCGGTAATTATCTCCGATCAACGGATGCCAGAAATGAAAGGGACTGAGTTTCTCAGCAAGACTGTACCTCAGTTTCCCGATACAGTGAGAATAATTCTCACTGGATTTACTGATATAGAAGACTTGGTAGAAGCAATTAATGCCGGACAAGTTTACAAATATATTACCAAGCCTTGGGACCCAGGGGAACTGAAAGCTGTGGTGCAAAGAGCAGCAGAAACCTACGATTTGCTCAAGCAACGTACAGAAGAATTACGCCGTGCTCATGCTCAAATGGCGCTGCTGAGTGTTTTGGTACAGGTAACTCAAGCCGCTTCTAGCTTAGAAGAAACTCTTGCTCCCATTGCTAGGGCTGTGAGTGAAACTTTTGGGGCAGACGGCTGTATTTTACAACTTACAGATGGAAATATTCTGGTTGCAACTCAAGGAACTTATAGCGATACAGGTAAAATAGAAAATTGGCTATCTCAAGACCCATTAACCAGGGAAGCGATCGCCACAGGACAAATGCAAGTTTCCTTAAATGTACTTAAAGACACTAAATTACTTGATACAAGCCACTACCAAAATACGGGTGTGCAAGCACATTTAGTGATCCCAATTAGCTACCGCCATCAACTTTTGGGTGTATTGTCGCTACAGTGGAAACAACCTTGCACTTTACGAGAAGATGAATTGGTGCTAATTAATTTATCAGCACAACTGGTGGCGATCGCTCTTACTAGTAGTAGTCGCCATCAAACCACTGTGTAGTTGTCATTTGTCCTTTGTCATTTGTCCTTTATCCTTGGCAAATGACAAATGACTAATGACCCTTCGGGTTCGCCAGTTGCTCATGGGGGAAACCCCCAAGACCGCACTGGCTCACCAATGACTAATGACTTATTGACCAATGACTAACGAAATTCAGTCCATTTTTAACCGTATTGCTCCAGTTTATGACCAGTTGAACGATTGGTTGAGTCTGGGACAGCATCGAATCTGGAAGGAAATGGCAGTAAAATGGAGTGCAGCTAAACCAGGAGATACTGCATTAGATTTGTGTTGTGGTAGCGGTGATTTAGCTTTACGTTTGGCACGGCGTATCGGAGCAACAGGACAGGTGTACGGTGTAGATTTTTCCCCAAACCTGCTAGAAAACGCTAAAGAACGCTCACATTGGCAGTACCCCCAACCTGCTATCAGCTGGGTAGAAGCTGATGTCCTCAATTTACCCTTTGACGACAACCAATTTGATGCCGCAACAATGGGCTATGGTTTAAGAAATGTTAAAGATATTCCCCGCAGTCTGCAAGAGTTATACCGGGTTTTGAAACCGGGAGCTAAAGCCGCAATTTTAGACTTTCATCGACCGAGTAATCCTCAACTACGTGCCTTTCAACAGTTGTATCTGGACGGTTTTGTGGTACCAGTTGCCAATTATTTAGGCTTAAAAGAAGAATATGCTTACATCAGTCCTAGCTTAGATCGCTTTCCCATCGGTAAAGAGCAAATAGAGTTAGCTCATCAAGTTGGTTTTGCAGTTGCCACACACTACCCCATTGCGAACGGTATGATGGGAGTGCTAGTGCTTAGTAAGTTAGGAGTTATTAGTTAAAAGTTATGAATTATGAGTAGTGATAAATTCTCATTTAAAATTTATCATTCCTAACTCCTAACTCTTGTACAGACGCGATTAATCGCGTTTCTTAACTCCTAACTCTCGTACAGACGTGATTAATCGCGTCTCTACTCCTAACTCTTGTACAGACGCGATTAATCGCGTCTCTACTCCTAACTTTTTTAATTCTTCCCTTGGACTGGTCTCATCTTTGGCTTTATGTGTCTCCCCCGGTGCTGGGTGGAATTATTGGCTATTTCACAAATGATATAGCCATCAAAATGTTGTTCCGTCCTTACCGAGCAATTTATATCGCTGGACGAAGAGTACCCTTCACCCCTGGATTGATCCCCCGCAATCAAGAACGTCTGGCTAAGAACATTTCTAATACAATCATGGGGTCACTATTGACACCACAAGAATTGCAAAATCTGGCGCGGCGTTTGTTGCAAACAGAACGCGTACAATCAGCAATTCTCTGGTTGTTGCGGTTGGCAATTGAACAAATAAAAACAGATAAAAACGAGAAAAGTGCCAAAATTGTAGCGGGAATTTTGCGGGATTTACTAGGAGAATCCTTGCCACGATTGCTTAAGGTTTTAGCGCGGCGTGAAGATTTTTTGGAAGTGCAGATCAATCAAATTTTTGATCAGATATTGCTGGAATTTCAACTGAGTGAAGAACAAGCTACGCGGCTTGCTGATTGGTTGTTGCAAGTCGTTTTACCGCCGGATATTCTCCGCCAAACGATAGTTGATTTTTTGACCGATCGCACAATTCAAATTATCGATGAAGGCTTCCGCGAAAAAACCAGTGGGACTTATTGGGTAGTAGCAAATTTGTTTGGCTTACGTAATACTCTTACACGGCTACGAACTTTTTGTTTGGATGAAAAAGAGGCTGCTAATACTCGCTTGCAGGAATTGACTCAAGATTTGCAGATGCGCGATCGCATTCGGAAATTACTGCAAAATTTATCATTACAAAACTTGCCAATGGGGACGGTGCGTCAACTCCGAAAGACCACCCGCGAAAGTGTCCGCCATTACTTGCAAAACAGTGGCAGCGATTTTTTACAAGGATTAACTGATTCTGTTGATTGGCAAAATATTGCTGTAGTGCTGCTGAATCGTCTTAGTACTTCACCCGTTGTCAGTACTTCTTTAGAAGTCATGAGTCAAGAGTTGGCTCTAATTTTAGAAAAGTATTTGGAAAAAGATTTAGAAGCAATTGTGGCACAGGCTATTCCAATTTTGTCGATAGATGAAGTGATAGTTGACCGTGTAAAATCAACTTCACCAGCTGATTTAGAAGCTGCCATTGAGGGAATTGTAAAGAATGAATTACAGGCGATTGTGACTTTAGGCGGTGTTTTAGGTTTTGTTGTGGGGTTATTCCAGACAGTGTTTTTAATATTAAGTCAATATTAATTTTTTGTTTTTATTTGTAAAATTTGATCAAATTATAGTTGCAATTTCCTGAAACTATGAAATGAGAGGAATTGAGCGATCGCGTTTTGAGAAGAGATGTGAGTAAAAAGCGATCGCTAACTCAAAATCTGTGCTAAATCCAGCACAAACCCAGGTAATACATCCTCTCCTGATAAGTTAGTAGGCGATTGCAAAACCTCAACATCCTGCCTTGGGCGGTAAATTTCTACCTGTTGGTTTTGCGGATCAATCAGCCATCCTAAACGCACACCGTTGTCAATATACTCCTGCATTTTTTGTTGCACAGTCTTTAAGCTGTCTGAAGCAGAGCGTAATTCTACCGCAAAATCTGGAGCGATCGGTAGAAATTTGTCGGGGTCTGAATTCAGGGCTTCTAAGCGCTCTCGGCTCACCCAAGATGCATCGGGAGAACGGTTTGCACCATTGGGGAATTTAAAACCCGTTGAAGAATCAAAAGCCAAACCTGTGCCATCAACGTCAGCCCAATTACCTAAGCGCTGTGTAAGTCTACTATTTCGATTTCCGCTTTCCCATCCAGTTGGTGGCATGATAATTAATTCTCCCTCTGCCGTGCGCTCAAGTCGCAAATCTCGATTATTTTGACACAGTTGGAAGAACTGCTCATCTGTTAGTTCAATGGCGGGGCTGAGGTTCAGAATCAGGGCAGTCATAATAGCCTTTCAAGCTTGCTAACTGTAGCGTAGCATTGGGTTGACATACCAGGTTAACCATCTAATAATTGCCATGCTTATTAGAAAGCTATTTCCAATTATGTAGAAATTTGTTTCACTGTTATTAGACAGATAACAGCAAATGAGAGTTGATGTTTTTTCTCTCAGCTTCTGCTAGCAGAGTGGACTGTATCAAGTTGTTCTACAACGTCCGGTGGTGGAGATAGACGAAGGGTTGAGGCAGCTAAATCTGGATCAGTTCCCACCAGAGGAAGCTTTGAAACTACTAGTCAAAAAAGCGATCGCCTATGAAGCTGCAAACTTCAAGTTGAGAACACCAAATTACGAGTTCAAAACATCAAACTTCGAGTTCGGAACATTAAACTTCGAGAAGAGAACAGCAAACTTCGAGTTCGGATTTGTACCATTGTGGCAACCCCCGTTCATTAGCTGTTACACATAAAAATTGTATATTTCATCGTCTAGACCGTTCACACTCAACAGTCATTGTGACTTTTTCAATTGTTTCAATTTTTAGTTGTAGAAATAAAAGGACGCACTCATGGTAAATTCAGTTTTCAACTTATCTAACCTTAACGGCACAAATGGCTTTGCCATCAACGGCATCAATCCAGATGACCGTTCAGGCAACTCTGTTAGCAGTGCCGGAGACATCAACGGCGACGGTCTAGACGACCTGATTATCGGGGCAGACGGTGCCGACCCCAACGGCGACTCCTCAGGGCAAAGCTACGTGGTGTTTGGCAGCAAGGAAAGTTTTGGTGCCCAATTCTACCTCTCCACCCTCAACGGCACGTCGGGCTTTGCCATCAACGGCATCAATCCAGATGATTTATCAAGCAACTCTGTTAGCAGTGCCGGAGACATCAACGGCGACGGTTTAGACGACCTGATTATCGGGGCAGGTAGTGCCTCCCCCAACGGCATCACCTCAGGGCAAAGCTACGTGGTGTTTGGCAGCAAGAAAAGTTTTGCTACCCAATTCGACCTCTCCACTGTCAACGGCACTAATGGTTTCACCATCAATGGCATCAATATATATGACTCCTTAGGCAACTCTGTTAGCAGTGCGGGAGACATCAACGGCGACGGCATTGACGACCTGATTATCGGGGCACCCTTTGCCGACCCCAACGACATCAGATCAGGGCAAAGCTACGTGGTGTTTGGCAGCAAGAAAAGTTTTGGTGCCCAATTCGACCTCTCCACCCTCAACGGCACGTCGGGCTTTGCCATCAACGGCATCAATCCAGATGACTCCTTAGGCATCTCTGTTAGCAGTGCCGGAGACATCAACGGCGATGGTATTGACGACCTGATTATCGGGGCAGATAGTGCCAACCCCAATGGCGACGGTGACCCCTCAGGGCAGAGCTACGTGGTGTTTGGCAGCAAAAAAAGTTTTGGTGACCAATTTAACCTCTCCAGCCTCAACGGTACAAATGGCTTTGCCATCAACGGCATCAATCCAGATGACCGTTCAGGCTACTCTGTTGGCAGTGCCGGAGACATCAACGGTGACGGTCTTGACGACCTGATTATCGGGGCAGAATATGCCGACCCCAACGGCGACTCCTCAGGGCAAAGCTACGTGGTGTTTGGCAGCAAGAAAAGTTTTGGTGACCAATTTAACCTCTCCAGCCTCAACGGTACAAATGGCTTTGCCATCAACGGCATCAATCCAGATGACCGTTCAGGCTACTC
>NZ_JBALDJ010000024.1:0-76674 GCF_036917415.1 Nostoc sp. | reverse complement strand
GAATTCGTAAACAGTTAATTCAATTTGACTGTCTTCGCAGTGCTATGGAAGATGTTCTTGGTACAGCGTCCTAACCAGCCTGGCGGCTGCTATACAAAGAGATTTTTCAGGAACTTTACCCGTTGTCGGCTAATCTTAGTGCCAGTCCCCCATACCCAATATTGCGATCTAAGATTGTTGGGTATCTTATAAATTGCGATCGCCACTATACCGATGATCGAAGTTGAGCATCTAAGTAAAATATACGGTTCCACCCAAGCGATTACTGATGTCACCTTTAGCGTCGAGCCTGGGGAGATTTTAGGGTTGTTGGGCCCCAATGGCGCTGGTAAAACCACAACCATGCGGATTCTGGCTGGTTATTTACCGGCAACCAATGGAAATGCCAAGATTGCTGGTTATGATGTCCATGAAAATTCCCTGGCTGTGCGCCAACGGATTGGTTATTTACCGGAAACACCGCCGTTATATCCAGACATGACGGTGGAGGGATTTTTGGATTTTGTCGCCCGAATTAAAGGAGTTTCAGCAGGCGATCGCCCCAACAAGGTAACAGCTGCTATTGAACGCTGCAATTTAGAAGATAAGCGGCGGGTGATTATTCGCAAACTCTCTAAAGGATACCGCCAAAGAGTAGGAATTGCTCAAGCGATCGTCCACGATCCCCCAGCAATCATTCTCGATGAACCCACCGTCGGACTCGATCCCCGACAAATAATTGAGGTACGGAATTTAATTAAAAGCCTCGCTGGGACTCACACAATTATTCTTTCCACGCACATTCTGCCAGAAGTGAGCATGACTTGTAGCCGCGTCGCCATCATCAATCGCGGTAAAGTCGTGGCAACTAATACACCAGAAAACTTAATGACTCAGTTGACAGGTGGCTCAGGGTATGAATTAGAAATAGAAGGAGAAGCTGCTCTAGCAAAACAGGTATTGCAAAAAGTCGCGGGTGTGAGTTTAGTAGAATCAATTCTGACAACCGGAGGTCATCAACCCCAGGCAAATCGCGCTTACTTGCGGGTGATATCGCAGCCGGGAAAAGAACCAGGAAAAGATATTGTCACAACATTAGTGCGTACAGGATTTGGTTTACATGAACTGAAGCGAGTTAACGCCACCTTAGAAGACGTGTTCTTGCAACTGACCACAGAAGAGAAAAATTTCGATACTGAGGTAGACTTAGCAGCAGACAACGAAGGAGAGGCAGCGTAAATGGGTGTAGTGCTGAGTAATATTATTGCCATTTATCGCCGAGAGTTACAGAGTTATTTTGTATCACCTTTGGCTTATGCGATCGCAGGCATATTTTGGTTGATTGCGGGATTATTCTTCGTGATGATTTTGCTAGGCCCAGATGGCATTTTGGTAGGAGTCGCGGCAATAGATGCACAAGGGCAACAACTCGGAGTGCCAGTACCACCGATAGATGTCCCCTACGAATTTATCCGGGCATTTTTAGATCGCATGGGATGGCTATTGTTGTTTATTCTGCCCATACTGTCGATGGGACTCTATGCCGAAGAACGTAAGCGAGGCACTTTAGAACTTTTAGCCACCTCACCAATCACCAATTGGGCGGTAGCTTTAGGTAAGTTATTAGGCGTGTTAACATTTTTTACCACGATGGTTGTACCCATGCTAGTGTTGGAAGCGATCGCCATCAGCGGCTCAAATCCACCAATGACACCCTCAATTCCCTTGCTCGGTCATATTGGATTAATCTTACTAGCAGCGGCAATTTTATCTGTAGGAATGTTTATTTCCTCATTAACAGACAGCACAATTCTATCAGCCGTTCTTACCTTTGCAGTAATCTTATTATTGTTATTGATTGATTTAATCGCCAAAATTGTCCCTGGCCCCGTGGGCGAAGCTTTAGGTTATCTATCGTTGCTGAAACATTACAACACCTTAATTCAAGGCATTTTTGATACCAGCGCCTTGATTTTATTCGCCAGTTACATTTTTTTGGGAATCTTTCTTACAGCTCAATCAATTGATGCACTGCGCTTTCAAAGGCAATAGTCATTGGTCATTTGTCATTCGTCATTTGTCATTTGTCATCTGGTATATTGCCAATTGAGTTTAGGTAGGAGTTTAATTTTGGTGCTAGTTCGTTAATGATTGTTTTGATTGCATTTATCTGTTCGCTAGTTAAAAGGTTACGAGTATAAGCCCGTCTTAACCAATGTTGAGTTTCATTTAAAGAACCTCTCGCTATCCTTATAAAACGTCTATTTTCTTGAAAACTACCTCTTCCTACACCTTCTGCTATATTGGCACCAATACTATCTGCCGAACGAACAATCTGTTTACCAATCGTATCTTTTGCAAAAAAACTCCATCCTTCAACAATTTTCCAAATGTCATCTGCTAATTCTTCTGATAATTGATAAACCTGTAATTCTTGGAAACGCTTTGTCGCCATTTATTTAGTTGTATTGGTTATCTTATTTTTAGTTACTCAATTTTCGTCCATATATTTTTACTTGTCACTATTTTTAGACCAATGACCAATGACAAATGACCAATGACAAATGACAAATGACAAACATGAAAATAGTTGCAAAAAAGAAATTGTGGAAATATCTGTTTTGGTTGGGCCCGTTCCTAATTACTGTCGGCTTAACAGTTGGGTTAGTCTCTGAACAGTGGGGATTAATTCCATTAGTATTTCTAATTGCCGGAATTGTTATCAGTGGGTTGGGGATAATATGGCAAAGCTATCAGAGTAACTGGTGGAATCGTCGGTCTACCCAAGCTGGGACTAATGCCCTAGTAGCGACTTTAGCAGTATTAGCAATTTTAGGATTGATTAACTTTTTGGGGACTCGCTACCACTTACGAGCAGACTTAACAGAGGCTCAATTGTTTACCCTTGCACCGCAGTCACGGGAATTAGTAAGGGTTTTACCACAGCCAGTTAAGCTGTGGGTGTTTGATATTAACCAAAATCCCCAAGACCGAGAACTACTAGAAAATTATCAGCGCCAAAGCTCAAAATTTAAATATGAGTATATTGACCCCCAAGCTAGACCAGGACTTGCAGAAAAGTTTGGCGTTAAAGATTATGGAGAAGTTTATTTAGAATCTGGCGATAAACGGCAATTAGTACAAACAATAAATGAAAATGAGCGCTTGTCAGAAATCAGATTAACTAGTCGCCTGCAACAACTAACAAATTCAACTACAGCCAAAGTTTACTTACTGCAAGGTCATGGCGAACGCCAACTTTCGCCTGGTAAAGATGCAATATCACAAGCAGTTCAGGGATTAGGCGACAAAAATTTCACAACATCACCGTTGAATTTAGGAGAAACTTCCAAAGTTCCTCAAGATGCGGCTGTAGTGATAGTAGCTGGCCCCAAGCGAGGGCTGTTTGAGGGTGAAGTCAAAGCTTTGCAAGAGTATCTTAATCGCGGCGGTAACTTACTGCTGATGATCGATCCTAACACCGATCCCAAACTTAACAGCTTGCTACAAGAGTGGGGTGTTCGTCTGGATAATCGTTTAGCAGTAGATGTTTCTGGCGAAAGTGTCATAGGACTTGGCCCTGCCACGCCCTTAGTAACAGAATACGGACAACATCCAATTACCAAAGATTTCGGTAACGGCAATTCTTTTTATCCGATTGCCCGACCACTGGAAATTACCTCTGTGCCTGGTGTTCAGGCTACGCCACTGTTACGAACTAAACCCTACCCCAACAGTTGGGCAGAAAGCGACCTCCAAAGCGAAAAATTAGAGTTTAATGCAGATAAAGACCTCAAAGGCCCTTTAACCTTGGGCGTTGCCTTAACAAGAAAACAAACACCCAAATCTGCTTCCACTCTCCAAGCTGCACCTACACCTTCACCCCTACCATCGCCAAGCACTCAAAGCAAGACTAGCCCTACTCCTTCCCCTTCCCCCAAGACTCCGCAAGCGTTACCCCTACCATCACCAACCACTCAAAGCAAGGTTAGCCCTACTGCTTCCCCTTCCCCCAAGACTTCGCAAGCGTTACCCCTACCATCACCAACCACTCAAAGTAAGGCTTCCCCCACTCCCCCTGCCTCCCCTGCTGCCTCATCTCAAACAGCCACCGAGTCACGGTTAGTAGTTTTAGGAAATTCCGATTTCGCCACTGATGGTTTGTTTCAACAGCAATTAAATGGAGATGTATTCCTCAACTCAGTTACTTGGCTGAGTCAACAGGATCAACAACCCCTTTCGATTCGCCCCAAAGAACCGAAAAACCGCCGGATAACCCTGACAACCACACAAGGTAATCTTTTAATATTGTTATCTCTATTGCTTTTACCCTTAATTGGGTTTGCGATCGCAGTTATTATTTGGTGGAAACGACGTTAGAGTTATGAATTTTCCCTCAGAGGCTGTTTGAAAAGTCGTATTGTTGGTATAAAAAGTTCTAGATCCCCCTAAATCCCCCTTATAAAGGGGGACTTTGATTCCGGTTCCCACCTTTTTAAGGGGGGTTAGGGGGGATCTAAAAGTGCCTAAAATTACAGTGAAATACTTTTCAAACAACCTCTCAGACCGAATGACAAATGACAAATGACAAATGACAAATGACTAAAAAATGAAATTGCCGCGAACAACTTTAATTTTGATACTGCTAGCGCTGGGTTTAGGTGGTTTTGTTTACTTCCATGAAATTCGGGGTGCAACTGTGCAAGAAGAAATCAAGGAGCAAAAGCAGAAAATTTTCTCTTTTGGAGAAGATGATGTGCAGTCTTTAACAGTCAATACAAAAAAACTCACCCTGAATCTGGAACGTAACCCTGAATCTTCTAGTAAGCCCAAGTGGTTAATCAAATCTCCAATATCGGGCCCAGCAAATGACGCTATTGTTTCTTATTTAATGGATTTATTAGTCAAAGGTAATAGCGAGCGCACTTTATCAACTCCCGCAAAACAGCTTGGAGAATTTGCCTTAGATCCACCCCAAGCAACTATTAATATCACCCTGAAAAACCGACAAAGCCATCAGTTGATTTTAGGTAAATCTAACTTTAACGGTCGTTTATTGTATGCTCAAGCTGACCCTGCTGTAAAACCCGATGGTAATATAAATGTGCTGTTGGTATCTACAGATTTTGCAAATGCTGTAAATCGGGAATTATCAGAGTGGAAACAACCTGTAGATAATAGTCAGAAACTTCCTCCGCTCACCATTCCCAATCCGACTCCGACAAACAGCAAATAATTAATTCCAAATCTGGCGATATTATTATGACAAATCCGACAGCAACATTGCTGATTTACTGCCCCGATCGAAGAGGATTGGTAGCAAAATTTGCCAATTTCATCTATTCTAACGGTGGTAATATTATCCATGCAGATCAGCATACAGATTTTGCTGCTGGGTTATTCCTTACCCGCATTGAATGGCAATTAGATGGGTTTAATTTACCGCGAGAATTTATTGCCCCTGCATTTAATGCGATCGCACAACCTTTAGGCGCTAAGTGGGAAATACGTTTTTCTGATACAGTACCACGAATTGCTATTTGGGTAAGTCGGCAAGACCATTGTCTATTTGATTTAATTTGGCGACAACGCGCCAAAGAATTTATTGCTGAAATTCCTTTAATTATTAGTAATCATTCTAATTTAAAGGTAGTGGCAGAGCAATTTAATATCGAATTTCAGCACATTCCCATCAATAAAGATAATAAATCAGAACAAGAAGCCCAACAACTAGAATTACTACGTCAGTACAAAATAGATTTAGTTGTATTGGCGAAATATATGCAGATTGTTAGTGCAGATTTTATTAGTCAATTTCCGCAAATTATTAATATTCATCACTCATTTTTACCAGCTTTTATCGGAGCAAACCCTTATCACCGAGCTTTTGAACGAGGTGTGAAAATTATTGGTGCAACAGCACATTATGCCACTGCTGATTTAGATGCAGGCCCAATTATTGAACAAGATGTAGTGCGAGTTACCCACCGTGATGAAGTTGATGATTTGGTGAGAAAAGGTAAAGATTTGGAGAGAGTTGTATTAGCAAGAGCCGTGCGATCGCACTTACAAAATCGTGTATTAGTCTATGGTAATAGAACAGTAGTCTTTGAGTGATTTTATATCCGGGTAAGTTCAGCTAGGGGGAATTGACGGAGGAATTCTGAAAGTTTGGTGAGTTGGTCTGGGTGGGTGTTGTGTGTGGTCAGGCTTTGAGCAAGGAATTGGATAATATACAGTTTATCGTTGGCGGAAAGCTGAAGGAGTTGTTGTTCGAGTTCTGGGATAGCCATGTCCTTTGTAATCACAAATGACAAAGCGCAAAGTCTGAGCGTCGGCTGACGGCGGTCATAACTTTGTAAGAGAGGACAAATGACTAAGGACGACCATAACAAAAATTTTCATAATCTCATTTAGGATTGCTATACTAACCATTTTTGATAATAACTCAAAATATATTGAGAAGCTTCTTTAGTCTTATTTATCAAACAGAATATATGCGTCAGTCGCCAGAATTCAGAATTGAATTCTGAACTTCATAGTGGATGAATAAACGGGTTTAAAACCCCCTCCAAATCTACGATTTGGTGGTCAACAAGACCGGCGCCGGTCTGAATCCCCGACTGTAAGCGTTGCCTCTTCGAGTCCACGTTCGCGCTAGCGTCTCGTAGAGAGCGTCTTGATTCTGACGCCAAGCCGCAAAGCGTCTCCGGCTCCGCTCCTGAATTCTGATTTCTGAATTCTTCTTCAAAAAGATTTCAGCCTGCTAATGCTGCTCATATGAAGTATGACCTACTAGTCACACTTTTGACATAACTTTGCAATATCTTTGTCATTTAGATAGGTTTTACTTAACCTTACGTCAATGTCAATGTAAGTAATTTTGATGAATTAAACCTCTATAGTTCGGATTTCTCACCACATCTCTCAAAGCCTGCGCTTGTGCTCTTGAGCAGGGGATTTAGAAAGGAGTTCTTATACAAGTTCTTTTCCCTCAAGCTTGTGAGAAATGCGGGTATAGGCTGGCTCAATATGCTTGTACGGCTTATAGAGAGTCTCATTCGTTTTTCACCTTGTCGAAATATACCTTTATAAAAACTGATAAATGCTAGCCAGATTTTCGCGTGTTTTCAACGATAGTTCCAGAAACGTTAGACGTAAAGTTATCAACATCTATGCGTTCTTGATTAGCGTAAATATTTTGGTCTGGGTAGTTGCCCTCATTGCATTTCACAGCTATCCCCTTCTGCTTGGCACTGCCGTATTAGCTTATAGCTTTGGTCTACGTCATGCTGTAGATGCCGATCACATCGCCGCGATTGACAATGTTACCCGTAAATTGATGCAGGAGAACAAACGACCTGTTTCTGTTGGGTTCTTCTTTTCTCTAGGTCATTCCACTGTTGTAATTGCGGCCTCTGTTGCGATCGCTTTAACCACTACAACCATCCAGAACAACTTTCCCAGTTTTGAAAAGGTTGGAGGACTGATTGGCACTAGCGTTTCTGCACTTTTCTTACTAGCAATTGCAGCGATCAATATGGTGGTGCTATGGGATGTTTATAAGACCTTCCAAACTGTCAAGCGAGGAGGAATCTATGATGAGCAATCCTTAGATGAATTTTTGAACCAACGCGGGCTACTCGGTCGCATCTTCCGTCCTTTGTTTGGGTTGATAGATAGTAGCTGGAAAATGTTTCCTTTAGGTTTCGTTTTTGGTTTAGGCTTCGACACAGCGACAGAGGTAGCACTGCTGGGGATTTCTGCAAATCAAGCAGCCAAAGGTTTGCCTATCTGGTCGATCCTATTATTTCCAGCTTTGTTCACCGCAGGTATGTCCCTAGTTGATACCACTGATGGTATTTTAATGCTTGGTGCTTATGGCTGGGCTTACGTCAAACCAATCCGCAAGCTCTACTACAATATGACCATCACCTTTGTTTCTGTACTAGTTGCCGTGGTCATTGGCGGAATTGAAGCTTTGAATATTATTGGCGATCAGTTACAACTGAAAAGTCCGTTTTGGGATTTCATTAGTAAACTAGGTGATAACTTTGGTACAATTGGTTACTTAATCATTGCAATTTTTGTATTAAGTTGGTTACTTTCAACCATCATCTATAAAATCAATAAATATGATGAGTTGGAAGTTACTAGCGCTACAACCGTTAAAAACAAGAGGAATAGGCATTGAGCTTATATGTGCAATTATATCCGAATAAATTTAGGGACTAAGTAGGTGGGCGTAAATATTTGTCGTTGGGATAAGGCAGGAGGCAGAAGGCAGAAGGCAGGAGAAAAGAGGGTTTTAGCCTCGTTCATTTTTGTTAACATAGTTTGATTTTATTCTGCCTACCTACTTATACAAAAAAGTCCGCCTACGCGGACTTAAAAAAAATAGTTATTTCAAGAATGGCTAAAATGCTTTAAGAAGCGATCGCGCTTTGTTATAATCGTCAGTCTCATAATGTCATTTACAGATAAACGTCCTCTGGGTTGGTTGTTACAGCAGTTTCAACTCCAGCCAGGTAAACCCGCCCTTTCCTCTGGATTGCGTAGCCTTTTTATACTGGGTGTTCCAATTGGAATTGGAATCATTACAGGTCATGCTGCTGAAAGTGCGATCGCCACTATGGCAGCTTGGTTCGTTGGGATGGTAAATGTTGACGGAGCCTACCGTCAGCGAGCGATTGCTATGAGCGCAGCTACGATTGGGGTAACTGTGATGTTCTTAATCGCAAGTCTGGTTAGCAGTCATCTCTGGTTAGCTGTCCCAACTACATTCTTGGTAATATTTATCACAGGTTTAGCAAATCTCTATGGCAACGTGGCTGCATCTGTCAGCTTGATTACTTCGATTATGTTTGTGATTGCGCTGGCTAGATTCGCTTCATTTTCTAATTTGCCTACTCTTATTCAACACTGTGGGCTATGTCTAGCTGGTGGAACATGGACAACTGTCCTGTCATTAGGACTGTGGGTACTGCGTCCTTATGTACCTGCAATGCAGATAGTTGCTAACTGTTATCTCTCATTAAGCAATTTTGTGGACTTGGCAGGCCACAGAGCATTAAATCCAAAGGATCGTCAGGAGTGGGAACAGCAATTTTTGCAAGCTCAGGATACGATTATTCAGAACTTGACATCTGCCCGTAGCGTCTGGACAACTATCTGGACTAGGCAAAGAGGAGCTAACCTACGAGGAAATCAGTTACTTGTATTAATCGAGGATGTAAATCAAATTGTCAATTCTGTTGTAGCACTGAACGAACTGTTAGCGATCGCATCCGAACATCAACTATTTTCTCGGTTACAGAAAGAAATTCAACAAGTGATAGAACAGTTGGCAATTGCTCTGCAAATGTTATCAGAAGCGATCGCTAAAGGAAAAAGCTCACCTCACTTAGGGGATCTGGATCGAAGTATTGAAGCACTAGAACACCAAAGGCAAGTTCTGCGCTCTCAAGTCCTCAATCAAACCATCAATGCTCAGACAGATGACTATTCCGATCTAGTTAACCTTGGGAAGATTACAGCCAGTCTGACAAAGCTGGCAGAGCAAATTCATACTGATGCAGAGATTGTTACAGATTTAAGCCAAGGAAAACTGCGTAACAGCATTGCCCAGCGAGATATTTCCCCCCCAGCCCAACCAGAGCGTTCTACAATTATTGATACACTGCGAAATAATTTTACTTTTGATTCAGTTCTCTTTCGTCATGCGTTGCGTCTGGCACTAATAACAACGCTTGCGGAATTACTTGCCTCGCTATTCCAACTACCTAGAGGCTACTGGATAACGCTAACAGCTTTAGTTGCACTTAAACCCAACTTTGGGGGAACGTCACAGACAACAGTCCAAAGAGTCGTTGGCACTATTTTAGGTGGAATTATCGGTATTGCTCTGATTTTACTAGTTAAGAATTCATTAGCGAGTGCAGTTTGTTTCCTGCTGCTGGTGTTTGTTGCGATGTCGGTGCGATCGTTAAGCTACAGCATATTCATCATACTGCTCACTCCCGCCATCATATTGCTACTCAACATTATTAGTGCAGGTGGCTGGAAGGTTGGAGTATTGCGGATCTTCGATAGTTTGGCTGGGGGCGTCTTAGCACTGCTTGGCAGCTATTTGCTTTTCCCTAGTTGGGAACGACAGCAACTTCCTGCACAACTGGAAAAGACAATTCGAGCTAATCTTGCTTACTTTCAACAGGTGATTGCGAACTACCTCCATCCAGAACATAATGCATTTGCTGATTCTATCAACACGCTACGCCACCAAGCAGCGCTAGAAAACGTCAACGCTAACGCCGCAGCTCAACGATTGTTCAGCGAACCTCGTCATATTCACGGAGAAATCGAACCTGTAATGACGCTGATGGCATACATTCGTGGCTTTTTCAGTTCGGTAACAACTTTGGCAGAACATCTGCGGGAATTTAGCGGCGAGTACCAATTTACTGAACTCAAGCGACTTGCCGATACCATTGTCCAAGTTTTGGAAAACTTAGCAGATGCCCTTGGACAGGGACAGCCACCTCAACTATTACCAGCGCTAGATAGCTATCTCGAAGCAATTCACAACCAAATCCAACAGCTACATACTGCTCGGTTATCAGAGATTGCCACCAATTCCAACACTTTAACTCCCACATTACAAGCCGTTCAAGAACAAACTCTGCTCTCGACAGAACTGGATCGAATTGTTAATGAAATTAAAGTTATGCACTGTGTAATTGCTCGTCTGCAAGAATAATTTTCTTTATACAGAATTGGTATAAGTAAGTGGGCAGAATAAAACCGAACTGTGTGAAGAAAAGTAAATAAGGCTCAAACCCTTTTTCCCCCTGCCCCCTGCTCCCTGCCTTATCCTAACGATAATTATTTACGCCCACCTACTTAATATGGCCACCTAAAGTTTGTGCAATCGGGTACTTCGATACAAGTCAATTACACTGGGGCTTATTATCATGATGACATCGTGGCAACTTTGAATAATTTCACTGCGACAAATCTAGTAGTTGGTAGTAACGTCCTCGTCTAGCGCTCACAGTTCGACTGGGCGCTCATGGGCAAGTCCACCAGTCGCTCAGAATTTAATTCTAAGTTCTGAAGACTGGCGCTTTTATTCTGGGCATTTTGCCAGACATCATAATACAACTCAATCAATACAAGTTTACGAATCTGAGAATTGTTTCCCTGAGAGCGGCGTGATGAAATAGCAGTTAGCAAAAACTTCCAAGACCGAGGAGAAAGTATAGATGGATCTATCATTGAAAGAAAACTCTTGAGATTTTTTTGCTTCAGTGCGACTAAAATCCAATGGAGTCTTAGGTAATTTTTTATATCCTGAAAGACAGGAATCTTTGAGCGATGTTGCTCATTTACCAAGGCGTAAATTTTCTCCTTCATCAAAATATTTGTTGCCAACCGCCGAGACAAAGAAAACTTTTGATTATATGCACCCGGCCAGATAGTGCGGTAAGCAAGACACTGGTTGAAGAAAATAGCATCGCCAAACTGAGCAATCCGAATCCAAGAATCGATGTCATCACAGTTAGCATCGAGTGTGGAGTCCCAACCACCACTTTGCAGGAAAGCATCACGTCGACAAGCTACTTGTACAGGTGTGCCAAAAGGTACAAGCTCTAAAAGCATCCCGTAGTGAATATCGGCTTGTGGGATATAAAAAGCTAAACCGGGGCCAACTTGGGGGGTGCGAGATAGTTCAACTTCATTGCCATCCACCTGAGCCGCCACACAAGAGCAGATTACAGCTTCAGGACGAAGTGCGATCGCCTTTGCCATCTCTTCTATGCAGTTAGGCGCTAAATAGTCATCATCATCTAAGAACTTAATCCAGTCGCCGCTAGCTTTGGCAACTCCAGCATTTACCGTTGCTGCATGACCAAGGTTTACTTCGTTACGATGGTAAACAATCTTGTCCCCTAAGTTTTTGAGATAGGTTTGGGTGTCATCAGAAGAACAATCGTCAGCTACAACCACCTCGCACTCGATTGTTTGGTTACGAGCCGAATCAATTGCTCTTTGCAGCAAATTCAAGCGATTATAGGTACTGATGACGATGCTAAATTTCATAAATTTTTCCTTTGTAGTACGGCATTTTGCAATATAGCTTCGATATGCAGGCTGTTGTATCAGTACAATTATCAATCCTAACAAGTAGACTGAAATAGGATTATCGATTTATCATTGATGATCGTGAGTTTTTTTTAAGCAGACAGAAAGACTATGAACGCTCAAGAGATTATCCGCTCCATTGAAGCGGAACAGATAAAATCGAATCTGCCCGACATTTATGTGGGCGACACTGTAAAAGTGGGAGTGAAAATCAAAGAAGGCGAAAAATACCGCGTGCAACCCTACGAGGGAGTTGTGATTGCCAAGCGCAATGGCGGCATCAACGAAACTATTACAGTTCGTAAGGTTTTTCAAGGCGTGGGCGTTGAGCGGGTATTTCTGTTGCATTCTCCCCGGATTGACAGCATTAAGGTGTTACGTCGCGGTAAAGTACGTCGTGCTAAATTATATTATCTTCGCGATCGCGTAGGTAAGGCAACCCGAATCAAGCAACGGTTTGACCGCCCTTTGTAATTAGTCTTGCAAAAATATCGGAGAAATCTCTTTTCTGTAAGCGGCATCTGCCGCTAACTTGTTTTCAAGGGCAAAACTAAGGTATGATGTAAATCGCATATTGCGTTAAACTGAAATTTAGTTCAGCGCAATCACTGAATCAAAAACAGCTTGTGCGCTCTTAGTTCAGTTGGTAGAACGCAGGTCTCCAAAACCTGATGTCGGGGGTTCAAGTCCTCCAGGGCGCGCTCAAAAGCAAAAAAAACAAAGCCCGAAATAATTACGCAGCTGCTAATATAGCAGTTAGCGCTAATAATTTCGGGTAAACTTATTGTATTTGTAGTTGTTTTGCTGACAGTAAGTAAAATAGAGTCGAAACTGCAAACCTAGATGACAATTAAACAGGATCTAGTATAAGAAACGGGGGATAAACGGTCGTGGCCAAAAAAAGTGAAGCAGA
Source organism: Nostoc sp. (assembly GCF_036917415.1). Lineage (GTDB taxonomy): Bacteria > Cyanobacteriota > Cyanobacteriia > Cyanobacteriales > Nostocaceae > Nostoc. The sequence goes on along the minus strand of NZ_JBALDJ010000024.1, from coordinate 63,641 downwards.
ATTGCCAGAAACCGCAAATGGGTTTAGCTTTGGCAACTTCATACAGGGAACCAAAGAAGAACTTGAAAAAGTAGTTTGGCCCAGTCGAAAACAGATAGTGAGCGAATCCGCCGCTGTGTTGTTAATGGTGGCACTCTCCGCATCTTTGATATACTTGGTCGATGGATTGTTTCATTGGGCAGCAAAACAGGTGTTCTAATGAGTTTTGCAACAGATGAACCACGCAACTCAATGTTGCAGTCAGAAGAAACAGCAGAAGCAACAGAAGCAGCAGAAGCAGCGTCAAAAGAAGCACGCTGGTATGCAGTACAAGTAGCTTCAGGTTGTGAAAAGCGTGTAAAGACTAACTTAGAGCAACGCATTCAAACTTTTGATGTGGCTGACAAAATTATCCAGGTAGAAATTCCGCAGACGCCAGCGGTGAAAATCCGCAAAGATGGCAGTCGCCAGCATACAGAAGAAAAAGTTTTCCCTGGCTATGTGCTGGTACGGATGATGATGGATGATGATACTTGGCAGGTGGTACGCAACACCTCTCATGTAATTAACTTTGTCGGTTCCGAACAAAAACGTGGTAGCAGCAAGGGTCGCGGTCATGTCAACCCCATACCACTGAGTTCTTCAGAAGTTGAACGCATATTCAAACAAACCAACGAACAAGAAGCTGTTGTCAAAATTGACATGGCTACTGGTGATAAGATAATGGTGCTTTCTGGTCCATTTAAAGACTTTGAAGGCGAGGTAATTGAAGTCTCTCCAGAGCGGAGTAAACTTAAAGCCTTGCTCTCAATTTTCGGCAGGGATACACCAGTAGAATTGGAATTTAATCAGGTAGAGAAACAGAGTTAAATACAAATGGCGAAGAAAGTAGTGGCGGTCATTAAACTGGCCCTGAATGCTGGAAAAGCCAACCCAGCACCGCCAGTTGGTCCCGCCTTGGGTCAACATGGTGTCAACATCATGATGTTTTGTAAAGAGTACAACGCCAAAACAGCAGACCAAGCTGGAATGGTGATACCTGTAGAAATTTCGGTTTTTGAAGACCGGAGTTTTACATTCGTACTCAAGACGCCACCCGCATCAGTGCTGATTCGGAAGGCGGCGAAAGTTGAAAAAGGCTCGAATGAACCCAACAAAAAGAAGGTTGGGTCAATTACCAAAGCACAATTGCAAGAAATAGCCCAAACCAAACTCCCCGATCTCAACGCCAACGATATAGACGCGGCAATGAAGATTGTGGCAGGAACGGCTAAGAATATGGGTATAACAGTCAAAGATTAGTCATTGGTCATTGGTCATTAGTTGATGCTTAGTAACTTTAAACAAATGACAAAAGACAAATGACAAAGGATAAAAGACAAAGGACAAAGGACAAGTAACCAAAAATTATCGGGGGAGAGGCGAGGCTTCGGAATTTACCCCAGGAGAACAAATGCCAAAAATATCACGTCGTTTGCAGGGTCTGCAAGCAAAAGTAGAAGACAAGGACTATCATCCCCTAGAGGCTTTAGCCCTTCTCAAAGATACAGCAACAGCTAAATTTACTGAAGCTGCGGAAGCGCATATCCGATTGGGAATTGACCCCAAGTATACAGACCAACAGTTGCGGACAACGGTAGCACTGCCCAAAGGTACAGGACAAATCGTTCGGGTAGCGGTGATAGCCAGAGGCGAAAAGGTAAACGAAGCCAGCAGTGCTGGTGCTGATTTAGTTGGGTCAGAAGAACTGATTGACGAAATCCAGAAAGGTAGAATGGATTTTGACAAGCTGATTGCCACACCCGATGTCATGCCACAGGTGGCAAAGCTGGGTAAGTTGCTTGGACCGCGTGGTTTGATGCCATCGCCCAAGGGTGGAACCGTAACATTTGACTTAGCAGGTGCGATCGCAGAATTCAAAGCAGGTAAATTAGAATTCCGAGCCGATCGAACTGGTATTGTCCATGTTATGTTTGGTAAGACAACCTTCTCGCCCGAAGATTTGTTAGTTAACCTAAAGGCATTGCAGGAAACGATTGACCGTAACCGTCCTTCAGGAGCTAAAGGTCGTTATTGGCGCACATTTTATGTGTCAGCCACAATGGGACCATCAATTAAACTTGATATCAGTGTCCTACGAGATTTGAAACTGAGCCAAGCAAGTTAATTTTTAGTCATTAGTCATTTGTAAAGGCAAAGGACAAATGACAAGAGACAAATGACAAAATTAAATAGGCAAAGCCGGAGACAGCAGGTGCTAATAACTTAATATCCTGCCGAGGTTAAAACTCTAATTGTCAGAATTACCACCCGTAAAGGTGTGATATCTATGGCATCACGAGTCTTACTACTCAACCCCGGCTAAGTTAGCTGGGGTTTATTGTTTGGGTTCAGATTAATAAAAAACACACAACTAGGGCACTTCCCCGATTGTTTTAAGGAGGTGAGATTGGAATGGGTAGAACAGTAGAAAATAAAAAAGAAATAGTCGCTGACCTCAAAGAAACTTTGAGTGAGTCAACTCTGGCACTGGTAATTGACTATCAGGGGCTAACAGTTTCGGAAATCACAGACTTACGGCGGCGGTTGCGTCCCAGTGGCACTGTTTGTAAAGTGACTAAAAACACCCTGATGGGCATTGCCATTAAAGACGATGAAAAATGGCAACCTCTATCGGAATTACTCAACGGTGCTTCCGCCTTTTTGCTGGTAAAAGAAGATTTTTCATCGGCAATTAAGGCATACCAAGAATTCCAGAAAGTCACCAAGAAAACAGAACTTCGCGGTGGTGTACTGGAAGGTCGCCTACTCAAAGAACCTGATGTCAAGGTACTAGGAGACTTGCCATCTAAGGAACAACTCATCGCCCAAATCGCTGGGGCTATCAACGCCTTGGCTACCAAGATTGCTGTGGGTATCAACGAAGTTCCTGGTTCGCTGGCTCGTGCTTTGCAGGCTGTGGCCGACCAAGAGCAAAGTGGTGGTAGTACCGAAACTGCTGCTGTACAAGATAGCAGTGCCGAAACCGCTACTGAAGCTGATAGCAGCACTGAAACTGCTGCTGAATAATCAGACTTCGTGTTTCATCAGTCAAAAGTCTATAGTTAAAGACCAATGACCGATGACAAATAAATAATCAAAATTACAGGAGTTATATCAATGTCTGCTGCAACCGATCAAATTTTAGACCAACTAAAAAACCTGTCTTTAATCGAAGCTTCTGAGTTAGTCAAGCAAATTGAAGAAGCTTTTGGTGTAAGTGCTGCTGCACCTGTTGGCGGCATGATGATGATGCCTGGTGGTGGTGGTGCTGCTCCTGCTGAGGAAGTTGTTGAGCAAACCGAGTTTGAAGTGATTCTCGAATCAGTCCCAGCTGATAAGAAGATTGCTGTACTGAAGATTGTCCGGGAATTGACCGGTTTGGGTCTCAAAGAAGCTAAAGACTTGGTGGAAGCTGCGCCCAAGGCAGTTAAAGAAGGTATTGCTAAGGATGCTGCTGAAGATGCTAAGAAGCGCATCGAAGAAGCTGGCGGTAAGGTGACTGTTAAGTAGTCACAATTCTATTACCAGTTTTTTATTAAGGAGCCTAACTTAGGCTCCTTTTTTTATCGTAGAGTCTTCTGTTACAGATAAAAATAATATTCAGTATTACAACGCTTATTTGTTGTTAAAAGAGCAAAGGTTACATTAAGTTGGGTTGATTTGCTTTCTTACCCATTGACGAAATGTTCTAAGCGTTGGACTTCTACCTAGAGTTCGGCTCTGTTCGACAAACTGGGGAATTGCTTCAACAATAGGCAAGTTGGAAAAAGTAGAACTAATTTCAGACTCAATGTATTTGCCATCCTGAAGAATATTAATTTGTAGCTTGCCATTTTCATATCGCCAGAGTTCAGGAACTCGCAATGCTTCATAAGCATCAAGTTGAGTTTTGGAAGTCACATCAACTTCAATTGCAAGGTCAGGTGGCGGGTCAATCCTCAAGTCTATTCGCTCTTTACCAATCATTTGAGCATGATTTTGAATGTAGAAAGAGTCATCAGGCTCTACACCAAAAGCCATATCTTCACGTTTGAAAGTGGTTGAGCCAAATGTTTCACAGTCAATCTCTAACTCTTCCAACAGAATTCTCACCAAATCCCCAATGATGACTTTGGCTTTCTCATGCTTTGGTAATGGCATTCTCATCTCCAAAGTTCCCTGGCTGTAAGCCAATCGAGTGGCTCGATGGTCGCCAAGTTCTTCTAAAACTGCCTCAAATTCTTGCCAGCTAACATCGTGGAGTATTATTCTATGTCCCGGCGGAACACTTAATTGTCGTAATTGAAGTGTAACCATTACTTACCATTGCCTGATTTATCTTGAAGAAAAGTTTTAATACAATCAACTAATTGTTGCTTCTCTTGATAAACAGAACTATAAACCTGAGTTAAAGGTATTATTTCGTCTGAGTTTAATACAAAAGTAACTCGATAAAGCCAGCCACCTTCTTCTCCTTCTATGTGTTCTAGTTTTACATCTTTAATCTCATTTAATGAATGCTGAATAACTTCCTTTCCTAATTTACCGAACCATTGATGTCGGCTTATCGTCATAGTATTAGTTTCTTTCTCAAATTTACAATCTGTAACTTTTCCCAATGCTATGATTAATAACGCTAATAAACCAAAGAACATTGTAATCTTAAAACCTGCATGGACTCCATCACTGTCATTCTGTAAAACTGATAAAGTCTTTTCTGAAGGATTTGTTATAAAATATTTTATGGACTCAGCTATTGAGTACAATTTGTCAAGTTTATAGTTTTTTGTATAGTAGCTTAAATTTTTAAAAGGAATATTGCCTAAATCAGTAGATAGGAATAATTGATAAGTTTTAGTGATTTCTCGATGGCTATTTTCATTATCAATAGCTTCAATTTTAACTGAGTTAAGTTCCGAAAATACTTTTGTTCTAACTTGATTATCGAACAAGCCAATTTCCCGTAATTCGCACTGTAATGTATATTTGTCTTGATTAAAAAACGATGCATTTTGGAATGAACGGCTACAGTTTAGTTTAGTAATGGGTGTAAGCATCAAAGTAGCTAATAAGAAAATTAATGTAATTCCAACGATAATTATCCCTATACTCTGCGATAACTTAGGTTGGGTTATAAATACTAATTTAGATGAAGTATGTTCTGAAAGTATGATGGATTTACGAATAATAAAATACAAAAACAATCCACCATCTGCTAAAATAATAAAGATAAATAACCCATAGCTTAATTCTTGATAAAAGTTGCTATTTTGCATAACTAAAGTTATAAAATTAAATAACTAAACATAAATCATTTATAATATAAATATTATTTAATGCCAACTTGACCAAATCAAAACTCGACCTGCTCAACTTGGAGGTCGGGATTGGCAGCGTGAAGACCTCTATTTAAATTGGACTTTAGTTATTAGCCCGAAACTTTAAGTTCCGGGCTAGTGTTTATTTTAGATTAATCCAAAATCTAAAATCCAAAATTACTTGCCGTTGCCGTTACCACCATTGCCATTGCTGTGAATGACACGTTCAGCAAGTTTTTCCGGCACTTCCTGGAGATGGTCGTATTCCCAGTGGAAGGAACCAACGCCGAGGGTGAGCGATCGCAATCTCACTATAAAACAATGTATAATGTAATGTATACATCATGTACAATTTAAATTGTGTCGAGCAAAATTCGTAAGCAGATTTATATTGAACCGCGTCAAGAACATCTGCTAAAAGCAATCGCCCAACAAGCGGGTGTAAGTGAAGCAGAGATTATTCGCCAAGCTATTGACCTTCATCTTGGTGAAATAACTGTACCCCAAACCAATCTTGCAATGTGGGAAGCAGAAAAAGAATTTATTGATCAAATCAAAACTCGACCTGCTCAACTTGGAGGTCGGGACTGGCAGCGTGAAGACCTCTATGAACGGTAGGATTTTACTAGATACCAATATTCTCGTTTACATCTACGATCCACTGGATACTACAAAGCAGGAACGCGCGATCGCAATTACTGACCAATTGATTCGTTCTGGGAAGGCGGTAATTAGTACCCAGGTGTTGGGAGAGTTTTTTATGGCGACAACTCGGACTCGGCGATTGCTTTTAACTCCTGCTGAGGCGCTGGTGCGAATGCGTAACTATTTAGCTGCTTGCCATGTAGTTGATATTACACGGCTCATTTCCTTAGAAGCAATTCGCGGCGTGGAAACCCATCACTTCGGGTTTTGGGACGCGCAAATTTGGGCAACGGCGCGACTCAACCAAATTGAAGAAGTTTATACTGAAGACTTCGCATCAGGTGCGACGGTTGAGGGTGTGCGGTTTACGAATCCTTTTATAGATTGAAAAAGATTCCCGACTTCTTTAATAAGTTGGGAATCTGAGTCTTCGAGCGATGCCTACGCAACTTTACATTAATCCAAGATTACTTGCCGTTGCCGTTAGCACCATTACCGTTGCTGTGAATCACACGTTCAGCAAGTTTTTCTGGCACTTCCTGGAGATGGTCATATTCCCAGTGGAAGGAACCAACGCCAAGGGTGAGCGATCGCAGCTCTACAATAAAATTCTGCATCTCTGCTTGTGGCAAGTATGCAGAGACATTATCCCAGCCTTGCCAATCATTTTTTCCCTCATAGCCTAAAATTTGCCCCCGCCTACCACTCAATAGTTGCAGCACTTTGGAGGTAAATTCGCTCGGTGTTGTCACCTCCACCCGCAAAATTGGTTCTAACAGGGTAGGTTCTGCTTGAGTTATCCCCGTTTGCATTGCCAATCGAGCAGCTTGCTTAAAGGCTTGTTCGGAACTATCAACGTTATGATACGAACCATTAGTCAGAGTTACCGCCAAATCCACTATTGGGAAGCCCAAAGGCCCATGTGTCAGAAATTCCCGCACGCCCATTTCCACGCCGGGAATGTACTGTTTCGGAACCACGCCACCGACAATAGTTTCATTAAAGTTAAAACCTGTACCGCGTGGTAGGGGCTTGATTTCGAGAAAAACATCACCAAACTGTCCGTGACCACCGCTTTGATGTTTATAGCGCCCATGAACTGAAGCCACCATTTTACGGATGGTTTCTTTGTAAGGCACTTGCGGCAAGTGGGTTGTCATCGGCAAGTTATATTTACGGCGCAGTCTGTCTAAGGCGACTTGTAAATGAATCTCGCCTTGACCCCACAAGATAACTTCGTGGGTATCGCCGTGTTGTTCCCAAGCAAGTGAGCAGTCTTCTTCTAATAACTTGGTGATGGCACTGCTGAGTTTAACTTCATCGTTGCGCTTTTCTGGTGTAATGGCGAGAGCATACACTGGTTCCAACTCTACAGCTTTGGGTAATTTGATTGCCGACTGCTGTTCTATAGAGATTGTATCGCCTGTCTTGATTCCTTCTAAACGGCTTAATGCGACAATTTCACCAGCACTAACTTGGTTAACTGACTGCTGTTGTTGTCCCATGAGGCGGTAAATTCCACCAGTGCGAATGCCATTGAGGACAATGCCATCAGTTAATTTGCCCCGCCAAACACGCACGAGAGAAAGTTTGCCACCTTGGGGAGTGTAGTAAGTTTTTAATACCTGCGCTAAAGCTGTATCACCTTTTAAGTTTTTTAAACGACGTTCTGCTGTGGTTTCTGGTTCGGGGGCTTCTCGTAACAAGGCTTCTAATAGAGGTCTAACACCATAATCTTGTTCTGCCACACCAAAGAAAACGGGCACTACCAAATCTGCCCCTAATTCCATTTTTAAATCTTTAAGGATTTCTTCTTGGGATGGTTCGATGTCTTCTAAAAGTTCTTCGAGTAAATGATCGTCAAAATTTGCTAAGGCTTCGAGCATTTCTGCCCGTGCTGTATGTTCTTCTTCTTTTAAACTTTCGGGGAAGGGAATGGGGTCAGCAGGCGCGCCTGGATGATATTGATATGCCTGTTCGCTCACCATATCAATAAAGCCAGTAAGTTGTTCCCCGTTCATGATGGGATATTGATGCGCTACCAAGGGACGGCTAGATACTGCTTTCAGGGCGTGTAACGTTTCTAGGACGTGAATATTTGCCCGATCCATTTTGTTGACGAAGACGAGGTGGGGAATTTCCCAATCGTCCAGGAATTTAAATAGAGGGGCAAGGGTGAGGACTCGTTCGCGGATGGGTTCGCAAACTACAATTGCTGCATCGACTCCGATTAAAGCATTGTACGTTTCTTGGGCAAATTCTACACTTCCCGGACAGTCAATAAAAGTGAAGCGAATGCCGTTATACTCAGTGCTAGCGGCGCTGACTTCTACACTCATCTGGCGATCGCGCGACTCAGCAGCGCTATCTCCGACTGTATTGCTGTCCTTAATATTGCCTTTGCGGGAAATTGCCCCTGTGACAAATAACAAGCTTTCTAGTAAAGTGGTTTTTCCACTTAAATAAGGCCCGACAATTGCAACGTTCCGCGAACCCGATTTTACTTTTTCGTTCATAAAAACCTCCCTTGCGGTAATTCATTCATAACCGCATGATTCTGTATATATCAAGGGATAAAAAAATGGTTCTCTGGAGTCAAAATTACCCCTTCTTTAATTCGTTATTATCCTCCCTTTAATCCAAAGTTAAAAAAATTGTAGCCTGTCGTAAGATTTAACTTAAGAAAAGTTAAGTATCACAAATTTTTATCCCGAATCAAAAACTTTTGTAAAAAACTTTTTATGAAGTAAATTTAACTGAAAGTGTTGCGAGTCAGAAAATCAATGAGATTATCATTCTTTAAATATCGCATAGCAGGGTTAGTAAGTTTGACTTTGCTGGTTATGAGTATTTCCTCTCCCTCTCTTGCTCTATCTCCTTCTGTGGTCTCCAAGTTGGCACAATCTAATGCTAAAACTGCTGTAGACTGGTTAAACCAAGGCTTACAAGCAATTCAGGCGGGAAAGGTACAAGATGCGATCGCCGCCTTTAAACAAGCAGCTAAATTAGATCCAACATTAGCACCAGCACACTATAATTTGGGGCTAGCACTTCGACAAACGGGGCAATTACAACCCTCTGCGGATGCATTTTATCGAGCGACGCAAGCCGATCCGAAATTTGCTCCAGCTTTTGCTAATTTAGGCGGAGCGTTATTAGAAGGCAATAATTTCAAGTTAGCTAACGATTATTTACAACGATCGCTAGAACTCGATCCTAAACTTGGATTTGCCCACTATAACTTGGGGTTAGTACGAGAGCAGCAAGGAGATTGTGAGAAAGCGATCGCCTCTTTTAAAAAAGCTGTAGAATATAGCAAAAATGCACCAGAACCTCCTTACCATATAGGGATGTGTTATCTCCAACGAGGTAAACTCGATCAAGCCAGAAGTGCATTTTATCAGGCATTAAAAATTAATCCCAAGTATCCAGAAGCTTACTACAATCTCGGCTCAATTTTTTTTCAACAAAGTAAATTACAGGAAGCATTAGAAGCTTTTAGAAAATCAGCCGAAGCTAACTCTAACTATCCCAATGCTTATTATGGTGCTGGGTTAGTTTTTATCCAGTTACAGCAATATGGCGATGCAGTACAAGTATTGCAATTTGCTAGAGATTTATACAATGCTCAAAAAAATCCTCAGTGGGCGAAAAACGCCGAGCAATTGTTGCAACAAGCACAAAATTTAAATTACCAACCTCGCTGAGGCAGAAAAACTTAATATTGCATAACATAAAACTATTGGGTTGACTCGCTGGTGTTGTCTGAACTTGTCCTGATTGGAAAAATGTACATGCAAAAGCGCCAGAAAAGTCGATTTTTATTTAGCGATCGCTGGCTCGATCGGCACTCAATTGTTCGCAACATGGAAGCCTTCCAAGACTTAATTGTGATTGTCTTGTGTTTGGGTTTATTTGCTGTCATGCTAATGCAATTGTGGGGGTTATTTATCGCTATTATGCAGCAACTGGATTATAAACATGTGACTGCAAAAATACTATTTGTGTTGATTTTAGTCGAGTTATTTCGACTGTTAATGGTCTACTTGCAAGAACATAGTATCTCTGTGGGAGTGGCAGTTGAGGTAACAATTGTATCTCTACTGCGAGAGGTAGTAGTTCAAGGAGCCCTGGAAATTTCTTGGGTTAATACGCTTGCAATTTGTGGTTTGTTGTTTGTTCTAGGTGGACTACTCGTGGTATGTGCTAAAACGCCACACATGGATTGTATGAGCGCTAACACTAAGTTTTGTCCGATTGTCTATAGAGGAGGTAGGGAACAGCAAAACGAGTTGGAATTACAGTATTCACGTCAATGTGATGAGAATCAACCGCTTGGATAAATTGTTATGAAAATGGGGAGTGGGAGAGACGCGATTAATCGCATCTGTACTGGGGAGTGGGGAAATACTTTTTCCCCACTCCCCACTCTTTTGTGTGAAGCTGTATCAGGAAATTATTTTTGCAAGGTACTTACGACGTATTGAAATATACTCTTTTTGGAAGATGAATCGCTCTCTAAGGGTGAGTATAACTTTAATTAGAAATCCTAAAAGAGGTTCAAGCAATGGCTACAAATACAGGTAACGGACAATCTCAAACAGCGATTAGCGACTTGGAGTATGATTTTGTCACCGTTTTGCACAACAAGGCTGAAGCTGTTAAAGCTTACGATACCTACATCAAAGATGCAGAACAAGTAGGTTCTCAACCTTGTGTAGAGTTGTTCCAAAAATTGCGGCAATCTGATATTGAACACGCACAAGAGATTCGCCAACATCTACAACAAGTGCTACAACACGGTAAGATGTAACCCAGGTTTTAAGTTCGTAGGCGTAAGCCCGTCGTAGACATCGCTTCTGGTTTAGCTAAAACAAAAAGAGGCGATGTCTACGACCGGCTCTTATGGCGTCGCACTTGCTGATTAAATTAGACGCAAGCACCGCTCACTATCAGATAGACTGATTCTGGACTACTTGTTGTACTTGCGCCACCGTTAAATCGAGAGCCACCGCCACTTGCTCTACACTCAATCCCAATGCCAACAATCGAGGAATAGCTTCTAACTTAGCTTCCTGGCGACCTTCCTGGCGACCTTCCTGGCGACCTTCCTGGCGACCTTCCTGGCGACCTTCCTGGCGACCTTCCTGGCGACCTTCTTCTAAGCCGTCTTCCTTGATTGATTGATACATCCGTGTTTTTTTGAATTCGTCGTCTATACCCAACATTTCTGCTAACTCCTCTCGGCTTAACTGGGTAAATTTGTACAACAGAATAGTCTCTATCAATTCTACAATTTGCTTAGTGGTAAATTCATCTGCCAGTTGTTGCCTTGCTTGTAAAATCAATTCTCTACCTTTGTCAACGGCTGTCTCTTCTCTTTCGATAATTAATTTAACGATCGCAACTTGAAGTGAGTTCTCTATCGAATCTAATTCATCTAGATAAATGCGTTGCACTTGTGAACTGTCTAGCAGCAACTGATATGGTAGCCGATCGTTTGGATCTAAACTTCGTTGCGGATAGATGACAACAGCACGCCAAAAATTGACTGATTGGTTTTGACGCAAGTAAAGGAAGATTTCGGCAAAGAAGCGTCTATAAAAATTTGAGTCTAATTGAAACTGAACTTCAACAAAGTAAAGTGGTTGGTTTGTAGTTTAACTTGTGGGGATGAATACCCCATCAATCCTAAAAGCAGTTTCTTTTACCTCGACTGAAACAAATTGATATGCGTTGACATTGGCAGTTGTGTCGCCAATTATGGCAAAAAATATGCTAGGAAAAGCTTGAAATAAGCTATAAAATATTTTGTCAGTTTGCACCTAGATTTAGTCAAGCGAACATTGGATATTGAAAGTCTATCAAAAATAGGGTAGACGCATCTGTTTCAGTATAAAAAAAGCAGATGGTTCCATCTGCTTTAATAAAAGATTCATTCTCTCCTTTATTTGGATACCAACTGATTAACTGGAGCAACCCCAGCCAAATCTAAAATTGGTGCGATCGCATCTTCACGCTTCACCGCCATCATGTGAACCCCTTGACACAATTGCTGCGCTATCTGCACTTGCTCGGCGGCAATTTTCATCCCTTCCTCAAAAGGATCTTTGGCTTTTGCCAATCTATCAATAATATGTTGGGGAATATTTACACCAGGAACACATCTATTAATAAACTGGGCATTTTTGGCTGATTTCAACAGAAATATTCCTGCCAAAATTGGTTTTTTATAACCAGCGGCGATTGTGTCCATAAACTTTTCTAGCCGCTCAAAATCGGTAATCAACTGGCTTTGAAAAAACTGCGCTCCAGCTTCAATTTTGCGTTCAAATCGACTTTGCAAACCCGACCAACTTTTACATTGCGGATCTACTGCTGCACCAACAAATAAATCTAACGCTCCATCAGTCAAGGGTTTTTCGTTGCAATCAACGCCTTGATTCATCTTCCGAATCAGTTGCAGCAGTCGCACAGCTTCCAAGTCAAACACTGCTTTAGCGTCTGCATGATCGCCTGCTTTTACTGGGTCGCCAGTCAAAGCTAAAATGTTATTTATGCCTAAAGCATGAGCGCCCATCAAGTCAGCTTGTAAACCGATACGATTGCGATCGCGGCAAGCAATTTGACAAATCGGCTCTATACCATTCTGTGACAAAATCACCGATGCGATTAACGAAGACATCCGTAACACGGCGCGGCTACCATCAGTAACATTGACGGCATGAACTCTCCCCTTAAGAGTCGCCGCCATTTGAATCATGTGCGCTGGATCTCCCCCTTTCGGCGGTGCTACTTCGGCCGTAACTAGAAATTCTCCTGCTTGTACAGCTCTACGAAAGTCATTAAAAGCTGTGGGGCTGTGGGTGTGATGCATGACATTAAGGTTTTCAATTTCTTAAATGGTATAACAAATCACACCTAAAGGTGAAAACTTATAGAGGAAGAGAGTAGCCTAAAGCAGTTTTGACTTGTGATAAGGTTTGATTTGCGATCGCTCTAGCTTTTTCCCCTCCATCCCGTAACACAGACTCCAAATAACCTTTATCGCCTGTTGCTGCCTGATATTTTTCTTGAATTGGTTTCAGGGACTCAATTATTGTGTCTATTAACAATGGCTTGAATTGTCCCCAACCCATATCCTGACACTCAACTGCGACATCTTCCTTTTTCTTTCCAGAAAGCAATGTATACAATGTTAACAAATTATTACACTCTGGACGCGCTGGATCGTCAAAAGTCAGCCCACGAATCGGATCGGTTTTACAACGCTTAATCTTGTATTGAATCTGTTCCGGTGAATCTAGCAAACTGATCCGGCTTAACTCAGAAGGATCGGACTTCGACATTTTGCGTGTACCGTCCGCCAAACTCATCACCCTTGCCCCTTCCTTGCGAATCAAAGGGTCCGGTAACTTCAAAACTGGCTGTTCTGGTTTACCAAATTGGTGATTTAACCGAGCTGCAATATCCCGTGTCAATTCCAAGTGTTGCTTTTGGTCTTCACCCACTGGCACTTTATCCGCTTGGTAAAGCAAAATATCAGATGCCATCAGCACAGGGTAATCCAACAAGCCTGCACTCACATTTTCTCCCTGTTTGACAGCCTTTTCCTTAAACTGGATCATATCTTGCAGCCAGTTTAAAGGTGTAATGCAGTTGAGCAACCAGGTGAGTTCACTGTGCGCTGAAACGTGAGATTGTACAAAGATAGTAGAGTGATTTAAATCAAGACCACAAGCTAAATAAAGAGCAGCAAGAGTGTAGGTATCAGCTGTCAACTGTTTTGGGTCGTGTGGCACTGTAATCGCGTGTAAATCAGCTACAAAAAGATAATTTTCGTATTCGCTCTGACCTTCTACCCAGTTGCGAATTGCTCCCAAGTAGTTACCTAGATGGTAATTGCCGGTTGGTTGAACTCCAGAAAGAACACGTTGCTTACCCATAAATTCCAACTTAGTTATCTCAAATCTGCGCTAATCAAATGGCGTTTGGTGACAAGAGAGCTTCTCTTCTCTACAAGAAGTTGCATTAACCCAAACACGCCTAGTGCAAAACTCATTTAATTTTGACATTTTCTAGGTCAACTTGCCGTTGCAGAATTACAGATTTAGTAATGACAGCGGATTTGATTTGAATTTTAGTAGATCGCAAAGTTTTTTCCTGAAATGCGTCCTGCCCACCTCAAAGGGGCGATAGCTGTGGACGGTCTTGCTTACGCATTCAGTAATCTGTATTGCTAGATGCAATTAACTACTTAGTACTAGGGCAAATTTTTCTCAACTGGTCGCCTAAAAGTGAGTCCCCAGCTATACTTTTATCTTAGCGGCTCTAGGTACGCCGCTTTGGGACTAGTACCGCAAGGCGGAATTAAAAATTAAAAATTAAAGATTAAAAATAAATACAGCATAAGCGTTTCATTGATTTGGAATGGGTGGTTTATTTACGCCATGTTGTACTAGGTACTGGGGACTGGGAAAACATTCTATGCGGATGTTCTTTCTTCAAAGCCCGGAACATATTTTTTTGCGCTCTTAACCACTACACAATATTTTCAGTTGCGTAGACGCTCTTAGCGGTGAGGGAGTCGCAGTCTTGGCGGTTCCCGTCGATTGCGAACTCCCGAACCCAAAGGGCTTGTCCTGGACATCGCTTCGCCTCCTAATAGATACTATTCTCAATTGCTTGTTGAGAGTATTATCATGACTATTCGTTTGACCGAGACAAACTTTAATGAATTATGTGACAATGTGCAGCTTAATCACTATCAAGGAAAAGTAAAATTTTCTACCTCGTTTGGTCAAGTTAGCAGTCACTGGACTATGCTGCGCCATCGCCTTGAGCTAGTAATTCAAGAAAGCGATTTTTCTGAAACAGTAATTGTTGAAGGCGAACACGATGATTCGCCTTTTCTGACATCTAAATTTTATCTGTCTGGTGGTATGAGAACCACTACGCCAAATGTGCCTGGAGTCAGCGACGATTATGAAGAAGTTGCAGGCTATAACTACTTATTTTATTTGCCTGATATTCGGGAGTTTGAGCATTTTACTGCGAACCAATGCAAGCAGTGCATCAGTATTTACTGGTATCCTGATTTACTTTCTAGTTTCCAGGGTTGCTTTAAAGAATTACCAACTCTGCTGTTGCAGTTGAGCGAAAATCCGACAAAGGAGCGTTTCCATCAGCCATTAGGAGCCATCACACCTGCAATGTGGTTAGTGCTTAGGCAAATATTACAGTGTCCGTTCCGAGAAACACTCAGACAAATGTATTTAGAAGCAAAGGTGTTGGAACTACTGACGCTTCAGATTGCTCAGTGGGGAGAAAATAATCTTTTATTGGAGCGATCGCTATTTTTTCGTCCCGATGAAATTGAACGTTTACATCATGCTAAAGCGATTCTCAATCAAAGGCTTCAGCATCCACCTTCTCTACTAAATCTAGCCAGACAAATCGGACTCAATGACTTTAAGCTCAAGCGGGGATTTCGAGAAATTTTTGGCACTACGGTGTGTGGATATGTGCAATCTCTACGGCTAGAACAAGCACAACAGTTACTTATCGGTACTAATTTAACGATTGCAGAAATTGCTGCTCAAGTGGGGTATGAAAGCACAAGTCATTTTGGCTACCTGTTTAAGCGCAAATTTAGCGTAACCCCTAGAGACTATCGTCGGCGCAAAGGCTAATCCCGATTCTGATAAAAAAAATCCGCTTTCAGATATATGCGATCGCCTAAATTTCCGTATTTTCCTAAATGTTGTCAAGGGGAGGGGTGTACTTCATTCAATTGCAATTCGCTATATATCAACTTGGTCAAAGAACTCGTTGAGAAGTATTCTCTATTAATGATACTTTCTTCTACTTTCAAATTAAATTGGAATTGCTAAAGCATTGGCCACAGCTTCTAAACTGACTTTTTTAATCGATTGCAGTACATTAATCAAAATTTGCAGTAAGAGATATTCGGCAAGGCTCAGTTGACTTTTGAGATGTGTTTGGTAAAATTTAGGTAACATTATCAATAGATAGGTTTTATTGACACAAAATAGATCGATCTTTTTCTACCATAAATTGCTGCATTCTTTATCTCATAAGCTTTTTAACCTATTTCGTCGCCCCGTCAGATTATAAAGATATAAATTTTTGCTGTTGACGACTAATAATTATTCGCTGTGTTAATTTTTTAGCTACGCCAGGAAGAGTTGCTAATTCTTTTAAACTTGCGGTGTTTATTAGTTATTTTTTGAACTGCTTGTAACTCAGTTGATGAAGAAGTTTTTGTTTGAGCACACCGTGTTTGTTCTAATTTAATTTTTTCTTGAATTGCTGGTGGTAAGCCTGGTTTCATTTTGGCATAAAGACGAGCAAATTCTCGCACATAATGGGCAGCAACTATCGGATTTTCAATCACCACAAGTGTCTCGTCGTTACCATTATTGGCAGCATCTGACCAATTATGAGAACCTGTGATTACAGTTTGGCTATCAATAACACTAAATTTGTGATGCAATAAATCGCCTTTGGGTAACACAGGTACACCTACGGTAGTAATTGGATTTGACCAAGGATGATTGTCAATTTCATATTTACATTTGTTACTAAGAGCAACCCCCATCATATCTAAGGCTTCGCTATAAGGACGATAGGCGAATTGTGGTTCAATTAAAGCGCGAATTTGCACACTTTGTTGATGGCGTTTTTCTAAAATATTGGCAATACGCTGTTCAGAAAAAACAAATAATGCCATATCAATAGACTTGTTTGCTGAATCCAAAGTTTTACTAATTAAACCATTACTACTGTTATTCCAAGGTTGAGTTGGAGAAGTAGGCGAAAATTGTACAGTAATTTTGGTATTACCTAAAGTTATTTGTTTAGGTAAACGCAGCGGTTTTTTTAAACCAAATCGACTATCTGGTTGACCTCCTGGCCCATCTCCCCATAATATGTTAAACTCTTCTGTAAAAAAAGATGCTAATTCTGGGCTGTCAATCTGCAATAAATTATTGGCATTGCCTAAACTGCCGGAATTTGTAAAATCACCAGAAGTATCACTTAATGTAAAATTAGCTGAAGTGATAATTACAAGACGATTGTCCACAATCACAAATTTATGATGCATCAAGCTGCTACCTGCTGAACCATCTGCTCGATCGTCTAGCCAGGGAATTTTGGCATTGTGCAAAATCATCAAAGCATCTCTTTGATTGATTTCTCCTGGACTGAGTTGATTATCTTGGTTAATATCGATAAATTTGCGAAATTCGTTGTAACGTTCCTGTTCTCTTTTATCTAACTTACCTACTTCAGCAGATGTTAAGCTACTCCAAGGTCGGCTATAAGTATTTTCTAAAATGATTCTGACTTTTACCCCAGCTTTTTGTCTATCAACCAATGCTTGGGCAACTCTGGGTAAACGTAGTTCTTGCACCGCCACATCTACTGTAGATTTAGCTTGCGTAATAGCATCGACAATCTGTTTTTCTAAATCATCCCCAAGGCGAGTTTGCTGACGGTAAGCTTCTTGGTACTCTGAAGACTCAGAATGGTTAAAATAAACTTGAACTAATGGGTCTTGTGGTAAGGGTGCTGGACGCTGATTATAAGACTGGACTCGTTGACAACCAGCGAGAGAGAATATCAGTAAAAAGATAGATAAAAAATATCTTTGTCTAGAGATATGTTGCACTGTATATCTGTTAAAAGTGGATTGAAAGTGGATATATTTATCATTCCCAAAATTTTGTGTTCTGAATTAAGTAGAGAAATAAGTTTCCAAGTAAAGGGAAAAAGCCACTGCTAGATGTAAAATTACAGATATTTTTTTCAGGATTTGTCCACTAAAACTGTATATGCTGACAAATCCGCAGTCTATCACCAACGTGTGTTCTCACTATTATCGGTTATATGCAAATTTATCTAGATTACAGCGCCACTACTCCGACTCGAAAAGAAGCGATCGCAGTTATGCAAACAATTCTCACTCAACAGTGGGGCAATCCTTCCAGCTTACACGAGTGGGGACAACGGGCAGCAACGGTTGTGGAACAAGCCAGAGTTCAAGTTGCTGGTTTAATTAACGCTGTCGATCCAGCATCAATAATTTTTACTTCTGGCGGCACTGAGGCAGATAATCTAGCAATTATAGGTGTGGTTCGGTTGTATGCTGTTCCTCAACATCTAATTATCTCCAGCGTTGAGCATTCCGCAATTTCTGAAACAGTACGGTTGCTAGAAATGTGGGGTTGGGAAGTTACGCGCTTGTCTGTAGATATTAAAGGCAGAGTCAATCCCTTAGATTTAAAGGCGGCGTTGCGACATAACACAGCCTTAGTTTCCGTGATTTACGGTCAAAGTGAAGTTGGGACTGTGCAACCGATCGCAGAACTGGGTAAAATTGTGCGATCGCATGGGGCTTTGTTCCATACAGATGCGGTACAAGTTGCGGGACGCTTACCCATAGATGTGCAACAACTCTCAGTAGACTTACTTAGCCTTTCCAGTCATAAAATATATGGCCCCCAAGGTGCAGGGGCGCTGTATGTGCGTCCTAGTGTGGATTTGATGCCTTTACTGGGTGGTGGTGGGCAAGAAATGGGACTGCGTTCTGGTACGCAAGCTGTACCTGTAATTGCCGGGTTTGGTGTAGCAGCAGAGTTAGCAGCGCAAGAATTGGCTACAGAAACACCACGGTTGATTCAGTTACGCGATCGCGCCTTTGCCCAATTAGCTGAGATTCCTGGTTTAATCCCTACAGGGGATGCTTGCGATCGTTTACCTCACCATATCAGTATGTGCTTAGAAAACGCCGACGGCGAAAAACTTAGCGGTAAAACCTTGGTGCGACAGCTAAACCTTGCTGGCATTGGTATCAGTGCTGGTGCTGCTTGTCACAGTGGTAAACTTAGCCCAAGCCCGATATTGTTAGCAATGGGTTATTCCGAAAAAGCCGCTTTGGGCGGAATTCGCATCTCATTGGGGCGTGATACTACCGAAGCTGATATAGATTGGACGGTAATGGTGTTGAAGCAAGTTTTGCAAAGGCTGACACCGGATTTATATTTAGTTAAACGTTAGTCCCTCATACTAAAATTTAGATACAGCATTTGTCGGAGTGTTTTCTATGTCCCTGCAAGAGCTTAAAGAGCAAGCCCGTCAACTGCCAGCGAACGATCGCCTTGAACTCGTCCGTGCGATTATTGAATCCTTGCAAGATGTTCCAACCCAACCACCGGAACGATCAAGTATCATCAAACAGATGAAAGGTTTATTGAAGACCGACCAGCCAGCGCCGACCGATGAACAGGTGGAGTTCATGCTAGAAGAGCGTCGGGTGGAGAAGTATCTTTAGTGAGAGTTTTGATTGATACCAACATCGTTTTAGATTATTTGCTAGACCGAGAGCCATTTCTGCAAGATGCTCAAGCCCTGTTTAATTTGATCGATTCTGGACAAGTGGTTGGATACGTGACTACAACAACACTCACTGATATTTTCTACATCGCTCGCAGACAAACTCAAAGTATTGAACTTGCTAGACAGGCAATTTCAACCATACTGGCGGTTTTGGTTATTTGCTCTGTAAATCGGTCGATTTTAGAAGCAGCTTTCGCATCTGGTTAGAAAGCTGCAATCAAAATTATGGTGTTTACTGAACGGGGAGATATTCTAAAATTAAATTTTTTAGAGATTTGTAATTTTCTAAATTCCTGAAAAATTGATATACTAATTTCTGAGGATATTTACTATTTAAACCCTCCAATGTTTTGGTAATCACATTATCTATTAACTGAGGAAGTTCATTTTCAAGACATTTCTCAAAATCTGAATCAGAAACAAATAATTTATTTTTCCCTACATAAGTAAATATCATGTGAAGAATAAACCTATTACCGTATATACAAGTTCCTTTCTCTTTATCAACATTACTATTTTGTTTTTGAGTTAGTTTAGTATCTAACACGCGCATTATTTGAATCTTGCGCCAAATCGTTATTGCCGTAATGTTTTCATGAAAAAGCTCCGTATAAGGAGGTTTGTTAACATCTTCCCATAGCTTGCCTATTTTATCTTTCGCCATAAGTGTATAGCGTATTTCATTTAAGCTACATGAAAGTGCTACAATTGCTTCTTCAAAACTACAGTTTTTACTATCTACTGGTGATTTTTTATCATTTCTTTTGTAAGAATAATTAATGCCAGCTAAAGCAAAGTCTATCTTTAATTTTTCTTGCAGAACATCTAGTGAAATAAAATCACGATTTTCAACTTTATTTTGAGTATTAGTAGCTTTTGTCACTCTAAGAGAAAAATCTGGAGGGCAATTCTCTAAAGAGATTAGTTTTATAAATACTTTAGCCTGATTAACTTTTTCAGTATCTTTTTTATAAGTATTACCTATAGTTCCAACTGTTTGCGCCCCATTTACAATAGAGATTCCTTCGCAGTGAAAGTATCCAATTGACTTATCTGATCCACCCATAGGTTTTTTGTGTATTTTATGACATAAAACTGTAACTCCATTATTTAAATATAAAAAGTTATGTGGCGCGTTTAATAAAGTGTCTTGAATACCATCATTTACATCACTCAAACCAACAAAACTTCGGATGTTTTTTGAAAATAAGCTTTCTCCATTTGCTAACCAGATTTCCGCCAAAGTTTGAGCATCGATTTGTCCATATATTGCTTGATAAGGTTCCTCTATTTGTCCCCAGCTTGTTAAATTTAAATCTGCGTTAACAGGTTTACCTTCCAAGCTTGCTGATAATGCTTTATGAGCTTCATATAGAGAAAATGGTTCCCAAAAAAATAATTCGCTAGCTTCATTATTTTCTTCTAATAAGTTTGATATTATTTGGCGATTATTATCACCTAATTTTGTACCTGAATAAGCAAGAACAATTTTAACTTTTACGCTATAATCAGCCAAGGCTTTCTCTATTAAAAATTGTTTATTATTAACTTTTGGATTAAATTTTTCAAACTTAAAATCAATTATATCTTTGATACCTTGGATAAACTTATGTATCTCCCCTGCATCAGGTTCTCCATTGCCAGATTCAATCCATTTTGATTGAACTATCCAAAATATTTTTTCACTTTCATCATAGTAGATAGCATCAATTCCATTATCTCTATAGCCATCGACAATTGCTTGAGCAGCAATTTCAGGTTCCACTGATGCAAGGCTCATTAAGCTATAGGCGGCATAACTTCTTGAGAGTAACACTTTCTGCTTTTCTGACTCAGGTTTGTTCAAATGATCTGATATGTCAATTAAGCCGATCAGTGTTTCGTTTAATTTATTTTTAATGTGTGTTAATTGAAGCCTTACCACCTTATAGCCTCCTCTTGATTAAATGTTCTCAAAGAGATAAATTTACTTAAAGTATAACTAAGTATATTTTTTTTGGTTGTATTTGATGTCTCTATGTCTTACTACGATACCTGAGTACTGTATTAGCGTAGTGTGAATCACTGCGATCGCATTCTGTAATATTATCAATAAAAATCAGCATCATGAGTATTATCGTCTTCGGCAGCATCAATATAGACTTGGTAGCAACAACACCCCGATTGCCAGTCGCAGGAGAAACGTTACTAGGAGAAGAATTTTTTAAAGTTTCTGGAGGTAAAGGAGCCAATCAAGCCGTAGCACTAGCAAAATTAGGAATTCCTACCCAAATAGTAGGGCGTGTCGGCGCAGACGATTTTGGTACGGAACTTGTTAACAATTTGCAAGCATTTGGTGTACAGACTGATAACATTTTTTTGGATGAAACTGTTAGTTCTGGAGTTGCTATTATCACCGTGAGTCAGACTGGTGAAAATCAAATAGTCGTCATTCCTGGTGCAAATGGGCGCGTCAATCAAGAAGATGTAGAGCGATTATCCCACTTTTTACCAGCAGCGACAGCACTACTTTTACAACTAGAAATTCCTATTATTGCCGTGATTGCTGCTGCTCAACTGGCACGACCTGCAAACATAAAAGTAATTTTTGATCCCGCACCCGCACAATCTAATTTACCAGATGAATTGTATCCATTGGTAGACATTATTACACCGAATGAAGTTGAAGCAGCGCAGTTGGTTGGTTTTCCTGTGGATGGAGAGGAACAAGCAGCCAAAGCAGCTGCGGTTTTATTGCAACGGGGTGTGAAATGTGCGATCGTCAAACTAGGTGCTAAGGGTGTTTTTTGTGCCACTGCTGAAGAAAAGTTTTTTGTACCCGCGTTTTCAGTTCATGCAGTTGATACAGTAGCCGCAGGCGATGCTTTCAATGGTGGTTTAGCGGCGGCACTTTTTGAGGGACTTTCCTTACATCAAGCAGTTGTTTGGGGTGCAGCAGCAGGTGCTTTGACAGCGACAAAACCAGGCGCACAAACTTCGCTACCGGATAGGTTTACATTTGATGCATTTCTTAAGGAAAGGGAAATGAATAGTGGCTTTCAAGGGTAGGTATTAAAAAAAGCATAGTTGAAGGAGGCAGGAGGCAGGAGGCTCAGTTGGAACAATTGGAAGAGGATTCAGACCCCTCCCTTTTTTTTTGCGCCGTATAAACGGTGAGGTCTTAAACCCCTGCTCCCAAGGCGTCGCGGACTCGCTAACGCTGCGCTATCTGCCTCCTGCTTTCCTTGATAAACAGGTAAAATGCTGATCTGATCGGGATTGGCAGAAATATCAGTGCGGAGCTTGTGGACGATGTAGAGTGTGTAGCAGGAGAAATGCAGGTAGGAAAAAGTGAGGAATTAAGTATGGCACTATATCTAGACTCAGCGATCGCATCGGAAGCTGAAGTTGTTAAGCTTTGGGGATGGGTAAAAGGTATTACAACAAATCCCACGTTGCTATCTCAAAGCGATACTCCACCAGAAACCACGCTCAAAAAGTTGGTTGCCTTGACAAATGGCCCGTTATACTATCAACTTATGGCATCTAATAAAGCTGGGATGCTAGCTGAAGGTAGGAAAGCTTTCGAGATTATTGGTTCGCAAACAATTTTGAAGATTCCCGCAACACCGTTAGGGTTTGAAGTGGTGGCGAGTCTATCACCAGAGATTACCTGTTCGGTGACAGCGATTTATAGTGCAGCACAGGCAGCAGTAGCACGAGAAGCAGGAGCTAAAATTGCCATAGCTTATGTAAATCGAGCTACCCGATTGTTAGGTGATGGTATTGCCTTAGTGCGGGATATGGCTAGCGTACTCAAAGGTAGTGATACGGAAATCTTGGCAGCTAGTATCAAATCTCCTGAAGAAGCAGCCGCATCGTTGCAAGCTGGGGCGGATCATTTGACTTTACCACTGGCGATGTTGCAGGCGATCGCAACTCATGAATTCTCACAAAAAACCGTTGAAGAATTCGCTAAAGGAGGCATTGGTTTAACTAATTCATAATTCGTATGCGCTCAATAAGTGAATTTAGCTAAACTATAAAAATCAAATTTACTCAACATCTGTATGTATGTGGATTGAACAGCTTTATAGGTATTAAAAATATGACACAACTTACTTTGGTAATCGGCAACAAAAATTATTCATCTTGGTCACTTCGTCCTTGGTTAGCGATGAAGCAATTCGGTTTGGAATTCAATGAGATTCGGATTTTTCTCTATAACAACCCAGATTGTTCATCGAAAATTCGGCAATATTCGTCATCAGGAAAAGTACCTGTGTTATTGCACGATACACAAACAGTGTGGGATTCTCTCGCTATTTGTGAATATCTAGCGGAAACATTTCCGAATCTGCAATGGTGGCCAGAGGATAAGGCTGCAAGAGCATTAGCCCGTTCTATCAGTGCGGAAATGCACTCAGGGTTTCAAAATTTGCGTCAGAATATGCCGATGAACTGCCGTAGTAAATATCCTGGTAAAGGTTTAGTATCAGGCGTACAACAAGACATTGACCGCATTACTAGTATCTGGCAAGAATCGCGTCAAAAGTTTGGTACTGGTGGCAATTTTTTGTTTGGTAATTTCACGATTGCCGATGCGTTCTTTGCTCCAGTTGTCCTGCGGTTTATCGCCTATGATGTGCAGTTAGATACTATTTCTATAGATTATGTAGAGACAGTTTTGGCACTTTCAGCAATGCAAGAGTGGATAAATGCAGCAAAAAATGAGACAGAAATTATTCTCCAATATGAGTTTTAGGGAAATAGCAAATAAGAAGAACTTCAATTATAGATGCAAATCAAAGGGATATTCCTATTAGACATCTGGTGAAATTAAATATGCGTTATCTAAAACCCCTGTAGAGACATAGCAATGCTACGTCTCTATATTCTTTTTTAGAGATTGATAATTTTAAATAGTCATGACCTCCCTATAGTCCCTCCGATGCTTTGGGAGGACGGCGTTAGCTGGGGGTGAATTTTCTTACAAATCATTTAGGATTGCGATCGCTCTCCTAAGCCACTCTGGTAAACTGTAAGGTCTATCAAGGAAAATCGCCCGATTCATCCCGACACTGTTCAATAGCTTTAAAAGCTGTAGTGCTTATGGAGCATAGCTTATAGCTTTACAAACGTGCTATTATTCTTGAACGACTGTTTAATGGCGTTAAGCTAGAATAAATCCATTTTAATATTAGTAATGCCTAATATTCAAGAGCACGTAAACACTCTGGTTACGAAATTTGTTCCGGGTTATAGATTTTTTCGTTTACAAGAACTCACAATTGATAAAAATAATTCACTGCAAACAGAAATTAATAGTAAATCAATTAAAGTTCTCAGTTGGAATATTGCTAAACAAAACTATAATAACGCTTGGTTAGAAGATTTTTCAAAAATAATTGCAACTTATCAACCAAACCTCATTTTTCTACAAGAATTTTCTTTAAAGTTAGAGGCAAAGGAATGGGCAACCTGGCTGAAAATGAATTGGAATTTTGCTCCTAATTTTGTAGACATTCATCATCAAACTTATTCAGGAATTTTTACAGCCTCGACAATCAAACCAATTACCAAAAAAGTGATTACTACTAAACATTATGAACCGATTGTTAAAACTCCTAAAATTTCTTTAATTACTGAGTATCTGCTATCTGAACAAAATACAACTCTCCTAACAATCAATACTCATCTGATAAATTTTGTAGATTTAAATAAATTTAAAATTCAACTAAATGAATTAGAGCGGGCGTTATCTACACATCGGGGACCACTAATATTTTCAGGAGATTTCAATACTTGGAGTCGAAAAAGAGCAGTTATTCTCAATCAAGTAACAACTCAATTAGGATTAACGCCTGTAATTTTCGCACCTGATGAGAAGGAGAAAATTAAACGCTTCCTCTTATCACCCCCTTTAGATCATATTTTTTATCGAGATATCAGTGCGAAAAAAGCCAGTGCTAAAGTGCTAGACCAAATTTGTTCATCAGATCACAAGCCATTGCTGGCAGAATTTACTTATACCAATACTCAAAAAAATTAAGATGCTTGTAGATGCTGGTGTTCTAGCTATTTTTAGCACAGCTACAGTTGTTGTTCATGTCGTGGGAGTTGCACATGCAGCCCATGCAGTGATGAATGTACGTTCTTCCCAAGGGGCAATTGCCTGGAGCATTTCTCTAATTACCTTTCCCTGGCTAGCGATTCCGTTGTATTGGATTTTAGGAAGAACTAAATTTCATGGATATGCTGAAACACTGCGCTCAGTCTATGCACAACACTATAAGCTTATTCATTCGACTTATAGTGAACTGATTAAATTTCAGGTTGCACCACCAGATAATCTAGCTGAATTGCAACCCTTAGCGGAAGCTTTTACAGAAATTTCTTTCACATCAGGCAATGCTGCCGAATTACTGATTAATGGTCAGCAAACCTATGAAGCGATGCTGAAAAAGATTGCATCGGCGACAAATTATATTTTGTTTCAATTCTATACTGTTAACGATGACCAATCAGGTAATGAGTTTAAAGAAGCATTGATTGCTAAAGCTAAGGAAGGAATAAACATATACTTTCTCTACGATGAAATTGGTTCCAAGAAACTATCTCGCTCTTATATCCAGTCTCTACAACAGCATGGAATTACAGTAAGTGCATTTAACACCACCCAAGGTCAGGGTAATCGGCTCCAATTTAATTTTCGCAATCATCGAAAAATTCTGGTGGTGGATGGAGAAATAGCATTTGTCGGTGGACTGAATATTGGTGACGAATATTTAGGAAAAAATCCTCGTTTGAGTCCCTGGCGTGACACCCATATCATGCTTGAAGGCCCAACTGTACAATGCCTACAAAACTCCTTTGTGCGAGATTGGTATTGGGCGACTCGAAAACTTCTCGAAGTTAACTGGCAGGTAAAAATTAATCGAGAAATTAATCAAACTGCATTCATTCTTCCTACAGGCCCCGCAGATAAGCTACCAGCTTGTAAGCTTTTTTTCGTCGAACTAATTAATCAAGCTCAAACTCATCTCTGGATTGCTAGTCCATACTTTGTGCCAGACGAGGCAACATTGTCAGCTTTAAAACTGGCAGCAATGCGAGGTGTCGATGTGCGAATTCTCTTACCAAATCGACCCGATCACTTATTTGTTTATTTATGTTCCTTCTCTTACTACACCGAAATGGAAAGAATTGGTATCAAGTTGTATCGTTACAAAAATGGATTTATGCACCAGAAAATTATAGTCATTGATGAAAATATAGCTGGGGTAGGAACTGTTAACTTAGATAGTCGCTCTTTTTCCCTAAATTTTGAAGTTATGGGTTTTGTTACTGAGCCTGGGTTTGTCCAAAGTGTGAAAAAGATGTTAGAGGATGATTTAGCTGTCTGTGTTGCTGTCGATCTTAATGAGTACGATAAAAAACCTTTTTGGTTCAAGTTAGCTGTGAGAGTCTCTCGATTGCTGACTCCTTTACTTTAACCCTCTTTAATCACTATCGGTAGATAAAAATCTAAAACCCTTATTTCTTATGACTTTTATCAATTTAGATGTAGGTTGGGTTGAGGAACGAAACCCAACACCCAAAGACCTTAGAAAAGTTGGGTTTCACTTTGTTCAACCCAACCTACATTTATTTTTCTTTCCCCAAAGTGATAGAAGAGGGTTAATCACTAATAATTGCCCCTACCTCTAATATTATATGGATGAATAAAATAATCCATCAGGCAAAGTTAGGGTAATTTACTCAGTGGTGTTGCTAAACCGTCAATGCTGACAAGATTCTTCTGCTGTTGATATTCTCGAACTCCCTCTTCGCCTTTTTTACTAGCCCAGTTTACTAAAGTCTGGCGCTGACCTTGATATTCATAGAGTGGTACGCCAAAACCACAGGAAGTCTGGATTTTTTCAATGTCAGCGACGATAATTTGACGAGTTCCAGGTATCGGCAAAAACAGAGAATACAACGAGTCCCACTCTGGAGAACTCGGTAGAATCGTGGTTCCTTGACCGTAAAGACGCAAGATACACGCGGGTTCTTGAAAGGCACAAAACATGAAGGTTATCCGCCCATTTTCTTGCAAATGGGCTGATGTTTCGTTACCACTACCTGTGAGGTCTACATAACCTACTCGGTTGGGAGAGAAGATGCGAAAGCAGTCCTGACCTTTAGGAGACATGTTAACATGACCCGTAGGACTCAAAGGTGCAGAGCCAACAAAGAAAAGGTGTTGGGCAGCAATAAAGTCTTGCAGTTCCTCAGTAATACAGTCAAAAAATTTAGACATAGACTGTCTGATTTATATTTGCAAATTTATTATGTTCTCAGCCTATGTCTGAGCTAAAAATCTAGCAAGACCTAATCGCCGATGCCTGGTTTATCAAAAAGGAGTGGAGAAAAGTGTTATTGTCTCATGTATCGACTAGCCATTTGGATCGCATCAGCGATATCGACATCACCATCACCATCAGCATCCAAGAAGGAATTTAGTACAGGATTTCCACCAGCTTGGGGATTTTGAGCATTGGCGCCTGATTGCAAAAACTTTAGCACTAAAGGTACTGCCAAAGGCAGCAATTGTTGAACGATACCAGCATCCAAACCAGTGCGTTGGGCAGCAACTTCAGCTACTTGCTGTTGTATCTGAGGAGAAAACAACGAATTGACGGCTTGAGGGTTGGGAGAAGTACCAGCATATTGACTAACTAAATTTTGTGTGGCTTCATTACCATCTGTGGCTTGTTTATCTTGTAAAGCAGAACGCACTTGACCACCCACAATTGACAAAACTGATTGGATGGTAGAAGGGTCTGCGCCTGTGCGATCGCTCAACTGCTGGACACTATTGACAATACTTCCTATTTGACCTAAACTCCCCTGTTGATTGGGATTAGCGACTGCACCAAGAATTTGATCGAAAAGTCCCATAAGTTATTTCTCTCTTTGTTCTCAAAAACTTGCCAAAACTGACTTGAAGTTTTTTGTGTACGCGGACTTTTGTAAGTCTACTAAAAGATTAGAACACATGAGCTAATAATTAACGAATAAAATTCTAACAACTACTAGCTCAAAGATGAAAAATCGAGCAATTACAAATTCTGTTACTCTGTTTAACTCAGATTGGCAAGTAATTTTACCCTAATGTTTTTTTACCACAATCTTAGATGCGTAGGCGTAGCCCCAATACGGTTCGGTTAATATGTTTGTCTCTTGAAGATCCCCCCAACCCCCCTTAAAAAGGGGGGCTTTTTCTGATCTTTACCCCCTTTTTAAGGGGGTCGCCGCAGGCGGGGGGATCTTATTGGGCGTAGCCCGCCGCAGGCATCGCTAGTCCCAAACCCTTACTAATGCGTCGTGAAATGGTATCAAAAATACTTCAAAGTTCCGACTAAAAAAATAAATCGCTGTCTGTATAAAAATATCGATCTATCTTTTGGACAGCGATCGCAAAACGCTCAACTTATTTGCTTTACGCTAATGCCGCTATTTTCTCTAGTAAGCCTTGAAACAACCTCAAGCCATCACTACCTCCCAGCATTGCGTCTGACGCTCTTTCTGGGTGCGGCATCATTCCCAACACATTGCCCCGACGATCGCAAATCCCGGCAATGTTGTTCAGCGAACCGTTGGGATTCTCTCCTTCATAGCGAAATATGACTTGCCCGTTATCTTCAATTTCTGCGAGAGTGGCTGCGTCAGCGTAGAATCTCCCCTCTCCGTGGGCAATAGGCAAAGTGATGACTTCACTACTGGTATAAGCTTGTGTCCATAAGAGATTAGTACGCTCAACTTTCAAGAGGATGCGATCGCAAATAAAATGCAAATCTCGATTTCTGGTTAACACCCCTGGCAAAAGTCCAGCTTCAGTTAATACCTGAAAGCCGTTGCAAATACCGAGGACAAACTTACCCTTTTGGGCGTGTTCCACAACCTGTTGCATCACGGGTGAAAAACGTGCGATCGCACCACAGCGCAGATAATCCCCGTAACTAAAGCCACCAGGAATAATCATGACATCCAAATCAGCAATATCTGTTTCTTGATGCCAAACCATGCGAGTTGGTTGTCCCAGTAAATCTCTGGTTACATAAGCAACATCGCGATCGCAATTAGAACCGGGAAAAACAACAACACCGAATTTCATGATTAGTTAGGGGGGTGGGGAGCAGGGGAGTAGGAAGCAGGGAGCAGGGAGCAGGGGAGAAGAGTTTTCCCCTCTGCCCCCCGCACCCCGCCCCTCTGCCTCTTTTCAATACCCAATCCCTAAAATACCCCAGTTTGAGTTTCGACCTCAATTAATTCAAAGCGGTAATTTTCAATTACGGGATTTGATAGCATTTGGTCACAAATGTTATTAAGGTCTTGACGGGCTTTCTTCTCTTCAGTTGAGGTGATGGTGAGTTCAATGTACTTGCCAATCCGCACCTGGTCAACGTTATCGTATCCCAGTTGCTTAAGACCGGATTGTACTGCCACACCAGCGGGGTCTAAAACTGAAGGACGAAGGGTCACGAAAATTTTGGCTAGATACTTGGTTTGCACGGGCTTTTGCTGAATGCTGCGATCGCTATACTATAACTTTCTGTTCCAACTGAGTGAAAATAAGATTACGAAGCGGTTAAAGTTAATCGATCGATTAGCTCATCTAACAGCTTCAAACTACAGTGGCATACTTAAATAATTGTCTATGAGAGCCATACGCACCCGCAGTCAAGAGCGTATTTTCAACCTCCTGAAAACTATCAAAAAAGGCATTTCTGCCCAAGATATTTACGTAGAACTACGTAATACAAATCAGAGTATGGGTTTAGCAACAGTTTACCGTTCTCTAGAAGCTTTAAAACTAGAAGGCATGGTACAAGTGCGAAATTTGGCTAACGGTGAAGCCCTCTATAGCCTAGCACAACAAGATAAACACCACCTTACGTGCTTGCAATGTGGTGTCTCAATTCCGATTAATCAATGCCCAGTTCATGACTTAGAAAACCAGTTAGAATCAAGCCATAAGTTTAAAGTTTTTTACCACACTCTAGAGTTTTTTGGGTTGTGCACTCAATGCCAGGTAAATCAAACTACTGAGATTAGTCAATAGTCATATCAATTTTATATGGTGTTGCACTTTCTTCTCCTACAAACTAAAGCCCGTGGCTACCAGAATATAGAAGCAAATCGGCTTTTTGCAGGGTAGCCTGCTTAGACGGGTTAATGATGTGAATTGTCATAAAGAAATGGTGTGAGCAGGAAATTTTCTTTCCTCTTCAAGCTTAACTACAGGAGTAATGCAGTGTTAAGAATTAGCGTCGAAGAAGCAGCTATGAATTTAAAATCTCTTTTGGAACGAGTAGCTACGGGAGAAGTAATTTTGCTGAATCAGCTTAAGTTTGCTTTATTCAAATAAAACTTAACCAACTAAATACATCTGCAACTGTTAATTGCCAATTTTCCAAAACACTCAAAACGGGTAAGATATCTTGTTGTTCTTTTAATTCTGGTAATTTATTGGGTTCAAAAATCATGATGGACTCATCAGCAGAATCGAGTAACCAACCTAGCTTTGCTCCATTTTGAATAGAAAATGTAATTTTGCGG
The DNA here is from genome assembly GCF_036917415.1 of Nostoc sp. Classification (GTDB taxonomy): domain Bacteria; phylum Cyanobacteriota; class Cyanobacteriia; order Cyanobacteriales; family Nostocaceae; genus Nostoc. Next base: position 32,673 of record NZ_JBALDJ010000024.1, on the reverse strand, counting down.
ATAACTCGGTTAGGTGATTGCTCTGGTGAGAGAATTTCGATTATCCAATCTGGGGGAATCTCAAATTTATTTGCAATTCTACCTTTAGCATCAAGGGGAATTCTTTGCCATTCAAACACAGCAATATCTGGTACTATCGAACGACCTTCAAATGTACAGCGTAATTCCAGAAAGGCATAAGCAATTTTTTGCGGTTTAACAATCTCATTAATAGCTGTGATTAAACTGCTTTGTAAAGTACTATGTTTTCCTTGAGGCATAGGTTTTTGGGAGATTTGTCCGTTACAATACTCGCTTGCTGGCTTTGTCTCTGGTAGTTTTAAGAACTCTTCTACATTTAATCCTGTAGTTGGCTCAATAGATAAGGTCATAATTTACAACTTATCAAAGCTTGATTATTTTATCACTGGAAGAATGCGACAATTTAGTGCTTAGGCGTAGCCCGTCGTAAGCATCACGCAAATTTACCGTCAGGTATCGCCTAAAATCTATTCCCCATTTTCAAAAATTGTATTTTATATACAATTATCAAAAGTGCAATAGGTTGAAATTATTAAGCTCCATCTTCCATAGCACCTAATACTTTGAGAGTTGCTTTTTTAGATTCAGTTAAACCTGTAATACCTGTAATATTCATATCTTCGTAAGGTCTTTGTGGTCTAAGGGTTCTTATGCAATCACCTGTGCTAGTGTCCCAAAGCATTATTGTGCCATCACAACTACAACTAGCAAGCATTTTACTATCCAGACTAAAAGCAACTGAACGAATCCAAAGAGAATGACCTTGTAAAATTTTCAGGCATTTACCACTGTTTATATCCCAAAGTATTACAGTTTGGTCGTCTGCACCACTCGCTAGAGTTTTACCATCTGGACTAAAAGCAACTGCGGATACTGATCTGGTGTGACCTTGTAAAGTTTTCCAGCATTCACCCGTGAAGGGACACCATAACCCAACGCTTTCATTAAGAGTACCACTAGCTAAAAGTTTACCATCCGCACTGAAAGCAATTGAACGTGTCCAAGGGCCGCTTCCGATTTCTAATGTTTTAAGACATTGGCTCGTATAGATGTTCCATAGCTTCACTTCTCCGCCAGAATTACTAATAGCTAATGTTTCACCATCGGGACTGAATGCAACTGAGCGGATTGAGTGATTATCTTCAAAAATTTTCCAGCATTCTCCAAGTTTTGTATCCCATAATCTTACACTTCCGTCAACACTACCACTAGCTAGTATCTGAGCATTTGGGCAGAAAACGATTGATCGTACCCAATCACTGTGTCCCCGCAAAATGTTCAAGCATTGTCCTGTGCGGAAATTCCATAATCTGACTGTTGTATCAACACTACCGCTAGCAATTATTTCACCATCTCTGTCAATAGCAACTGATTGCACCCAATTGGTGTGACCTTGTAGAATTTTTACAGATTTACCAGTACCAACATTCCATAATTTTACTGTTGTCTCATCATCTGCACTAACAATCATTTCACCATTTAAACTAAAAGCGACAGAGTTTACCCAAATGCTGTGTCCCTGTAAAACTTTTTGGCATTCACCTGTAGCAACACTCCAAAATCTTACTGTTTTGTCATAGCTACCGCTAACAAGAGTATCTCCATCTGGACTAAAAGCAATTGAACGTACTGAATTGGAATGCCCTTTCAATATTTTGAGACATTCACCTGTTTTTGTATCCCAAAATCTGATAATTTGGTCGCCACTACTAGCAACTATCTTACTATCAGGGCTAAAAGCAACTACTAATGATAAGAGATTATCCCCTTGCAAGGTTAACTTACATTCGCCTGTAGTCACGTTCCATAATCTTACAGTCTTATCATTCCCACCACTTGCAAGCATCTTACCGTCTGGACTAAAAGTAACTGATTTTACAGAACTTGTATGTCCTTCTAAAGTTTTTAAGCATTGGCTAGTTTGAATATCCCATAATTTGATCGTGTAATCAGAACCACTACTAGCGAGCATCTCACCATCTGGACTAAATGCAATTGAGTATACTAAATTAGTATGCCCCCGCAAAATCTGTAAACATTGACCAGTTTGAATATCCCATAATCTCACTGTTTTATCAGAACTGCCACTAGCAAGAATCTTACCTTGAGGACAGAAAGCAACTGAATTTACAGAACTATTGTGTCCTTGTAAAATTGTTAAGCATTTCCCAGTGCGGGTATCCCATAGCCTTATTGTCTCATCATGACTACTACTAGCAACTTTATTGCTATCGTAACTAAAGTCAACTGAAACTATTGCGCCAGTATATCCATTACAAGTCAAAATTTCTTCGCCAGTAGCAACTTTCCATATACGAACAATGCCTTCACCATCACCACTAGCTACAAATTGAGTATCAAAACTATATGCAACTGAGAAAATTGCACCAAATAATTTAGTAAAAATGCTATCAACCAAATTTGCTTGTGCAAGATTAACATGACGCAAGCTAGCCTCAGTAAAATCAGCACCTTTAAGCACAGCACCGCTTAAATCTCTTCCATCCAACGCAGCCTTATCCACTTTTACCAAAACTGTCGCTGCATTCCCCCCAACATAATCAACCTCATCCTCACTTTTCCCCCGCGTCTCCTCAATAACCTTAATTACTAATTCCTTAGCCTCAACATCAATCATCCCTACTAGCAAATCCATTACCGCTTTCGTCAAAGATGCTTGACCAAAAGTCACCCTCAGTTTCTCCAACGATTCACTTAGAAATCCCTTCAATGCCGCAGTTGGTAAAATCTCTCCGGATGCATCTACCTGACGACTGAAATAAGAAGACCAACTATAATCAACAGGCGCAACATCATGATTTATCTGGAACCGCACCCGCGCTAAATCCGTAAAATCACCCGCCAACGCTCCCAATTCTGCTGCAAATTTATACGCTACAAAAAATTCTAACAGCGACCGATGCGCTGGAGTATAATCACCATCTGCATTGCGGATGAGCATTGTTTGCCCCATCATGTCATAATGCCAGTGGTCTAAATCTTTTTCTTCCTGCACCACCGAACCAAATAACCGCCGAATTCTGTCAGGGAACAGCCGATAATTGAGGCTCATTTCATCTTTAGAGAGCATTTCCCAAGAAAGTTCGCACAAAAAGTATAGCTTTTCTGCCAAAGATGTAAACGTGCGATCGCTCTTAATATCCCGTTCCATTTTCCGCCGCACCGCATACAAATAAACCCGCGACATATCCACAGGTTTACCCGCCTCAATATCTGGCAAAGCTTCCAAAATTAACTCAGTCATCACCGGACGACGGGCTAAATCCAATAATTGCGGATTTCCCATTATTTGTTCAACTGTTGCAGTTTCCGTTTGATGCGACAACACCAGCCGAATTTGCTCGTCGTTAAATTTCTCCAGTTCCAGCACTTCAAACTGTGGTGTTTCCCCCGTCAACTGCTTGGTAGAAGCTTGCAACTCGGCATTGAGCAGAGCGCGTCCTTCCTTGGCATCGGGAAAATGTTCGGTACGACAAGTCAAGACAACCTTAGCACCAGGAACCACCACTTTAGCCAGTTCCCAAAAGTTATTAATCATCTGCTGACGGTCAACTTTTGCTGCCATTTCGTCAAAACCATCGAAAATTAGCAGCAATTTGCCCATCTGGTTCAACTGGTCAAAGACTTCGCTCGTTAGACGAATATTATGTTGTGTAAAAAAGAACCCCGCCAAAACGTTCTCGACATTTATCGCTTTGGCAAAATCCCGCAGCGTAATTACTAAAGGCAAACGAGGACGCTCAACACCGCGTTTTTGGGCATCTCGATAACGTTGCAACGCCACCCAAGCATAGTGGAAAGCAAACCAAGTTTTCCCCGTACCAAATTCTCCTAGTATAGAAATATGCTCTTTGGCGGGATCGTCCAACCATACATCAATATAACCATCAATCCAACCATCGCGATCGCTATAGTAACTAATACCAATGCGCTGCTTAGTATCGGGGTCAATTTCCTCTTTTGTGCAGGCTAAAGGAACGTATTTTGTATCTATTTGCCGCCGAATAATTTCCGCTTCTAACCAATCGAGATAATCGCTAAAATCAGCATCTTGGTCAATGAGTTCGTCAAAAGTGTAACAACCTAAATGGCGATTTTCCTCCTTTTCTACCTCATTCCGTGCCGCGCGTGCAATCCGTCTGGCTGTTACTAACCAACCTTCATCAGTTCTCTGCTGCTCCACAGAGGAACGCAAAACAGCTACATCCTTGAGTCCAACTTCGCCTTCAATTCCCCTAATTAAAATACGGTCATATCGGTTACGCCGTGTTGGCACATTGATAATCCACTCAAAATATGAATCACCCCAAATTTCATACTTTTCAAAGCGGTAGCCCAAGGTTTCAAACCAGCCGCGCATTTGTTGAGCTAAAGCTATGGCTCGACATTTATTTTCAGTGGATGTTGCGGCTTCCAGCAGTGCGGGGGAATTCTGTGCAGCCAACCGCGCCATTTCTGTACGAATACCTTCCAGCGTCGGCAATCTATCAAGTAATTCTTGGACATTTGCAATGCGTTTTTGCAAAGAGCCAATTTGTTGACTCATTAGTGTATCTGCTGGGTTGCGAGTGCGTTTAGCAACTTCCGCAAACACAATATAAAACGCGGCAACTTCCCGTCTAATGTCAATTCCCAAACTTCTAATGTCATCACCCAATGAGTATGCATCAAGCCAAGCATCGACCTCAGACAGCAAAATTGAGGGGTTATTATGGTCAAATCCTTTGCGAAAAGCCTGTTTTATTGCTTCTTGGCGAAAAAATTCTAAAAAAGGCTTGGGTTTCCCAACACCGTACTCTACCAGTGTGTATGCATAAACCCCACTAAAATCTGCTGGTGGATGCTCTGGATCGAGGTTAAACTGCTGAAGTAATTTAATTACAGTCTCATTGCGCTGAATTTTTTCCTTAATTAAAGGATTAGCGATCGCAAGAATAGCGTTGATGACCTGTTCTGGGTTAATTATCATTTGTCATTTGTCATTTGTCATTTGTCATTTGTCATTGGGAATGGGGCATTGGGAATGGGGCATTGGGCATTAATTATTCTTTCTCCCCCTACCTCCCCTGTCTCCTCTGCTCCCCACTCCCCATTCTTAACTAGAGCGATTGTTTTCTAATCCTGGGATTTGTTTAGAAAACAATTCGTTAGAGTTAACCTGACCATCTGAAACGACAGAACGTATGCCCTCTAAAGCAGCAGGAATGGAACGCGGATCTATAAAAATCACCTTGCTGCTATCGCTTTTACCAATTGTCGCGCCCATATCGAGATAACCCAAGGCAAACAAAACTTCCACTGCTTTATTAGCATTGGGGTTATTGTGGAGCTTTTGGGCAATAATTTCTGATGACTCTGCGATCGCTTGGGCTTTCAAAACTTGTTGCTGACGTTCCGCTTGAGCTTTCAGAACGATCGCCTTTTGTTCGGCTTCCGCTTGCAAAATCACCGATTTTTGACGAGCTTCCGCATCCAATATTTGTGCCTCAGCTTTACCTCTAGCACTATTGACAGCAGCTTCGCGATCGCCTTCAGAAGTTAAAATTGCTGCCCGTTTGCGTCGTTCTGCCGACATTTGCAATTCCATCGATTCACGTACTGCCTGAGACGGAATAATATCTCGCAGTTCTACCCGTGTCACTTTCACACCCCAAGGATCGGTAGCAACATCCAAATCCTGTAATAAAAGTTCACTGATGTGGGAACGAGCAGTAAAGGTTTGATCCAACTCCAGTTGTCCCATTTCAGCGCGAATTTGAGTCAGCACCATATTTACCATTGCCGACTGGAGATTTTCTACCCTGTACCAGGCTTTTTCCATATCCACAATGCGCCAGTAAAACACTGCATCTACCTCAATGCCAACATTGTCACGAGTAATGCACTGTTGGGGAGGAATATCTAAGACTTTTTCTTTGATAGTTTCTTGGTAGACAACTCTATCTACGAAAGGAATGACAAAGTTTAGTCCTGGTTCCAGTTTTTTGTTATAACTACCCAATCTTTCCACCAAAGCTTGATTGCCCTGATTGACGACTTTCACCGAACCTGCTACAGCAGAACCACCAAGAGCTAAAAATACTAGTAAAAAGAACTGTTCCATTGTAAATCTCCTAATTTTTATTAATAAAGGGAGTGCGGAGTGGAGGAGATGAGTGAGCAGAGGAAGTAGAGTAAAAAGAACTATTGAATTTTGACAAATGACAAATGACAAATGACAAATGACAAATAACAAATACTTAAGAATTCAACAGATTTTCCGGTACAACAATCAAAGTAGTACCTTCCCTCCTAACCACATAAACTCTTTGATGGGGTGGTATGGTAAATTTGTCATCGTCACATCTTGCTTGCCAAGAATTTCCCTCATACCGCACCCGCCCTGTTTTTCCAGGCAGAATTTCTGTTAAGGTTTCAGCTATGACTGCATCCCGAATTTTTGATTTGCGTTGTCTTGGTTGCAAAAACCGACGAGAAAGCATGATTAGGGCTGTGGAAAGCAAGAGCCAAACCACAATTTGCAACCATACACTTCCCATACCCACTTTAGACAGCAGCGCTACCACAAAAGCGCTAATTCCCATCATGAAGGCGACAAACGCTGATGGTAAGAACAGTTCTGTTAAACACAAAACTGCTCCTGCCATCAGCCAGATTAAGGTAAAACTTGGCATAGCGCCATCCTAGCCTCTACATTATTGACGTAAATGCATTTCTACGATTAGATACAGCCAGACGTAAGTTATTTACAGAAAACAAAACTGGGTATTTCTACCAATAATTTTGCTTAATTTCAGTAACAAGGTGTAACTAGCAGTACACAAGTTCAGGTACACAAGTTTAGTTTATTCTAGCCTTCAATTCATTGCCAGCTAAAGTTAATCGAAGTTCATGTATAAAAAAGAATTCTGACTCCCGACTCCTGTTTTATGATTTCTACTCAAGTGATAATTTTTTGTATAAATCCACGCTGTAATAGCCCCATTAATCCGATGGGAGATAGCGTTTGTGCCAGTTGCCAAACTCCTTTAGTTCACCGCTATCTGTGGGCGACTGGCTCATTGTCTGCTCAAATCCCACCAGGCACAAAGGTAGCAGATAGATATGAAGTAATTAAACAACAGATTTGGCTGGATACTCAACCGGGACTACCGCCAGATGTACCTGAAGAACTGCCAAGGGAAGTAATTCCTTATTTACGGTTATATCAAGAGCGGTTGCATCTGCCCCAAGCTTATGGGTTTGCTAGTAACCTTGAGGAAGATACAACTGATATCCTCTTATTGGAAAATGCGCCGATAGATAAGACAGGAAATATCTATCCAACTATTGTTGAGGCATGGCAGGAAGCCACGGCAGTACGACAAGTTTATTGGTTGTGGCAAATTCTCCAACTTTGGACACCTCTAGCAGAATTGGGACTTAGCCGCAGTTTACTATTAGTAGATAACTTGAGAGTCGAAGGTTGGTGTGTGCGACTGTTGGAACTCTATCAAACACCAGATGATCGTAAGCTGAGTTTACAAAATCTGGGGGAGTGTTGGCAGTTTTGGGTAGCTTCTGCAAAGGCATCAGTAGCTAAAGGGTTACAGAACATTGTCCAGCAGATGTGTGAAACTGAGATTGAGTTAGAGGCAATTAATATTCAACTCAATAATTTACTACTAGCGTCTGCGGCAGAATTGCCATTAGTCTTAAAGGTGGCAGGTTCTACAGATATTGGCCCAATGATGGCGCAAAATGAAGATGCTTGCTATCCCAACAGTTTGAGTGATTTAGATGAACCTTTATTGCGCCGCTTGTCGATTGTTTGCGATGGCATTGGCGGCCACGAAGGCGGCGAGGTTGCGAGTCAGTTGGCAGTGCAGTCTGTAAAGTTGCAAATTCGCGCTTTACTAACTGAGGTGACAGAACAAACTGTACTTTTTCCACCTGAGTTGTTGCAGGAACAATTAGAAGCAAGCTTACGGGTGGTAAATAATCTAATTTGTGCCCGCAATAACGAACAAAAACGCCAGGGCAAAGAACGCATGGCGACAACTATTGTCATGGCGTTGCAAGTTCCACAACGAGTCCAGACAAGTACTGGGTGGCAATCAAATAATACCCATGAGCTTTACTTGGCTAATGTTGGCGATAGCCGTGCCTATTGGATTACTCCCAATTATTGCCAGCTACTGACAGTAGATGATGATGTGGCAACGCGAGAAGTCCGCCTTGCTAAAAGCTTGTATCGAAAGGCACTCTTTAGACCAGATGCTAGTGCTTTAACTCAAGCACTGGGGACAAGAGATTCTGAATCTTTGCGTTTCAAGGTTCAGCGATTTCTTCTAGAAGAAGATGGCATTTTGCTACTGTGTTCTGATGGTTTAAGCGATCGTAACTGGGTAGAACAATCTTGCCAAGATTATGCAATACCCGTGTTAACAGGGCAAATGACAGTTGAAGATGCTGTCCGCAACTGGATTAACTTGGCAAACGAAAAAAATGGGCATGATAATACATCGGTTGTTCTGACTTATTGCCGTGTCTCTCCAGAATATTTAGTACCTGTGACTCCGGCGTTGCCAGAAGAGATTATAGAAGCAGAAATACAGGAAGAAGAACTAAAAGAACTAGAAGAACTAGAAGAACCAACTTCTTTTACAGAAAGTTCGCAAGCTTTGCTAGATTTGGATCTAGATTTGGATCTTTCAGAAGAAGCACCCCTCAACCCAGAAATTCCACCAACTTTAATTACAAAACCAAAGCGGGGTAAACGTTTGGTAATGCTGGGGGGAGTGTTGGTGTTACTTGTGGGGGGTACAAGTCTGGGATTATTTGCTTGGTGGCAAGTTAATCCTCAAAGATTACAGCAGATGTGTCGGCAACTTCCCCAAAAAATGCAGTCAGTGTGTCCAACTGGGAAATAGGTTATACCGAAATGTTCTAATGTTGATGAGAAATATTCCAGTATTGATAAGGAATATTGTAATGTTGATGAGAAATACTACAATATTCTTTATAGATGTCGTAATATTGATGAGAAATATTCCAGTATTGATAAGGAATATTGTAATGTTGATGAGAAATATTACAACATTCTTTATGGATGTCGTAATATTGATGAGAAATATTCCAGTATTGACAAAAACTACTTGTATGTTCAGAGTGATGGAAAAGAAAGCGGCGATCGCTATTGAGTCAATATAGGTTAGCGATCGCACCACAGATGACTCTAGATCGCATCTTGCACTTGTATTAACCCTCTTTAATCACTATCGGTAGAGAAAAATCTAAAACCCTTATTTCTCATGACTTTTATCAATTTAGACGTAGGTTGGGTTGAGGAACGAAACCCAACACCCAAAGACCTTAGAAAAGTTGGGTTTCACTTTGTTCAACCCAACCTACATTTATTTTTCTTTCCCCAAAGTGATAGAAGAGGGTTAAGTAAGTGGGCAGAATAAAACTGAACTGTGTGAAGAAAAGTAAATAAGGCTCAAACCCTTTTTCCCCCTGCTCCCTGCCCCCTGCCCCCTGCTCCCTGCTCCCTGCTCCCTGCTCCCTGTCCCCTGCCCCCTGCCCCCTGCTCCCTGCTCCCTGCTCCCTGCCCCCTGCCCCCTCCCCCCTGCCTAGCCTAATGGGCAAGGTACTGCAATCCCATATCCCTGTGCGTAATCAATTCCTAGTGACATAATTCGCTCTAAAATCGCGTCATTCTCTACAAACTCAGCAATCGTCTGAATACCCATCACACTGCTAATGCGCGTGATTGCTGTTACAATTGCATCATCCACAGGATTCTCGACAATGTTACGAATAAAGCTGCCGTCAATTTTGAGGTAATCCACAGGTAGAGACTTGAGATAAGCAAAGGATGACATCCCCACCCCAAAATCGTCCAACGCGAAGCGACAGCCCATCTTTTGAAGTGACTCAATGAACTGCTTGGCTTTTACGAAGTTGGCGATTGCCACAGTTTCGGTAATCTCAAAGCAAATGCGTTGGGGTGAGATGGGGTGTAGGGTAAACTGCTCATACAAGAAGTCAATGAATTGATCGTCGTTGATGCTAGACCCAGAGAGGTTAATCGCATAGATACTTTGTTTATCGCTAACAACCCTTGACCAATTCCTGAATAGAGTCCGAATCACCCACCGATCGATCAGGTGCATTAAGTTGTAGCGTTCTGCTGCTGGAATAAACGCCATTGGCAGCACTAAATTTCCCTGCTCATCCCGGAGCCGCAGCAGGACTTCATAATGGTTGCCATTTTGGTTTCTCGGAGTAATAGCGGCAATCTTTTGAGCATAGAGACAAAACCAATTACTTTCCAAAGCTTCAGAAATGCGACTAACCCACTGCATCTGACCATGCTGTTGCAGTCGCTCCTGGTCGTCAGTCTTAGCAAGGTATACGCGGTTGCGCCCTCGCTTCTTTGAGGTATAGCAAGCTGCATCAGCCGTGCTGATAATTTCTGCAAGGCTCTCGCTATTCTTGTCGATACCAACCAAGCCGATACTTACTCCAATTGAGAATACCTGCTCTTGCCAAACAAATCGGAACTCTTGAACACACTCACGCAGTTCATTGGCAACTCGTAAAGCTTGCTCTGGCATACACTGATTGAGCAATACTCCAAATTCATCGCCCCCTAACCGTGCCAGTGTGTCAGTTTTCCGAATCTTCTCCTGCAATAAGACAGCAATTTGACGCAGTAATTCATCTCCAGCCAGATGACCACAGGTATCATTTACGATTTTGAAGCGATCGAGATCCAAATAGCACAACCCGTGAACCTGGTAGTCTAACTTGGCAAGGCGTAATGCTTCTTCAACCTGGCGTTCAAATTCCTGGCGATTCACCAATCCGGTTAAGGCATCATGGCTTGCCTGCCAGGATAGCTGAAGCGCAAGCTGGCGGTTCTGAGTCACGTCATGAAACACCATAACTGCGCCAATAACTTGTCCTTCACGATTGCGAATGGGCGCAGTTGAATCTTCAATCGCAATCTCTTGAGCATTCTCAGTCATTAAGACGGTATGGTTTGCTAAATCCACAATTCGATTTTCCTCTAATGCTCGCTCAATTGGGTTCTGAACTGGCTGGCGTGTCGTTTCATGCACAATTTGAAAGACTTCTACTAACGGCAACCCTTGTGCCGATGCTTGACTACATCCAATCAGAGATTCTGCAACCGGATTGAGATATTGAATCCTGCCAAACACATCTGTGGTAATAACTGCATCTCCAATCGATTGCAACGTCACCTGAGCTAATTCTTTTTCTTGAAAAAGTGTTTCTTCGATTTGCTTGAGGGCTGTGATATCGCGTCCCACCGATTGAAATTCTATAAAGCATCCTTGCTCGTCAAACAGCATTCGGTTATGCCACTGAGCCCAACGCACCTCATCTGCCACAACCACCCGATTCTCAATGATGACTACAGGATGATCGGCACTCATTGAAGCTATTAATTGAGCAACTCGCTGCCGATCTGCCTCAAAGATAATCGGTTGATAGCGGCTACCGATCAGTTCCTCTGGCGATCGCTCAAAATAAAGTGCAAAAGCTTGGTTGACAAAGGTGAGTGTACCGTCTGGTAAATGTCGGGCAATGAATTCAGTCTGATCTTCTACAATGGCACGGTAGCGAATCTCGCTTTGTTTGAGAGCAATTTCTGCTTGCTTGCGTTCTGTAATGTCTAGAATAGCTCCATACAGTCTAATAGTCTTACCTTGAGTATCATAAGCTACCTCTGCTCTCGATTCCAGGTAGCGCAATGAGCCATCAGGTCGAACAATGCGATATTCAAGATTGAAAGGTTTGCCATTGGCGATAGCTTGTAGTAGATACCTCCGTAACACTGGTCGGTCTTCTGGGTGAAGCATCTGGAGAAATGCAGCCTGTGTCGGTGCTGATTCAGTAGGATGTAGACCAAAGATGCGGAAGGTTTCGACTGACCAAATTTGTTTTTGAGACTCTAAGTACCATTCCCAACTGCCTAGATGGGCAATCTTTTGAGCAGTAGCTAGCAGCCTTTCACTGCGTCGGAGTTCTTCTTCGGCTTGTTTGCGTTCGTTGAGTGCGGCTTGCCGTTCTGTAACATCTTGGGCAGTCCCATAGAGGCGAATTACCTTTCCATCCGCGTTGAATTCTGCATGTCCAATCCCCTCAATATAATTAGTAGACCCGTAAGTTCGAGATGTGCGCAGAATGAGTTTGTAGGATTCGCCAGTTGACATTGCCCGCTCAATTGCTTGTGCTAATTTTCCTGCGTCTTCTGGCCAGTACAGTTGCAGATTTTCTTGATAGTTCGGCTCAAGAAGTGCGGGATCTCGATTAAAAAGGTCGAACAGCTGCTTTGACCAGGTAATTGTGCCAGTGGCAAGTTCCAACTCCCAATTACCGAGACGAGCAACTCGCTGAGATTCTTCTAATAAGGCTTCACTCTTGCGTAGTGTTTCTTCAGCACACTTAAGGTTGCTGATATCCACTACCAGCCCATCCCAAACCACACGGCCATCCTGCAACTGGCATGGTGTGGAACGAAAATGTAACCATTTCAGCCGAGCGCTAGGCGTCTGGATTCGCAGTTGTATATCAAACACCGAGAGATTTTGCTGAGATTCATCGACTGCTGCCAACAGGAGTGGTACATCCTCTGGGATCAACTGACGATAGAGCAAACTTGAATCCTTCAGTGCATCTTCTGCCGTGACTTCCATCAGTTTCTCAATCCCTGCACTGATATAAGAAAAGCGATCGCTACCATCCAATTCGCGGATTACCTTATAAATTGCTCCATTGGGCAGATTATCGCCAATTCGCCGCAACATAGCTTCTTGCTCTTGTAGTGCGAGTTCTGCCTGTTTGCGTAAGCGAAGCTTGTCGTAGACATCGCTAATTTCCCTCTCCAATTCTCGATTGGCTGCCTCCAGCTGTGCAGAACTGGGGAGAGCAAGTGCTTTTGGTATTAAACGTATAAGTTCGCAAGCTGTATACAGTGAAACTATGGCTGTAATAGCTTTAAGGCAACCACTCAAACAATAAGTTGGATACCAGAGCGTCCAAATCTCCATTAGGTGGGTAGTGCCACAAATAACAATAAATGTTGCAAATAGTCGAAATATCCAGTTAAAGGGTAAATCTCGGCGCTTGCGGACAAAATAAAGTAGCGTGATGGGAATAGAATAATAAGAAAGGGCAATTAAACTGTCAGATACAATATGGAACCCCACTAATTCCGGTTTCCAAAGATAGCAATGACCGTGGGGAATAAACTGTTTATAACCAAAAAGGCTTTTTCCAAATTCCAGCATCAGGTTATTTGCTCTAAAACTTAGTTATTTGTAATACCAAAACTTATTCAGTATTAAGTAGCTTGTCGCCACAGGCATCGCGGATACTTTATCATAATTGGCGCACCCCGTAACGGCAAAAGTTCCATCCTCACCAAGTACGCCACATGAAAATTGCTGTATTATTTGTTACGAAATTACGTTATCAGGCAAAAATCGGGAGATGATATTAGGGATTTCCAAAAAATAAATTATCCCAAATTATTTGTACATTTAGTAGGGATGCACAGCTGTGCATTGGTGTCAACTTAACGTGAAGCCCTTGTCAAGAGTTGATATTGTGTTCATTCACTTAACCATTACGATCCGCATCACCCCACTCCGGTTTTGTCTAAAGCCAAAACCGCCCTTTCCCTTAGCAAGGGGCTACGGTGTATACACAAGTTTGAAATAGCTGAGAAATCACGGTTTTACCCCACCCTAACCCTCCCCGTATGTATTGGGGGATTAAGGGGGGTAATTTGACTTGTATACACGGTAGTTAGCAAGGGGAGGGGTAAAGTGTATGTGGGACAAGCGTTTGAGCTTAAGTTAAAACCAATGAGCATTGCTGTGCCCCTACCGCGTGGTCTATTTCCTAAAAATAGCTGTAATATCAAGTTCGGTTAATCACTTATGATTACCGCATCTGTGCAAAAATCCCAAAAGCCTTTTTCCCCCTGTCCCTAGCAAGAACTGCGGTCTAAATCATAAGTCTTTACTCGGACACGATATAAGTTGACACCAATGATAGCTGTGTGCCCCTATGATGGGATATTTTTTTTAACTAGAAGTGCGTTATATCATGTTCGCTTAATTAGTTATAATTCTCGCATCTGTGCAAAAACCAGGAAACCCTCTTTCCCCCTGCCCCCTGCCCTCTGCGGTCTTAATGAGAAGTCTTCAACTGAACACGATATTACCTCTCCAAGTGCAGGTGTACGCGTAAAATTCCTTGAATTACCTTTTGTACAGCTTCTCTACTCAAGCTGCCATCTACCCGAACAATTCGTGAGGGATAGGATGCTGCTAAATGCACGTATCCTTGTTGAACGCGCCGATGAAAAGCAATTGTTTCCTGTTCAATGCGGTCTAGTCCTACTCGGTCTGAGAGTTTGCGGGCTAGTCCAACTTCGACATCGACATCTAGCCAAATAGTTAGATCGCTTTCTAAACCACCAGTAGCAATATTGTTAAGCTGATTGATTAAACTCATGTTCAGACCGCGACCATATCCTTGGTAGGCAATGGTAGAGTCAGTGTAGCGATCGCATAAAATATATTTCCCGGCTGTGAGATTTGGTTTAAGTTCTTGTTCAACGTGTTGCGATCGGTCAGCAGCATACAATAAAAGTTCTGTGACTTCTGCAACTGGTTTCTCCTCTGCCTTTTCTAGTAGCAAGCGGCGAAGATGTAAACCTAACTCTGTTCCTCCTGGTTCGCGAGTTACCACTACAGAAACACCTAGACTTTCCAACCACTCAGAACAAAGCTGCATTTGGCTAGTTTTGCCACAGCCTTCCACCCCTTCAAATACAATTAATTTACCACCCATGCTTTTTTGTTCGCTGCTATAAACTGATTCGCTGACGTTTCATCAGATCAAGAATAGCGCGAAGTGTAAAATCTTAATCTGGAATTGCGTAGGCGTAGCCCATCGTAGATATCGCTATCGGAATAATAACTAATCAAGCGGACATGATATGAATACATGATTAAACTCCACTGTAGATACTAAATCCACCATCTACCGGCACAACTACCCCGTTAACAAAACTAGAACCAGAACTACATAACCAGATTAAAGTGCTGAGTAATTCATCTGGTTTTCCGAAACGTCCGGCGGGGGTATGGTCAATAATTTTTTGCCCGCGAACGGTCAAACTACCATCAGAATTTAGAAGTAAATCTCGATTTTGTTCCCCAATAAAAAAACCTGGTGCGATCGCATTTACTCGCATTCCATCACCATACTTTTGGGCGAGTTCTACAGCTAGCCAGCGAGTAAAGTTATCTATCCCAGCTTTCGCGGCTGAGTAGCCAACCACACGGCTAATCGCTCGAATGGCAGACATAGAAGAAATATTCACAATGCAACCATGAGGCTGACTTCTTTCCACCATTGCTTGACCAAAAACCTGACAAGGTAGTAGAGTACCAATTAAGTAGACATCTCCAAAATAGTAACGTTCTGTGGTAAAAGAACATCAAAGAGCTTTTTTAACACAAAAACATGAGCGACATACTGAATCACATTGAAGAGAATCCTAAAGAAACACAGAGATTAATTGGTCTGGGGTATGAACAGTTACAGCAATTAATCCAAAATGCGGAAGCATTACACCATAAAAAACAAGATTTATTAGAATCCAAAAAGGTGAGAATTATTGCTGGCGGTGGAGGTAGAAAACCAAAATTATCTGTTGAAGAACAAATAATCTTAACATTGGTTTATCTCAGACACATGACAACATTTCAACTTCTTGGCATCCAGTTTGGAGTAAGTGAATCTACAGCAAACGATACATTTAATTACTGGTTGCCATTACTCAGAGAGGTGTTGCCATCCAGTTTAATTGAACAAGTAAAAAAAAAGAGTCTGATTATGAAGTAGTTAAAGACATACTCACAGAGTATGAATTAATTGTAGATAGCTATGAACAAGTCAGAGAAAGACCTGGGGACAATCAAGAGCAAGAAAAATATTATTCAGGAAAGGAGAGCGATCATACATTTAAAAGTCAGATGATTATCTTACCAGATGGCAAAGATATCGTTGATGTTACAGCTGGTGAACCTGGACCGAAAAGTGATATAACAATCTTTAGAGAAAATCGTGAACACTTTGACCCAAAGCAAAAATTTAAGGGGGATTTAGCTTATCAAGGGGAAGAGCTAATTACCACTCCAATTAAAAAACCAAGAAGTCGAGAATTAACAACAGAACAAAAGTCACAGAACAAGGAATTTTCTGCTAAACAAATCTTTGTGGAACATAGAATTCGTTCTGTCAAAATATTTCGAGTTGTTCAAGAAAGATTTCGGTTAAAGCCCAAAAAATATGAGCAAGTAATTTTGACAATTTGTGGGCTAGTAAGACTCCGAATTGGGGCACTTGTATTACCACCAGAAATCCACGCGATCGCATAATCTAAAATTAACGCACATCACCATATATTTTTGTCTTATTCTCTACAACAAATATCTCAAGCCTTTACTTTTTCGTATAGACTAGCTGATTAGCAATGCTTGCATTTGCACCCTATAAGCTAGTCACACCAAGGCTTTGATATTTATCGGAGATGTCTATTAGCTAACAAAGCTGGATCTACATGACCGTGTGGGCAGACTAGAGGTAACGCAGATATGCAACGCCAAAAAATTGATGGGCTAATCGTCTTTGAACTGGTTCTGGGGAAAAACAGCGATCGGCAGATAAACTCGGTTTTTTAGTTAACATAATTTTTGTTTGATTAAAATTTCTGATATAAATTGTTTTAAATTTTAAATTGTTAATAGTGCTGCACTACTACCACGCTGTACTAAAAAAGGAGATAAAACGCGGTTTTCCACAGTTTTTTCTTCTAATAAATCGAGTAACATTTGCATGGCTATGCCACCAATTTCTAACATTGGCTGGCTAACTGTAGTTAGTGGTGGCGTAACGTAACAACCCAGAGCAATACCATCAAATCCGACAAGGCTTAGATTTCGCGGTACTAAAATACCTAATTCTTGGCAAGCTAACAAAGCGCCAATTGCTACCATATCGTTGTAACAAAAGATGCCTGTAACTTCCGCAGTCAAGAGTTTAGATAGCATATTTTGCCCAGTGCTAACATCGCTGGTTCTGGTATCATATTCGTCACTAATTGAAACCCAATCAGTATTTTGTGGGATACCAGCCTCAGCAAGGGCCATTTGATATCCTTCTAGGCGCTGCTGGTTTGACCTGCTGCGATCGCCTACACCCAGATAACCAATAGCGGTGTGTCCTAAACTAATTAGATGCTCTGTGGCTAATTTAGCACCCAAGCGATCGTCTATTGCTACTGAGTGAAATATTTCGGATTGATTTTCAGTCTGGCTATTAATCAGAACTGTTGGTACAGCAATTTGTGTAAGTTGTTTAGTATGCTGTTTACTAATTCGCGAGTCGGCTATTAATATCCCGTCCACTCTCCGGCGATGAAAGGTATCAATAGCTGCCATTTCCTGCTCAATATCTCGGTGTGAAGCACTCAACAAAACACTCAAACCTGCTGGTTTGGCTATCTTTTCGATTCCCTCTACCACCTCTGCAAAAAAGGGATCAGAAATTAAAGTTACTACTACACCAATGGTATTAGTACGTTTATTTTGCAAACTTTGAGCAATAGCATTTGGCACATAACTCATCTCCTGCGCCAGTCGCTTAATTTCTTCTCGCACTTTCGGGCTAATGAGAGCGTTATCTCGCAAAGCACGTGAAACTGTAGAATGAGAAACGCCTGCTCTGCGAGCAATATCTTCAATTGAAATTCTTCGTTTATTCATTATTTTATCTTAGCTTTTAATTTTTGCACACGTGTGCATTTGTATGTATTATAGAAAATAATCGTTATTTGTCAAGAGATAATACAACTCACATTTTGTATGGAAAAGAGTTAAAAGTTCTCACTTTTACCTCTGTCCATGATTACAATTACAAGTTACCAATTACAAATTCCGAATTAGTTGAACTTTTATTAAGAAAAAAATGATTATCCTCTTAATGGGCGTCTCTGGTTCTGGGAAAACCACCATCGGAAAACTGCTAGCAGACTCTTTAGAATGGGAATTTAGCGACGCTGATACTTTCCACTCGCCAGAGAATGTTGAGAAAATGCGGCGTGGTATCCCTCTGAGTGAAGATGACAGGATGCCTTGGTTACAAGATTTGCAAACAGCCATAAAACATTGGCTGCAAGAAAAAAAAAATGTGGTGCTGGCGTGTTCGGCTTTAAAAGATAGCTATCGGCAATTTTTGGTATTGGATAGCGATCGCATCAAGCTAGTTTACCTCAAAGGGTCTTATGAGTTGATTCAAATGCGCTTGCAAGAACGTAGCAATCATTACATGAGCGAAAAAATGCTCGATAGCCAGTTTTATACACTTGAAGAACCAGTAGATACTCTATGTATGGATATTGCACAGCCACCCCAGATAATTGTCCAAAACATTAGAATGGCTTTGGAAATTTAGCTTATTGGTGACAACCGTAATATTAAGATTAATCACGTATCTAGAAAAACACGAACTTTTGGTAACTAAATCACATCAGATATAAATCTAAAGAAATATCAAAGCAAGCAGATAACTGTAATGGTAGGAGAAAACTAGTGTTTATAAGATTAGCCCAACAACATCAGCAATTCGTCCAAGACTTGGTAATGAACCTGCAAGCCTTGACAATTATACTTGAGCGGCGTGGTTATACTGCGTCTTGTTATACATGCGGCGACCAAATGAAAAGTGCTTCATTTCTGGTTAGCCTGAAAGAAAAGCACCTGATTCGGTTTTTAGTGTCAGATTATGGGATTACTTGGATGGAATTGTGGGACGATCGCGAATTAATGAAGTTAGAAGGTGCAGAAGCGATAAACCAGTTACAAGAGTTGGCTAATCTTGTTAAGTATTCCACTACTGTACAATTGACAAATTGATACTAGGCTGGTTGAATCAGACAGAGAAATTAATAAGTATAACTTTTATACACGTGTGTAAAACAAAAGATTAGCTTATATTGAGTAAATTCATGCACGGATGTGCAAAAAACAAAAGCACCATTTGTATTCTGAACCAAACAGGTCGGATAAGACATTTGGTGTGGGCAATAGGTATGCAAAGACGAAATGAAACTTAATATTATTTTTGCACACGTGTGCAAAAATAATAAATAAGTCCAAGACAGGTTTTGCACACCTGTGCATAATAAGAGAGTGGAAAAGTAGCATTTAACAAATACAATATCGACAAGTAAGAAGATATGTCTCAAGCTCTAAATAATGCCATTCTTCAGATTCAAAACAATCCCTTACATTCACTAGAAGAATGGGAAGAAGACTTACTCAATCGCTATCCCGATCCAGATAACATAGTTAAAGAAGGTAAAACTCCCGAAGAATATAGGAATTACGAAACGATTATTAGAGATACGGTGAAAGAGTTTTATCGGTTAAATCATATTAATCAAACACATAATTTTGTACTTCAAAAAGAAAAAGAATTTTTAAAGTTTGATAAAAAAGAAATGTCTGTTTGGGATGCGGTCGAATTTTTAAATCAATTGGTTGATGATTCCGATCCTGATACAGACATGGATCAGTTACAACATCTATTGCAAACATCAGAAGCTATTCGCGCCGATGGTCATCCTGACTGGATGGTACTTACTGGCTTCTTTCACGATATGGGGAAAGTACTTTGTCTATTTGGTGAACCTCAATGGGCAACCGTCGGAGATACTTATCCTGTAGGTTGTGCATTTTCTGATAAGATTGTTTTCTCAGAATTCTTTAAAGAAAATCCTGATTATAAGAACCTCGATTACAACACTAAATATGGCATTTATGAGCCTAACTGTGGATTGAGTAATGTACATATGTCATGGGGGCATGATGAGTATTTTTATCAGATGATGAAAAATTATTTGCCCGAACCTGCATTGTATATGCTTCGCTATCACTCTTTTTATCCTCAACATCGTGAAAATGCGTATGAACATTTGATGGATAAACACGATCGAGAAATGTTTAAATGGGTACGTTTATTCAATCCCTACGATTTGTATTCAAAAAACCCTATTCCTCCTGATTGGCAGAAATCAAAACCATACTATGAAGATTTGGTGGCTAAATATTTGCCCGCAACATTAAAGTTTTAAACTGCATAAAAGTATATCAATTTAGGAATTAAAATTCAGATGTGAAAGCATAAAAAAGGTCGCAAATATTTTGGTTCCTAAATCAAGTGGAGAAATATTATCTTGTTTAATCCTCTATTCTCTTCAAGTGATAGATGAGTAATAACAAGCAAGTACTCTTGGCAAGCAGATTTGAGTGAATTTAGAAAATCTAACCAAAGAATGTTTACATTTCTCAAAATCTAGCATTCAAAATCAAAAAAAAATCTCATAATCCGCTCTTTTCGCAAGTAGATTGATCGCGAAATGTTACCAATTTCAACATTTTCATCAATCTTAAATTTATTGATTACTACGAATGCTTTACTATGAACACTTTAGATGACGTTTAAGGAGATATAAATGCTTTTTTGTTTGTAAAGTTCGATAAAGAAAAATAATTTTTGCCAGCGATCAGGATAAACTTAAATAAGTCAAAACAAAATAAAGCTTTGCAATTTTAAGAAAACTAATTTCTGGAAGTTTCACTTAAAAGGTCTTTTCAGACTATCTACTATCGAAGTAATTTCACTAACAAATAATGTAATTATTTGAAGTAGTGTAGTGTTCCTAGTTTTACTTTAAAAATAAAACATCTAGTTTCGTGAAACGAATAGCAGTAACTCCAATTACGTCAAGTCATAAGACCTTTAGAGTCAGAATTACAAAAGCTAGTAGTATCACTAGGTTAAGTCTAAAGATTTCAGACCTAGTTTAGATTGTGATGACTGTGCAAATTTATATTATTATGCTGACCTTTTTCAAATTTAAATCCGTTGTTATAAATAGATGAATATGAAGAGAATCTCGCTCATAGTTGGTATATTAGGTTTCGCGGTTGTTGGTTGCACAAATGGCGCTCAAAATAACAACACTGCTACTAATACTAATAACAAGGCTACTAATATAAGTGCAGAGAATCTTGGTACTCCAAATAGAAAATTGCAAACAATCGGTGTAGCTTTGGGTGACTTAGGCAATCCCTTCTATAATGCAGTGCAGAAAGGAACTGAGACACAAGCCCAGAAAATTGGGGGTAATATCAGAGTTAATGCGGTTTCCAGTGCCTTTGACCTAAACCAACAAAGCAACCAAATCGAAAATTTTACGGCTGCGAATACCGATCTAATTATCCTCAGCGCTGTTGACAAAAAAGGAGTTAAACCAGTTATCGATCAAGCAAGGCTTGCAGGTAGGGTTGTGATTGCAGTAGATTCAGCCGTTGATGCAGATGTGGATGCGATGATTAGTTCCAACAATACCCAAGCTGGTGAGGTTGCTTGCCAATATATTGCCGATCGCCTCAAAGGTCAAGGTAGTGTAGTCATTCTCAACGGTACGCCGATGGACTCAATCAATCAGCGAGTGAGTGGTTGTAAGAATTCATTATCTAAATATCCTGACATAAAAATCATCTCAGACCAAAACGCCGAAGGGACTAGGGATGGAGGACTTAGAGTCATGAGCGATTTGCTCACAACTTTCCCCAAAATTGATGCCGTTTTTGCCACTAACGATCAAAGCGGTATAGGCGCAGATTTAGCAGCTAGGCAAGGAAGACGCAAAGAATTCTTTATTGTTGGGGTTGACGGTTCACCAGATGCAACCAAAGCAATGGAAGACAAAGATGGTGTATTTGCGGCAACTGCTGCTCAAAATCCAGCAGCGATGGCGCAAAAAGCAGTTGAGATTGGCAACGATCTAATCCAGGGCAAAAAACCTAGTGATTCCGAGATTCTAATTCCAGTCAAGTTAGTCACCAGAGACAACCTCAGCACTTACGAAGGCTGGTAAGTAAGTATTTAATCACCTTGAGGAGATATATGAATGTGAAAAAAATTGCGATCGCAGCTAGCATATTAGGTCTGCTCAGTAGTACTGTTATTGGTTGCACAAATAACTCTCAAAATGGCAACACCGCTACTAACTCTGATACCAATACTAGTGCAGCGAGTAAGGGTGTCACTGGGGATGCAAAATTACGAGCAGTTGGCTTCACCGTTGGCGATCTAAGTAACCCCTTCTTCGTCGTTATGGGGCAGGCAGTTGAGGCAGCAGCGAAGAAATTTGGGGGTAATGATGTCAAAGTTATTGTCGCTTCCAGTGCCTATGACCTCAACCAACAAACCAATCAAATTGAAAATTTCATTGCGGCGAATACTGACATCATTGTTCTGAATGCTGCTGATAAAAGTGGCATTCAGCCAGCAGTTGAAAGGGCAAAACTTGCAGGCAAAATTGTGATCGCGGTAGATACAGGTGCTGATGGGGGTGTGGATGCCACCATTACGACTAACAATATCAAAGCTGGAGAACTGGGTTGCCAATATATTGCTGACCGCCTCAAAGGCAAAGGCAATGTAGTCATAGTTAACGGCCCTCCGGTGGAATCGGTGCTTCAACGAGTTAGTGGTTGCGAAAAGGTATTGTCCAAATATCCCGATCTAAAAATACTCTCTAAAAACCAGAATGCAGAAGGGAGTAGGGATGGAGGACTTAGAGTCATGACTGATTTGCTGACAACCTTTCCGAAAATTGATGCTGTTTTTGCGATCAACGATCCGAGTGGGGTAGGAGCAGAACTAGCAGCTAACCAAGCACGACGTAAAGATTTCTTTATTGTTGGGGTTGATGGTGCGCCAGAAGCAATCAAAGCGATCGCTGACAAAAATGGTATATATGCTGCGACTGCTACTCAAAATCCTAGAGGTATGGCTACAGAAGCAGTTAAGGTTGGTAACGACATCTTGCATGGTAAAAAACCTAGTAGTCCCACCATTCTGCTGACACCCAAGCTGATTACAAAAGACAACATTAACACAGAGAAAGGTTGGTAAGTAATCAAAATTGTGAAAGTCAGCGATCGTCAGTGGTAAGTTTTCTAAACAGGACTTAGGCAAAAACTCTCTGTAACTCTTATTGCTTGGCGCACTTGGCGTACTTGGCGGTTCGTTTTTTCATATTTTGCGTAAGTCCTACTAAAGATGATTTTGTAACGGCTTTCATTTCACATCAAATATGATTTTCGGGAATTTTTAACTCAAAAAACGCAAATTTTCAATTTTTTTTACAGGTACAGCTAATGACAACAAGTATTGAAACCTCTTTTCCTCATGTACCAACCGCTACCCCTGTATTAGAAATGCAAGGGATTGGTAAACGATTTAATGGTGTACCTGCTCTGCAAAATGTCAATCTCACGATTTACCCAGGAGAGGTTCACGCCCTCATGGGTGAGAACGGAGCAGGCAAAAGCACATTGATGAAGATCCTTGCTGGGGCTTACATTGCCGATGAAGGCGAGATTCGCATCAACGGTAGTCCTATAAAAATTACCGATCCGGCTTCAGCACGCAAGGCAGGTATCAATCTCATTTATCAAGAACTGAACGTTGCACCTAATTTAACCGTTGCCGAAAATATTTTTATGGGTAGCGAGTTGCGCCGAGGTCAGCTTTTAGACCGCAAAGGTATGGAACTGGAAGCACAGAAAGTGCTTCAAAGCCTCGGAGCCAGTTTTACACCACAAACAGTGGTTGGTAGCTTGGTGGTCGCCGAACAACAGCAGGTGGAAATTGCGCGGGCGCTGAAGGACAATAGCCGCGTTTTGGTTATGGACGAGCCAACAGCAGCACTATCTGACCGCGAAACAGAGCGCTTGTTTGAGGTAATTCGCAGACTAAAAAGCGACGGCATTGCCATTATCTACATCAGTCACCGCATGGAAGAAATATATGCGTTGGCTGACCGGATTAGCGTGCTGCGCGATGGTCAATACATTGGGAGTCTCACGCGGGATGAAATTTCTGCACAGCGATTGGTGCAGATGATGGTTGGTCGCTCGATGCAGGACTTTTACGAACATCAACGGCAAACCAATCCCGGTTCAGTGGTATTGGAAGTCAGAAATATCAGTGATGGACGCAAAGTTGAGCCAACTAGTTTTCAACTTCGCGCTGGCGAAATTGTCGGTCTAGCGGGGCTGGTTGGTGCAGGACGCACAGAGGTATCCCGGCTGATTTTTGGTGCCGATCGCAAGGCAAGTGGTGAAGTCTTCCTCAATGGCATGAAACTTAATATTAATAGCCCCGGTGATGCGATTAATGCTGGAATTGGTTACGTCCCGGAAGACCGCAAAGATCAGGGTTTATTTCTGGAGATGAGTTCTCGTAAGAATATTGCCATTAACACACTCAAGCAGGATGCAAAGGCTGGTGTCGTCAACTGGAGTTCAGTCAATCTCTTGGCGACGCAAGCTGTGGAAGACTTCAATATCCGGCTGGCGAATTTGGAAATCAGAGCCGTGGATCTTTCTGGTGGTAATCAGCAGAAGCTACTATTGGCGCGTTGGTTAGCGATTAAGCCGAGAGTACTGATGTTGGATGAGCCGACACGCGGCGTAGATATCGGTGCCAAAAGCGAAATTTACCGAATTATCAGCGAGTTAGCAGCACAAGGCGTTGCGGTTCTGATGGTTTCCAGCGAACTACCGGAGGTTGTGGGCTTGAGCGATCGCGTCTTAGTGATGCGAGAAGGGCAGCTAGTGGGCGAACTTGACGGCAGTCTTGGTAAAGAAATTACCCAAGAAAAAATTATGCACTATGCAACAGGAGCATCGGAGGTACCAGCATCATGAGTCAGACAGTAAGACCAGCCAATAATAGAGTAGACAAGAATTCAACGCAGCGCAACCGCAAATCAATCAGCACTCTGCTTGAGGTTGCAGGTATTCTGCCGATTCTAATAATTATTTGCATCTTATTTACATTCCTTTCTCCCAGCTTCCTCACAGGCGCGAATATCGTTAATATATTGCGTCAGGCATCAATCAATATTGTGCTGGCAACGGGAATGACGTTTGTAATTCTGACTGGAGGTATTGACCTTTCAGTTGGGTCAATATTGGCTGTTTCTGCCGTAGTTACGTTGCTGGTATCGCTACTTCCGGCTATAGGTTGGGCCGCTGTGCCTGCTGGTTTGCTTGCAGGATTGCTTTTGGGTTTAATTAACGGCGCTCTGATCACTTTTTTGGATGTGCCACCTTTTATTGTCACCCTGGGTTCACTTACTGCTTTGCGGGGTGTTGCCTTTTTGGTTGCCAAGGGTACAACGGTTATTAACCGTGACATAAATTTTGCTTGGATAGGCAATAGCTATGTCGGCCCCCTTCCTTGGCTGGTAATCATTGCGCTACTGAGTATAGTAGTTAGTTGGTTTGTCCTGCGACAAACTGTTTTAGGGGTGCAAATATATGCAGTCGGTGGTAACGAGCGAGCAGCACGATTAACTGGGATTAAAGTCGATCGGGTGTTGCTATTTGTCTATGGTGTCAGTGGATTACTGGCAGGTTTGGCAGGAGTAATGAGTGGCAGCCGTCTTTATAGTGCTAGTGGCATCGTCGGTACTGGTTACGAGTTAGATGCGATCGCTGCTGTTATTCTAGGTGGAACCAGCTTTACAGGTGGTATTGGCACCATTGGCGGCACACTTCTAGGTGCATTAATCATTGCTATTCTCAACAACGGTTTAACTCTGTTGAACCTATCTTACTTCTGGCAACTAGTCGTCAAAGGACTAGTAATTATTTTGGCAGTAATGATCGATCGGTTACGCAGACGTTCTAGACGTTGAAGTATGAAAGTGACTAGGGAGCAGACGAGATGTTGCAGTCAGTCTTTCCCCTCTGCCCCTTCCAATGCCCAATTCCCAATATATAAACTATGTCTTCCACTACTGTTCGTCGTAAAGCCAACACGTTTTATGTAATTTTGATTGCTGGTGCTGCGGCACTCGGCGGGTTTTTATTCGGTTTTGACACTGCTGTAATCAACGGCGCGGTTTTATCTTTAGCAAAAGCTTTTAATACCAGTAGTTGGGTAACAGGGCTAGCAGTGTCCCTAGCGTTGCTGGGGTCTGCGGTAGGAGCCTTCTTTGCTGGACAGATTGCAGACCGTTATGGTCGAGTCAACGCAATGGTGGTCGCTTCGGCGTTGTTTACTATCAGTGCCATTGGCTCTGGGTTTGCCTTCACTATCTGGGATTTTATCTTTTGGCGATTATTAGGTGGGATTGGCATCGGCGTTGCTAGCGTTATCGCGCCAGCTTACATTGCCGAATGTTCTCCCACCCATTTGCGGGGAAGGTTAGGATCTCTGCAACAATTAGCGATCGTAGTCGGAATTTTCGTCGCCTTATTGAGCGACTACTTTATCGCTGTGTCAGCAGGTTCAGCAGACTCGCCGTTTTTGTTTGGAGTTGCAGCTTGGCGCTGGATGTTTTGGACAGCAGTCCCGCCAGCAGTATTCTACGGGATGATCGCTTTAACAATTCCTGAATCCCCTCGTTATTTGGTTGCTAAAGGACGAGAACCAGAAGCTGCTAACGTTCTGACCAAGATTTTAGGAGGTGACGTACTGCCAAAAATCGAAGAAATTCGGCAAACAGTGCTTCGCGAACGCCAACCCAGGTTTTCTGACCTCTTAAGCAGAAGTGGCGGACTCCTACCAATTGTTTGGATAGGAATAGGCTTATCTGTATTACAGCAATTTGTTGGGATTAATGTAATCTTCTACTACAGCAGCGTTTTGTGGCGTGCTGTCGGGTTTTCCGAAAAAGATTCCCTATCAATTACGGTGATTACAGGAGCCGTCAACATTATTACAACACTGATTGCGATCGCCTTTGTGGATAAATTTGGCCGCAAACCCTTACTCATAATCGGGTCAATCGGTATGACCTTTACCTTGGGGACGATGGCTTATCTTTTTGGCAATGCTCCCCTCGATGCTGCCGGGAACCCCAATCTTACCGGAAGTGCAGGTACTATAGCTCTGATCGCAGCCAACCTCTATGTATTTTGCTTCGGTTTCTCCTGGGGGCCAGTGGTTTGGGTGCTGTTGGGAGAAATGTTTAATAACAAAATTCGAGCCGCCGCACTTTCGATTGCTGCTGCTATGCAATGGGTTGCCAATTTCCTCATTTCCACAACATTTCCTCCTATATTGCAATATTTCGGTTTAGGTTCTGCCTATGGACTCTATACAATTGCAGCAGCTACCTCATTCTTTTTCATTCTCTTTTTTATTAAAGAAACCAAAGGAATTGAGCTAGAAGATATGTAGTAATTCCTCTTCTTTGCCCCTGTGATATCATGTTCGGTAAAAGACTTATCATTAAGAGCGCAGTTCTTGCTGGGAACTCTTAGCTGGGGGAAAGAGGGTTTTAAGATTTTTGCATAGATGCCCGGAATAATAACTAATCAAGCGGACATGATATGACGTTGCATAGAAAAAGTTGCTCAATCCCCTTATCTCACCAAGCTTGCTTTTGTACAGTTTCACAAACAAAAAATTAGTGTTAACCCAAAGGTATTAGGTAATAACCTATAGGAATCGTATTTGATTTTTGAACGAGACTAAGTATTATCTATCCCTTTTTTTATGTTCCCTGTTCCTTGTCCGATTAAGGAAGTTCGTAGGAAGTACTTTAATGCTTAGATGAGGTTAGAGTCACTCACTACGAACTTATCAAATTAATTTAGTGAACTAAATACAAATTCTCGCTTCAGTCAATCACTAAAAAGATGGAAACTATCAATACGGCTCTTTGTTATTCTGGTTTATCCGGCATGGTATTTCATGCGCCGTTTATTGATTTGCATCCCGGATTTAAATTAGCTGGTTATTGGGAAAGAAGCAAAAAGTCATAGCGTTGCTTTAAGTAACCTAAAATCTCAGATCGAAATATGTAACTTTAATGCTGATTAGCTTAGAAGCTGAAAGCCTTGGTTCAAGTGCGATCTATTTAGTTACAAATTCATAATTAAACCATTTTCAAGTTATAAGCCAATGCTAAAAATTATTTTTCATAGCTTTTTTCTCCTATTTTTGGCAATTCCAGCAGTTTGGGCAGCACCTCCAGAAGATGATTCTAATGCAGCAGATGCTAATCGGAATTTGCAGGGACAAGTCAATTCTGTTTCCCAGTTTTCTGATGTACAACCAAGCGATTGGGCGTTTGGTGCATTGCAATCGCTGGTGGAACGCTACGGCTGTATTGCAGGTTATCCCAATTCCACCTATCGCGGTAATCGTGCCTTAACCCGTTATGAGTTTGCCGCAGGTTTAAATGCTTGTTTGGATCGGATTAATGAGTTAATTGCCACAGCTACTAGCGATTTAGTTAATAAGCAAGATTTAGCAGTGCTGCAAAAGTTGCAGTCAGACTTTGCCGCAGAACTGACAACTCTGCGCGGACGAGTAGATACCGTAGAGGCACATACGGCAACATTAGAGGCGCAGCAGTTTTCCACTACTACCAGGTTAAATGCTCAAATTATTACCGCCATTAGTGATACCTTTGGTGATAGAGTAGGTGGCGATCGCGATGAATCCAATCTCTACTTTGCAAATCGGGGTCGTCTCAACTTTGAGAGCAGTTTCACTGGCAAAGATTTATTGCGAGTCCGGTTAGAATTTGGCAACTTTGCGTCCAATGTTGGCAGCCAAATTGCCGCAGCCACTGGCACAGGGATGACACGCCTGAACTTCGATTATGACAGCAACGATACACTTTTTGTCCCCCACATCCGTTATTACTTCCCAGTCAGTGATTCCCTTAACTTCGTTGTTGGGCCTACAGGCATTGGTTATACCGACATTTCAACCACTGTCACTCCCCCCACAATCGCTGACGACGGCAATGGAGTTCCCTCACTTTTTGGGTCATACAGTCCCTTATTCCGACGAGGTGGCGGCGGTGCAGCCGCTAACTGGAACATTACCAAAGACTTGGTTCTCACCTTGGGGTATTTAGCAAGCAGTCCCAATGTCCCATCGGCTAGTAACGGCTTGTTTGATGGCGGCTACAATGCCCTGGCGCACTTAGCCTATTATGGTAAGCAAGGAGCGATCGGTGTTGCCTACTCTCATGGTTATAGCCCTGCTGGAGTAATCGATCTTGCAGCTGGGACGGGTAGCGTCCTGTCAAATGCTCCCTTTGGCAACAACATTGCTACTTCCAACGATATTGTCGGCACACAGGGATACTATCGCTTCTCCCCAAATTTCCAAATCCACGCTTGGGGTGGATATATTTGGGCAAATGCCAAGAACTCTGGTTTGAGTGATATTTCCAATGGTAGGGGTGGAACAGATTCTCTATTTGTGAACAGTGGTGACAATGCCAATGTCTGGTTTGGGGCGATTGGTATGTCGTTTCCTGATGTGGGAGGTAGAGGTAATCTGCCAGGAATTCTCTTTGGTATACCACCGCATGTCTCTAACAGTGATGTCCGTCAAGAGCAAGATAACGCTTACCATATCGAAGCATTTTATCGTTACCGCCTAAATGACAACATCTCAGTGACTCCTGGTTTTTGGGTGATTCTCAACCCGGAAAACGACAACAGAAATGATACGCAGTATGTGGGTGTGCTTCGCACAACCTTCGATTTTTAACTGAATGTGAATGGTTTGCTTGACCAACAGAGTAGGTAAATAGACTACGCGGTAGGGGCGCAAGACCTTCATTGGTGTCAACTTAACGCTAAACCCGCTTGGTGAAAACATTTTGCCCTCACCCCCAGCCCCTCTCCCAAGAGAGAGGGCGTGAGAGATTTACAAAACGCCTGTCTGATATAGTTTTCGGCTTAAGTTGACACGTATGCAAGGTCTTGCACCCCTACAACAGGTGTGGTTCAAATACATGAAAACTGCTGTAACGTACCCTACTGGCGTGTCATTATTCAAATG
The DNA here is from genome assembly GCF_036917415.1 of Nostoc sp. Taxonomy (GTDB): domain Bacteria; phylum Cyanobacteriota; class Cyanobacteriia; order Cyanobacteriales; family Nostocaceae; genus Nostoc. Next base: position 2,634 of record NZ_JBALDJ010000024.1, on the reverse strand, counting down.
CTGCAAAAAAATTGTAGGTTGGGTTGACATAAGGAAACCCAACCTACACCTAATGCACTATTTTAGCCAATAAGCGCTACTTCTGCATATTCCGCTTCATTTGTTCTAATTCATCCTGAGTTTCCCAGCTACGGAACTTCTCTTCTAAGTCATCAAACCCACTAGAATAACTGCTAGTCTGATTCGACCAGCCACTGGTTTCAAAACGCTGCTGGGTTTGGGCTTTAGCACGGACTGTCTGTGCTTCGGCGGCTTTAGCTTGCACCTCCTGTCGTCGTTGCTGAATTTTTTGCAGTAGTTCCTGAGATTGGTTAATGCGTTCTTTCAGCCCTTGCATGTGTCCCCAGCGCTGATTTCCTTCGCGCAACAGGGCTGCTTCTCGCTCACCCGCCGCCGCCGCCAAATCCTCTCTATTGGCGTTTTTGGCTTTTTGAATGCGGATATGCCAACGCTGAATTTCTTGAGCAGTGGAGAGAATTTCTTCTTGCGATCGCTTTTCTTGTAATTTTAAATCTGCGATCAGCTTTAATGTGTCTTCTTCTTGCTCACGCAGCTGTTCTAGCAGCGCCTCTAACTCCAAATGTGGATTGTTACGCAAGAATTCTTCTAAACGGTTTTCTAAAAACCGACTCAAATCATCAAATAAGCCCACTGCTAGAACTCCAGAGATCGGGTGCGTGACTACTTTATTGTAGTGGGCGGAATGTAAATTTTAATAGTTCCCATCGGCTGAACTTCTGGGTGTTAGTTAGATTTCAAAATTGGGAAGAATGTATTTGGTGAAATTACGCAAATAACCCTGACTTACAAAATAAGGCTTTAATCAGTATGAGTTCTGATTTTCAACCACCACCTAAGAGCTTGTCCATACTAGCTTCTGTAGGAGGAGTGCTTACTGCTGCGATCGCGATCGCTATTTTAAATGGTTGGTCTAAGCAACTTTCCCAGACTTCTATAAAAAAACCTGAAATATCATCAACATCCCCAACTGTTTCCCAACCACAAAAAACCCAACCCCCTGTCTCTACTGCAAATGAAGCTGAAATAATTGCCAGCCTTGATGCTAAATCCGTAGTTTTGCCAGGTCAACCCATTCCTAAGAACCAATTAACAGTAGCCATAATTCCCTATACTGCTCCTGGAGTTGGAAAACTGACCCCAGAAGAAATGACAACGGCCCGTCAGGCTTGGTCATACTTCCAGCGCAACTGGAACGATGAAACTGGCTTGATTAATTCCGTTGATGGCTTTGCCTCTATAAGTATGTGGGATCAGACAGCAGCGATCGCAGCCTTAGTCAGTGCTAGAGAACTCAATATCGTGCCTGCGGCTGAATTTGCAGCCAAAATGAGCAAAATGTTGAATACATTAGCATCAATGCCTTTGTACAAAGGAGAACTCCCCAACAAAGTTTACAATGCGAAAACTCTCGTACCCGTTAATTATGGTCAACTAGAAAAACGGGAAGAAATTGGTTGGTCAGCCATTGATTTAGGAAGAATGGCAATCTGGTTGAAGATTGTCGAGGCAAAGTATCCAGAAATGCGATCGCAAACAGCAGCAGTTTGGAAACACTGGCAAGTCAAGCGTCTAACCACAAATGGCCAAATGTACGGTACTGCCGTTATCAAAGGCAAAGAACAGTACAATCAAGAAGGTCGCTTGGGCTATGAGAATTATGCTGCTTATGGTTTGAAGCTTTGGGGCTTGGATGTTAACAAAGCTTTAGATTATCAGTCTTATACTGCCTTTGTCGATCTTTATGGACAGGGAATTCCTTACGACAAACGGGACTATAAAAATTCTGGAGCCAATAACTACGTTCTTAGCGAACCCTATATCTTAGATGGCATCGAAACTGGGTTTCAAGCTTTGCCTAAAGCTTATGCCGATCGGATTTTAGCTGCCCAAGCAGCCCGTTATGAAGCCACAAAACAATTAACTGCCGTCACCGAAGACAACTTAGATCGCCCGCCATACTTTGTTTACAGTAGCCTATTTGTCAACGGAGAACCTTGGGCAACCATTGCAGATACCAGAGAACAGTACAACAATTTGCGATTTCTCAGTGCCAAAGCTGCGATCGGTTGGCATGTACTTTATAACACTGCTTATACCCGCCAGTTATTTGATTTCGTTCAAGCCAATCTTAAGTCTAAAGAAGGTTGGTACAACGGCTTTTATGAGTCTCTACATCAGCCAAATAAAACTCTCACCGCTAACAATAATGGTGTAATTCTGGAGAGCTTACTGTATAAGCAAGTTGGGCAGCCACTTACTGTTTGGGCAGGAGTCAAGAGTCAGAAGTCAACTGAGAGGACTATAAAAACACCGTAAGTTATATCATGTCCGTATAATTAGTTATGATTCTTACAGTCATTACACCCCACACTCCAGATGCTCGACTTGGAAAGACCCCAGATGATTAGGAAACGCTATAAAACCTGCGTACGCTGAAATAACAAATGGGTACGCTGAAATAACAAATGGGTACGCCGAAATAACAAATGGGTACGCTGAAATAACAAATGGGTACGCCGAAATAACAAATGGGTACGCCGAAATAACAAATGGGTACGCCGAAATAACAAATGGGTACGCCGAAATAACAAATGGGTACGCCGAAATAACAAA
>NZ_JBALDJ010000023.1:0-4684 GCF_036917415.1 Nostoc sp. | reverse complement strand
GCTAGCACTTCCACAAACCCTTCATTGAAGCCAGTAAAGTTGTAGGTACGGGCGATGTGACGATTCAGGGAAGCTGAGTTGAATTGTGTCAGGACATAGATTTTGAATATTTCGGAATTGATGCAGTTACTGACAGGGATATCGATTAGGCGGTATTTCCCCGCTACTGGTACTGCTGGTTTAGCGCGTAGTTTGGTTAGTGGGTAAAGTCGAGTACCCGCGCCACCACCAAGGATGATTGATAATACTTTTTTCACAAAATTTCTCCAGACTGCCTTTCAACTCTCATCTTCAGTTTAGGACTGTCTGCCACCACAGGTAAGGGGGATCGTCTGATTCTTAGGGATGAATTTTACAGAATGCTGTTGGTGATGGATAGCACTGCTAGCAAAGAACTAATTAGAACATTTGTATTAATCAAGGTGAAAAGTGATAGGAAGCCTCGACTACACGTCCCTCGCGTAGAATTTTATCTCTGTGAGACAGTTTACAAGCGAAAAAGGTAAATAGTCTGTAACAAACCTCGTTATAAAAATAAATCTAAAAAATTATATGTGTAATCCGTAAAACAATATTTTTAGAGTGTATTCACTTACAGTCAGCTAAAAGCTAGCTATTAAGCTAACTTATTAAGATATTTAAAACAGGGTACAGACAGATGCCGAACTTTAGAATGGGTTGGTTGCCAGATCGTCCAGATTTTAGAGACTATTGCCCAAAGAAGATAACCGAAGACTCTAAGAACAAAGAAAGAATCAAACTCCAAAAAGCAACTTTGATAAATGATTGCAAATTACAAATAGAGAATGGGAAAGAAGATAAAAAGCAAACTAGCTTGCTTTTACCTTTGAAAGAATCAATAGACCAAAGTTTGGCGAGTTTGCAATATCCAATATCTTTACCATCTGATGCCGATTTGCGAGAATGGTGTTCTCCAATTGAGGAGCAAGGAAACCTCAAGTCATGCACAGCAATAGCTGGGGTTGCCTTAGTAAAATATTTTCAAAAAAAGGCAATGGGCGAAGATATGCATGCTTCCAGCCTCTTTCTTTACAAAGTTGCACGTAAACTGATGCACTTAACTGGAGACACTGGAGCATCGACCCGTTTCACAATGAAAGCAATGGCACTTTTTGGCATACTTCCAGAGGAATATTGGCCTTATGAGATTGAGAATTTTGACGAAGAACCATCGGCTTTTTGCTATGCCTATGCCCAGAATTATCAAGCACTTCAGTATTTTAGGCTTGACTTACCTAAACTTCCAAAAGAACAAGCGTTAGTTCAAATAAAAGCTTTTTTAGCTGCTGGCTTCCCTGCAATGTTTGGATTTACAACCTATAGTTCTATTTTTAATAAGAAAACTGTAGAAACAGGAAACATTCTTTATCCTAGTGTAGGCGAAAAGATACTGGGTGGTCATGCAGTTGTCGCCGTTGGTTATGACGACAATAAGGAAATTGAGCATCCCAACTATAATTCAAATAACAATTCTAACGAAAATTGTCCGCCTAAAGGAGCTTTCCTAATTAGAAATTGCTGGGGTGAAGATTGGGGTGAAGATGGTTATGGTTGGCTACCCTACGAGTATGTGTTACAAGGGTTAGCTACTGACTGGTGGTCATTACTGAAAAATGAGTGGATTGATGAGGGGCAGTTTGGCTTGATAGCTAACGATGGTGTTTTACTAGGAGATAAAAGTAAAAAGCCTTCAGAACAACCGAAACATAAAACTACAATTCTAGAGTCTCCTCCTAAGCCTAAACCTGCCGAACTTCTTCCTGTTCAAACTCAGAATAATACCTCAACAAATAAGAAAACAAATCAATAATTAGTAACAAGAATCTTTTCATTTTTTGCCAATTTTACACATACCACCAGATTGGATGAATAACCAATCTGGTATATTCTTATTAGTCTGTAAGTATTCTTTTAAAAAATTGCAGCTATAGTTTAACAATTTTTCTCCATCAGGAGCAACATCATCTCTTTTATCTAAGTGCCAGAGCCAAAGCCTGACAGTTCCATCATCACTGGAAGATGCTATTATCTTACCATCATGGCTAAATGCTAATTGATTAACCCCATTAGTATGTCCTTTTAGAGCTTCTAGCAAAAATGCTTCTCTAGGACTATAACTTTGTATAGCTCTATCTACATTCCACACTTTAACAGTTTCATCATTGCCACCAGAAGCAAGTTTATGCCCGTCAGGAGAAAAATCTAACCCGTAGATTGTATTATCAGGAGCTTTATCATTAGCTTTATTACTAGTATTGAAAAACACCAGGGGTTTGTTAATTCTAATTTTAGTATTCCAAATCTTTATTGTACCTTTAAGACCAGCAGAAGCAAGTATATTTGCTTGCGAACTAAACTTTACTACTTTTACTATCTCGCCCTGATCCCCAACAGTTTCTAGTCTATTAATTTTATTAACATTCCAAAGTCTGATCATACCGTCATTACCTCCATAAACAATTTTTGAATTATCATAATGATCAAAGTCTAGACTATAAATCTCATATTTTTTGCCAGGAACACTATCTCCTTGTTTTATAAAAATATCTCTCATATTTAGTTCATTTTCTACTTTTGGCTGCTTTCGTTGATCTTCAGTATTCCAAATTTTTATAATTCCATTTTGATCAGTAGAGGCAATTAGTTTGTCATCATGACTAAAACTAATATCAGTAACAAGTCCTTGATGACCAGAAAAAGTATTTATGAGTTTGTTTTTCTTCGATTCAATACTCCAAAGCTTAACAGTTCCATCAGTGCTTGCAGAAGCTAGTAATTTACCATGATGACTAAATATTACACGCCAAAATTCTTTTTTTTGGTGTGGAAGATCATATAAAAATTTGCCATTGCTATCCCAAATTTTAATAATTCCGTCAGCACCACCAGATGCAATTATTTTACTATCAGGACTAAAACTTACACCATAAACTGAACCTTGATGCCCTTCTAATCTATTATGCTCTCGCACTTTATAAATTATTGATTGCAGTTGTTTAAGTTGTTCAGTGTGTTTTCCATCTACCTTTTTTAATTGCTGTAGTCCTTGCACACTTGCCATTAATGCTTCAAGTTGCTTATCGGCATCAAGTAATATTTGAGAGACTTTAATCCATGTATTGACTTCTCCTATTTTTCTTACTTCTGCATTATCCTTTTCGGATTTAACCCACAAACCTGCTAATGTAATTGATACAGCTGCTAAAGCTGCAAATGCTTGAGTTCTTTGCCTTTCAGCTTTAGCTTTGGCTTTTTCCTGTTTAACTTTTTCCCCTTCCGCGTTGGCTCTGGCTTCTGCGGCTTCTCGCAATTGACGTTCCTGCTCTAGTTGCGCTTGAATTTCTCTGTCGCGTTTCTCTAAACTCTTATGCAAAAAATCTGATTCTAATGGCGTAAGTCTTGGCTGAGTCTTATTCATCCACTCAGAAATTACAGCCAATTTTGCACCTACCAATAGTGCTTCATCCGATTTATTAAACCTTTGTTGCCATTCCTGGCAATCTTCCTCTAAAGAACGATTTAGGCGAATATTCTCCAGGTTTTCAGCAATCCAAGTATTTAATAATTTCCACTCAGATAAAAGCGCTTCATGAGCAACTTCTACAGTATTTTGATCGGTGATAATTAACCTTTGTTGAGAACCTGCCAGTAATCCTACAACCCTTTGCAATTGTTGTGGAGAATCTGCAACTACTTCTAATCTATCCCAGCTAGCACGCCGCCGCGTCACTTCTCCAGTTTCAGCTAACTGTACCAATTCCATAAACAAGCGACGCGCAAAGGCTTGATCTATAGTCGTTAAACTTTGATATAAAATTGTCGCTCGTTTATCCAAAGCTCCTTTAACCCCACCAATTTCTTCATAACCTTTACGAGTTAAAAGCGGTTCTGGCGATTCAGGTTCTTCAATGCAAACTCGCCACAACTCTTTAAGTGCATATTGCAGTATAGGTAATACACCAGGACGGTTGACGACATCGGCGGAAATTTGTGAAACTAAACCACGCTCAAATGTTACCCCATGTAATTTTGCTGGTTTTTCAATTGCTTCTTCTAACTCAGCAAAAGACATCGGTGTGATGATGAATGATGTGGGAGGAATATTATTAATGAGAGTAATAATTTCTCGATAGTCAGCACAACGATTTAAGAAATCACCGCGAATTGTCAAAATTATCCGCGTTTCTACCTCAGTCTTTTTTACTTCCTGTGCTATTAAGCGGATAAAAGTTTTGCGTTCCTCATCGTCTTGACAAAGGGTAAATATTTCTTCAAATTGATCGATAAATAATAGATGCGGCTGATTTTGCTGTTGTTGTCGAGTCAAAATATCAACCAATTTACCTAGAGGATGTTCTCCTGGTGTAAAAGATGCAATTTCCCATTGACTGCTTCCTGGAAGGCGATCGCCTTTCAGTTGCGGTAACAAACCCGCTTTTACTAAGGAAGATTTACCACTACCTGAATAGCCAATTACAGCCAAAAATCGACTCTCTGCTAAACGCGAAATTAGTGTACGAACTGCTGCATCTCGTCCACAAAAATATTGTGCTTGTTCTGATTCAAATGCATAAAGTCCCCGATAAGGATTTTCCTGATTGAAAGCAATTTTGACTACTGTAGGAATATCTAATTGGGGATAAGTTACCAAAGTAATCGAACG
>NZ_JBALDJ010000022.1:0-36929 GCF_036917415.1 Nostoc sp. | reverse complement strand
AGATGCCGTAAAGACAAAAATAGTTGGAATGCTTGTACAGTAAGGAGCGATTTGTTATTAGACAAGTTATTGGAGTATTTGAGAGATAATGGATGCATCTGGATACCATAAGAGAGAATTACTAGAATAAAAATTCTCATAAATGGTAGTTCAAATGTACTAATTACTGTTAAATACTAGAAATTTAACAGAAAAGATTAATTTGTGAGCTAGAAGTCTTATATCCTCGTGCTTATTACATTTATGCGTGTCTTTGTGTTAATTTTTAATGCTCGAACAGAAAATGAGGGGATTCATACGATTCGGGAAGGCGATCGCAATAAAATTCTGATGTTCGAGTCAGAAGACGATGCCACGCGCTTTGCCCTAATGTTAGAAGCTCAGGATTTCCCCGCACCTACACCGGAGCCGATCGATGCTGAGGAAATCAAGGAATTTTGCGAAAGTGCTGGATATGAATGGGAAATCATCCCAGAAAACAGCAATTTAGTTGTAACTCCCCCAGAACTTAACGTCGAAAAAACTGACTGGCAAGAAAATGCCCAGAACGAGGATACTGTTGAAGACACCTTCCCTCTTAATGAACAACCACTAGAAGAACCAGAATTGTCTGATTCTGAACTAGAGAAGATTCGTCGCAAATTGGAAGGATTGTTGTAAGTAGTCATTAGTCATTAGTCATTAGTCATTAGTCATTAGTCATTAGTCATTAGTCATTAGTCATTAGTCATTGGTCGCTAACTGACTAATGACAACGGACATAGATAGATGCCCAAAGGACAGCGTAGGGTAGAACAAAGGACAAAGGACAAAGGACAAAGGACAAATGACAAATGACAAATGACAAATGACAAATGACAAATGACAAATGACAAAGAACAAATGACAAAGGACAAATGACAAATGACAAATTTGCAAGAACGCGGGCATCTTTTAACTGAGCTGGTAAATCCTAACAGTCTGAACTTAGACCAGCTTAGTTCTCTAGAATTGGTGGAGTTGTTTAATGACGAAGACCAAAAGGCTGTCGCAGCAGTTGCAGCAGCGAAAATTCAGTTAGCAGAGGCAATTGAGCGCACCGCAGAGCGTTTGCGCCACGGAGGACGCCTATTTTATATCGGTGCAGGGACAAGTGGTCGGTTAGGTGTGTTAGATGCTGCTGAGTGTCCACCTACTTTTTGTACACCTCCAGAGTTGGTACAGGGGATTATTGCTGGTGGTGCTGGCGCATTAGTACGTAGTTCTGAAGATTTAGAAGACAGCATTGAAGATGGTGAGGGTGCGATCGCTGTGCGACACATTACCCAATTAGATGTCGTAGTTGGCATTACCGCTGGTGGGACAACGCCTTATGTCCACGGTGCGCTTCATGCTGCTCGTCAGCGAGGAGCCACAACTATTTTTATCGCCTGTGTTCCTGCTGAACAAGTTAGCTTTGATGCCGATATTGATATTCGCCTATTGACAGGGCCAGAAATAATTGCCGGTTCAACTCGCCTGAAAGCTGGTACAGCCACTAAATTAGCTTTAAATATCTTTTCTAGCGGCGTAATGGTCAAGCTAGGCAAAGTTTATGGCAATCGCATGGTGGATGTAGCAGTAACAAATCAAAAATTACGCGATCGCGCTTTACGAATTTTGCAAGACCTCACAGGTTTAAGTCGGGAAGCTGCTGGCTTTTTACTAGAACGTAGTGGTAAATGGGTTAAGCTAGCGCTATTGATGCACTGGACTGGTTTGGAAAAAGACGAGGGCGATCGGCTGCTTTCAGAACACCAAAGTAATCTCAGGGCAGCTGTTGTCAGTTTTCAAAACCACAAGCAACCTTGAAGAAATTTCTTTAAATACTCTATATAATTTGGCTGCTACTTGTCTTAGTAGCACGCCTTTTTTTAAGAATAATATTCCCTAAAAAAGCTGATATTAACTAGGTTAATTAATAATAGTAAACTTAAACAAATATTTTTAACACTTTTTATCAAACAGAATTCAGGAGTCAGGAGCCAGAATTCAGAATTGAATTCTGAACTTCATAGTGGATGAATAAACGGGTTTAAAACCCCCACCAAATCGAAGATTTGGTGGTCTTCAATCAGTCGCGCGTCTGAATCCCCGACTGATAGCGAAGCGTTAGCGAGTCCACGAGCGTCTTGATTCTGACCGGAGGCGGAGCGTCTCCGGCTCCGCTCCTGAATTCAGCTATTCTGAATTCTTCTTCAAAAATCTCAATAACTAAAGCAAAAATATCTAGAGGCTGCTAATCTTTTTTAAACTGGTAATTAGACCTTTAGGAAATGCGATCGCTTTAATTACCAGGTAAATTATTTGGATCTACACCTAGAGAACGTAAATATTGTGCTAACTGTTCAGCCCTTTGCCGTTCTTGTTCAGCCCGCGATCGCTCTTGTTGTGCCTGTTCTGCATCTGTCAAATAGCGCTTTCCTTGCTCGTCATACCAACATAAATACTCCTGTTGTATCCCGCCAATTACAGCTTGGTGTCGTCCTATACCTAAACCTACCTCTGGCATCAAATAAGGTTCGCCTATTTGTAATTGGTAGTTTCCATCGATCAACTTATACACTTCAAAGGGTTGATGTTGGTCGCGTCGCCAAAACTCAGGGTTATAAATTACGTAGTACAATACACCGAGTTTTCTATATATATCTAGCTTTTCGTCATATTCACCTCCTGGAGTATGGGATACCATTTCTAATGTGAATATTGGAACTATCTCATTTTCTTCCCAAACTGCATAACTTTTGCGTGATTTGCCACCTTTTTTCCGTTCTACTCCCAGACTTAAAAAAGCATCTGGCACTACAGGTACTCTAGGATTTACTCCTGTGGTGTGATACACTCCCATATCTACTCCGAAGTACCAATCCATGCGATTTGCCCAAATGGAGTTGAGTAAGAAGAGTAAAATGTTGGGCAAAAAGTTTTGATCTTCGTTATCCACTGGTGTATCGTCTGAACACGGAAGTTCATCAGTAGTTGGTAACGCATTTTTGAGATCGGGTGAGAGCATAACCGTTGTCTCGCTGGCGTTTGCTGCCCTTATTATAAGTGAGTGACGAAAAATTAGCGTTTGGGTATAGCTTCACCAAACTTAATCAAAAATGCGATCGCAATACTAACAAGCAAAATTAAGGTCATACTCAAGGCTGAACCAAATCCCCAATTTTGGGTTGCTCCAAGAAACTGGTTATAAACTAACCGCGCCGCCGTCATACTAGAAGCACCACCGAGTAATTCTGGATCGACAAAATCCCCCAAGCCGGTGATGAATACAAGCATGGAAGCAGCCGCAATTCCCGGAAAAATTTGCGGTACGGTTACTTGAAAAAAAGTTTCCACCGGATTTGCACCTAAATCAGCCGCGGCTTCTAGCAACCGTTTGTCTAGCTTTTCGAGAGAAGCATATAAAATCAAAACCATATAAGGTAATAAGCTGTAACTCATGCCAATCAATACAGCTTGACTATTGTTGAGTAATTCCCAAGTAGGCAAGCCTAAATTGCTAAGTAAACTATTCAATAAACCAGTAGGACGAAGAATTGTAATCCAAGCATAAGAACGGAGTAACGAAGAAGTCCACAAAGGTAAAACAAAACCTAATAACAGCAAATTTCGCCAACGCTGCGGCGCTATCTGAGCAATCCAATAGGCAACCGGAAAGCCCAAAATTAAACAAATTATGGTAGTGCCAAACGCAAAAAATAGCGATCGCCCAATTACTTGCAGGTAAAGTGAGTCAAATATTCGGATATAATTTTTAAATCCGTTGGGATTGACCAAATCTCCCGGTCGGATGTCTGCAACTAAACTTAACTCGAAAATTATCAAAGTTGGCAGCACCAACAAAAGTAATAACCAAATCCCAGATGGTGCAAGCAATACCAAGGGTTGGAGCCAATTTCTGACGGAATGCTGCAATTTTTGTATTTTATAAATCTCATTTTTTTCCAAATTAATCACTCCTAACTCCTAACTCCTAACTCTTTTAGCTGCTAGTTAATTGAGTCCAATAACGATCGTAAACCTCTTCAAATTCTCCTACAGGTGTAACACGTTCACAATTTTTTAACAGGGACTCTGGCGGAAACAAATTAACGTTGTTTTGGATGATTTTTGGCAAGTGCTCAAATCCGGCGCTATTCGGCGTAGAAATATTCAGGCGTTGAGTGATTTGGGCTGCTATTTCTGGTTGTAAAATCATGTTAATCCAGGCATAGGCTCCAGCTTGGTTGGGGGCTGTTTTGGGAATTACAATAGTGTCTGTCCATAATGAAGAACCACTGCGAGGAATCACATATTTGAGTTTAGGGTTTTCTTGAGAGATTTTCACTGCATCTGCTGAATAACACATTGCCAATAGCAAATCTCCTGCGAGAATTTGATTTTGCCAAGCGTCAGTGTCAAAACGGGCGATCGCAGGTTTTAGGGACTTCAATTTTTCATAAGCTTGTTTGATTTCTTGTTCATTTTTTGAGTTATAAGAATAACCGAGCATTCGTAAGGTTGCACCCATAACTTCTCGAACATCATTGAGCAAGGTCATCCGCTGATTAAGTTGCTCTTTATTTTGCCAAAGATAATCCCAGTCTTGTGGTGTATCTTTGATTTTTTCACAATTGTAAAGTAAACCTGTTGTCCCCCAGTTAAAAGGGATACTATAGCGGTTATTGCGGTCATAACTAGGATTTTTAAACCGGGGAAATAAATTCTCTAGACCGATTAAGCGATCGTGATTTATTTCTGTTAACAAACCTTTGTCTACCATCTTCTGCACCATATAATCAGATGGGTTGATGATGCTGTAAGTGCCACCGCCTCCAGCTTGCAATTTAGCCAGCATGACATCATTGGAATCATACACATCCGCCAGCACTTTCATGCCAGTTTGGCTGCTAAAAGTTTTCAGTAATTGGTTGTCAGTATATTGTGTCCAGGTAAAGATATAAAGTTGGTCACGCTGACTATTGGTATTAGAATTAGCACGTACTTCAGCCAGCCTCCAGCCACAACCACCTAAAGATAAGCTAGAAAGTGCTGCCACCCCTTTTAAAAATTGGCGTCTGTTAGTCATTAAGTTAATAGTTAATCATCTTTTGTATTGTTGCCGATTGACTCTAAATATGCCTTTAATTGGAGTGCCCATAGGTAGTTTAAAGATTAACTTAAGTGTATCTACCTGTGCAACTGTTAATAAGTTACTAGTGTCAGCTAGTGTTAGGCACGGTTTTTAATCAAGCTTGAATTATAAAAATTAACAAAGCAAGCGATCGCCAAATCATCAACTAAACCCAGTGTGGCAAGGTGAACTGCACTTCTGTACTAGCAAAAATAACAGGGTTTGTCCTTACCTTAGCAGTTAAAACTGTGACAGGAGTTTTGGATTCATAACTGTAAGGAGGAATCATCCAAATGTCTAATAGGTTGCATAGATAAGACAGGTCTGGGAGGCAACGGGAAAGAAAAAAGCTTAACCCAACCCTAAAAAGATTTACATATCTGGGAATAATCAATTTGTAAATCATCAAGATTGGGCAGTTAAAAGCCAGAGGGAAGGAATTATAAAATGTCTAATTGGCAAAATTTTCGCTCTCTATTGCATCGAGTTCGATATGGTCTGATTTTCCTGACTGCCCTTTGGTTGAGCTTAGGGATTCCAGGTTGCAGTTTCTCCCCACCCACTTCTCAAATCGCTGTATCGCCCCAGCCCACCCAGATCGAGCAAACTGCACAACGTTTTGACGGTGTAATAATTAACGTCATCACTCAGGATGAAACCGTTCATACAGGTACTAAGAGACGGATTGCTGGGTTTGAAGCCTTGACTGGAGCGAAGGTCAATCTGACGGGCGTTCCTTTTCAAAATTTATACAACACACTGCAAAAGGACTGGTCTAGCAGTGCTTCAAAGTACGATATGGCCATTATTTTACCTTCATGGCAGATTGACTTTATCGATGCTGGCTTTGTGGAAGATTTAACGGCGCGAGTCAAGTCTGATGCAGCCATACAATGGGAAGATATTGCACCGATCTTTCGGAATTTTAGTGCGACTTATAAAGGACGCATCTACAGTATTCCGTTGGATGGGGACTTTCACATGGTTTATTACCGCAGTGATTTGTTAAAACAAGCGGGGTTAACGCCTCCGACAAACTGGGATGAGTATCTGGCGATCGCCAAACGGTTTCACGGCAAAGACTTGAATGGTGACGGTACACCAGACTATGGCTCTTGTATGTCCAAAGGTGCTGCTGATAATAACACCAGCCTGTTGATATCCATTGCCACTCCTTTTTTGCAATCTCAGGGAACCGCACAAGGGACATTTTTTGACTCAGACACAATGAAGCCTCTGGTGAACAATCCCGCCTTTGCCAAAGCACTGGATATTTATAAACAAGCGATGGACTATGGAATTCCCCAGGATAAGAATCTAGGTAATGTCAAAGCTAGAGAATTATTTATTACTGGCAGGTGCGCTCTAACCATCGATTGGGGCGATGTTGGGCCTCTATCCATCGATCGGTCTGTATCTAAAGTAATGGATAAAGTCGGGGCTGTCGTCACTCCAGGCACTACTCAAGTGCTCGATCGCAAGACTAACAAATTGGTTGCCTGCGATAAGTTTATCTGTCCTTACGCCATTGATGGTGTCAATCACGCACCTTATGCCGCCAATATCGGTTGGACAAGTGTAATTCATGCCAAAGCAGCACCAAAAGTTAAGGATGCCGCATACTCGTTTTTCTCTTACATGAGTCAACCCGCTCAGTCGAACGTGGATGTGACGATTGGGGCAACGGGCTTCAACCCCTACCGAATTTCGCAATTTAAAAACTCAGATCCCTGGATTAAATCTGGGATGTCGTCTGAAGCAGCCAACAACTATCTCGCAGCGCTCGGCATCAGCTTGAATAGTCCCAATATGGTTTTGAGTTTGACCATTCCCCATAATCAACAATATCAATTTGAAGTTCTTGATGGCGTTGTATCTCAGTTCTTAGGAAACAAAATTACAACCGAGCAAGCAATGCAGCAGATTGAACAAAGATGGGAGCAGATTACTAACAAAGTAGGGCTGGAGTCTCAACGCGCCGCTTACCGCGCCACCCTTGGGCTATGAGCGGGAGATGAGGGAGTCAGAGAGAAGAATTAATAACCAATAACCAATGACAAATGACAAATGACAAATGACAAATGACAAATGACAAATGACAAATGACAAATGCCCAAAACTGTTCATTTGACAGATGAAGTGGGCATCTTAGAAATAATTGGGCAAAAATAACATTGGAAGTGACTAACAATGCACTGCCTATCTCAGTAGTTAGGAGCTGTAAAAGGAGCCACACCAGTGCGAAATTGGAACCTCAGCACAAAAATTATTGCTTCCTATTCAGTGCTAATCGCAGTCATGGCTGGAACATTAGCTTCAGGGATGTACTGGCAGTTGTATTCTAGTCAACGGCAGGCAATCCATAATCGTCTTCTGGCGATTGTCAGTCTGGCAGTTCCCCAAATCGATAGCGATTATCACGGATTAGTTCTCCAGGGTAGCGATCGCACCTCAGCCTTTTACAAAATTAATCAAGATAGGCTTGTGTCTATTCAAGCAACTAGTAAAGATATATTACGTATTTATACAGTACGACAACAACCAAATAAAAAATTTGTCTATGTCTTAAACTACGACCCTGCCGATCGAGGTAAAAGTGTATTGATTGGCATGGATTACACAAAGTCATTGGATGATTTGTATGCAGCCGTTGCCCGCAATGCACCGTTTGTTGAGCAGGAATTTCAGCACACTGCAAATGGCGAAACTATTCTTTACGGCTATGCCCCAATTAGCAATCTTCAGGGTCGGGTGAATGGATTTTTGGTAGTTGAATTAGACGCAAGTTCAGTGGTGCGCCAAGAATATTCGGTAGCCGGATTTGCTCTAGTAAATTTTTTGGCTGTGTTGTTACTGACTGTAGTATTAGTGCGTTGGCTATCGCGATCGCTTGTAGTGCTACCCATTTTACAACTCAATAGCGCCGCCAAGCAATTAGAAACAGGGAATTGGAACGCGACTCTACCGAGCGTTCGCACCGATGAACTTGGAGAACTTTCCGCATCTTTTAATAGTATGGCCAAACAGTTGCAAACCTCCTTTGCAACCTTAGAACAAAAGGTAGAAGAACGAACATTAGAACTAGCAGAAGCCAAAGAAAAAGCCGATACTGCAAACCAGGCCAAGAGCGAGTTTCTCGCTAACATGAGCCATGAACTGCGAACACCACTCAATGGCATCTTGGGCTATGCCCAAATTCTCCAAAATGGTGAACCCTTAACAGAACGAGCTAAAAAAGGTATAGATATCATCTATCAGTGTGGCAATCATTTGCTCAATTTGATAAATGATATCCTTGACCTCGCTAAAATCGAAGCCCGGAAGTTGGAATTATATCCTAGCGATGCGTATTTCCCGGCACTTCTCGAAGGCATTGCTGAGATGATGCGCGTGCGTGCTCATCAAAAAGGAATTCCCTTCACCTATCAACCTGATTCTGATTTACCTGTTGGCATTAGAGTCGATGAAAAACGCTTACGCCAAGTGTTGATTAACTTATTGGGCAATGCCATTAAGTTTACTGACGAAGGCGGAGTTACGTTTCGCGTTAAAACTCACAAACTGGAAACTGCAACCTATCAAATTCGCTTTGAGGTCGAAGATACAGGGGTTGGGATATCGCGAGGCGGACTTACGAAAATCTTCCAACCTTTTGAACAAGTGGGTGATGTGAAGAAACAAGGAGAAGGTACTGGATTAGGACTGGCAATCAGTCAGCAAATCGTTTCTCTGATGGGTAGCACCCTAAATGTAGATAGCCAGCTTGGACAAGGTAGCACCTTCTGGTTTGAGGTAGAACTTCCCGAAGCTCAAGAATGGGCAGCAAGTCTGCAAACAACTAAACAAGGTAAGATTGTCGGATTTGAAGGTAGAAAGTGCCAGGTGCTGGTAGTTGATGACCGTTGGGAGAATCGGTCAGTTTTGGTTAGTTTACTGGAACCTTTGGGTTTTGCAGTGATTGATGTCAGTAATGGTCGAGAAGGATTGGACAAGGCAAAGGAGATTCATCCTGACTTGATTATTACAGACTTGATGATGCCAGAAATGGATGGCTACGAGATGCTGCGACAGTTGCGACAGATTCCCCAGTTGCAGAATATTCCGGCGATCGCTTCTTCAGCTAGTGTATTTGAAAGTAACCAAAATGAGAGTATCACAGCCGGAGCCGATGCTTTTTTACCCAAGCCTGTAGAAGCCTCAGCGCTGCTGAAGTTGTTGGAAAAATACCTAAATCTAAAATGGATTTATGACCAAAACTCCATTGCTGTGGAGCCAATGAGTGCCAACTCAGAGACAATATCTCCATCCACCCCAGATGCGATCGTTCCCCCTAGCGATGAGGTTTTGTCGCAATTGCACACATTGGCGTTGCAGGGACGCTTGATGGCGATCGAGCAACAGCTAAAAACTTTGGAAAAAACAGATGAGCAGTACCAACCATTTGTTAAAGCAATACGTGAGTATGCAGATAATTTCCAGACTGAAAAAATCCGAACATTTCTTGAACAATATCTTCCCAATCTTAAGAGTTAATCTACTAGTTCCAGTCTGATAAACCCTTTGTTATCTCATTACCATTTTCGCTATGACGGCATTTTCTGAAAATTCCATTGCATTTAACAATCCTGTTACAAACCCATTTGATAATGGCATTATCCTGATTGTCGATGATGTGCCAAATAACTTGAAGGTGCTTTCAGACACCTTAGCCCAAGCTGGTTTTGAAGTTGCGATCGCCACCAGTGGTGAAAGTGCGCTACAGCAATTGGAACATACGCCCGTGTCTTTGATTTTACTGGATGTGATGATGCCGGGGATGAATGGCTTTGAAACCTGTCAGCACATTAAAGCCAATCTGAAAACCCGAAATATTCCGATTATCTTTATCACCGCCCTTTCTGAATCGGTAAATAAAGTCACTGGCTTTGAATTAGGAGCCATTGACTACATCACCAAACCATTTCAACAAGGTGAAGTTTTAGCACGAGTGCAAACTCACTTAAAGCTTAACCAATTGAGCCAGTCTCTTGAAGCCAAAAATACAGAACTGCAAAAACTTACTGAGCAACTAGAGCAACGAGTCACTGAACGAACCCAGGAACTATTTGCATCGATTGAAACCCTCAAGCAAACTCAACAATTGATGCAGTTAGTATTTGATACTATTCCCCACTGGGTAGGGTGGAAAGATATCAATTCAGTGTTTTTGGGCTGTAATCAAAGCTTGGCTGATGCACTAAACTTAAGTTCGCCTGATGAAATTGTGGGTAAAACCGATTATGACTTACACACGAGCAAAGAAGAATCCGATTCGTATCGTATGTGCGATCGCCGCATCATGGAATCTGGTCAAGCAGAACTCCACATAACTGAACAATGGCAAGGGGCGGATGGTCAGCAAATGTGGTTGGATACGAGCAAGATGCCTTTACGCGATGCCAAGGGAAATGTCTTCGGTATTTTATTAGTGACAGAAAACATTACCGAACGTCAATTGGCACAAGAAGAACTTAAACAACAAAAACAAAATCTAGAAGAAGCACTAGCAGAACTTCAAAACACTCAAGTGCAATTGGTGCAAAGTGAAAAAATGTCAGCACTGGGAAACCTTGTCGCGGGGGTGGCACATGAAATCAATAACCCTGTTGGCTTCCTGGGCGGCAATATCCAACCTGCTTTAGATTATATCAAGGATATATTTAGCTTAATTGATTTGTATCAACAGGAATATTCTACTCCCAGTAAAATAATACAAGACGAAATCGAAGCAATTGACCTTGATTACATCCGTGAAGACTTACCGAAGTTAGTGAGTTCTATGCGAGAAGGTGTGAAGCGAATTCGGGATATTAGTACTTCTTTACGAACCTTCTCTCGTGCTGATAGCGATCGCCCCATTGCTTGTAATATTCATGATGGCATTGACAGCACCATTTTGATTCTTAAACATCGCCTCAAACCTTCGGAAACCCGCCCAGAAATTAAAGTTATCAAAGAATATGGTCAGATGCCATTAGTAGAATGCTTTGCTGGGCAGTTGAATCAGGTATTTATGAACATTCTAGCCAATGCTATTGATGCTTTGGAAGAGTCAAATATTGGACGTGGTTTTGAAGAGATAAAAACTAATCCCAATCAAATCACAATTATTACTAAAACTAGTGAAAAAAAGAAAAAATTAATTATTACAATTAAAGATAATGGGATGGGAATGGATGAACAAATAAAATCACAAATATTTGACCATTTATTTACTACAAAAGCTGTTGGTAAAGGGACAGGATTAGGATTAGCGATCGCTCGTCAAATTATCGAAGAAACCCACGGCGGAAAATTGAGTTTTGACTCTGTTGTAGGTAAGGGTACAGAATTTATCATTGAAATTCCGGTATAGTTTTTAGCTATTTGTGTTAAACAGCTTCAGATATCTGGGAATACTAAATCCAGAAATTGTGAGGATGAGCGCAATATGGTTAGCAGCATGGTCAGTATTCCTGGATATCGCATCTATGATTTACTCTACAATGGTTCCAGAACTCTAGTTTATCGAGGGTATCGAGAGACTGACTCAATACCAGTGGTGATTAAACTGCTGAAAAATCCTTATCCGAGTTTCAGCGAACTATTGTCATTTCGCAATCAGTACACCATTGCCAAAAATCTTAATTCACCTCTGATTGTCCAAACTTATAGCCTAGAAGCCTACCAAAATGGCTATGCGTTGGTGATGGAAGACTTTGGGGGAATTTCTCTCAAGGATTGGGGAGTAGGGAGAACCCTAGAATCTTTGATGGAATTTTTAGAAATTGCGATCGCACTGTGCAATACCTTAGATATACTCTACCGAGAGCGGATTATTCACAAAGACATTAAACCCGCTAATATTTTAATTAATCCCGAAACAAAAGAAGTTAAATTAATTGACTTTAGTATTGCATCTTTACTACCACGAGAAACCCAAACCCTAATCAATCCCAATGTATTAGAAGGGACACTAGCTTATATATCCCCAGAACAAACCGGCAGAATGAATCGGGGGATTGATTACCGGACTGACTTCTATTCTTTGGGTGTGACTTTCTACGAATTACTTACCGGAGAGTTACCATTTCAATCATACGATCCAATGGAGTTGGTACATTCTCATATTGCTAAACTTCCACCATCTCTTCGGGAAGTTAAAAGTCAAAACTCAAAAGTCAAAATTGAAGAGATTCCGCAAGTGTTGTCAGATATTGTCATGAAATTGATGGCAAAAAATGCTGAATCCAGATATCAAAGCGCATTGGGATTGAAATTTGATTTAGAAAATTGTTTAGATCAGCTACAAGAAACGGGTTCGATTGAGAATTTTGAAATTGCGCGTAGGGATTTGTGCGATCGCTTCATCATCCCCGATCAACTTTATGGACGAAAAACCGAAGTATCAACTCTATTGCAAGCCTTTGACAGAGTTAGCCTTGGTGCAACAGAAATGATGCTGGTAGCTGGGTTTTCGGGAATTGGTAAAACAGCAGTTGTCAACGAAGTTCATAAACCAATTGTCAGACAGCGCGGTTATTTTATCAAAGGGAAATATGACCAATTTCAACGGAATATTCCCTTTTCGGCATTTGTCCAAGCCTTCCGAGATTTAATGGGGCAATTGTTAACCGAAAGTGATGCACAAATTCAGCAATGGAGAAACAAAATATTAGATGCTGTTGGAGAAAATGGACAGGTAATTATTGAAGTCATTCCCGAATTATCAAGAATTATTGGCGAACAACCACCAGCCGCAGAATTATCAGGAACGGCGGCACAAAATCGCTTTAATTTATTGTTTCAAAAATTTACCCAAGTTTTTACTAGTGCTGAACATCCCTTAGTGATGTTTTTAGATGATTTACAGTGGGCAGATTCAGCATCACTGAAGTTAATGCAGCTTTTAATGGCTGATACAAATCATCTTTTGTTAATTGGTGCGTATCGTGATAACGAAGTCAACCCAGCACATGCTTTGATGTTGACTTTGAGCGAGATTCAAAAAGCACTGTTCACGATTAATACGATTAATTTAGCCCCACTGAGTCAACTAACAGTCAATCAATTAGTTGCTGACACACTAAAATGTCCAGAAAGATTGGCATGGACTCTTTCTCAATTAGTCTATCAAAAAACTCAAGGAAATCCGTTTTTTGCCACCCAGTTTCTCAAAGCATTGCATCAAGATAATCTCATTCAATTTGATTTTGAATTAGCCTGTTGGCAATGTGACATTGTACAGGTGATAACTCTTGCACTTACAGATGACGTTGTTGCTTTTATGGCATTTCAATTGCGAAAACTGCCACAATCAACTCAAAATGTCTTGCAGTTAGCTGCTTGTATTGGGAATCAGTTTGATTTAGCAACTTTGGCAATTGTTTCAGAACAATCAGAAATAGAAACGGCTGCGGATTTGTGGAAAGCATTACAAGAAGGGTTGATTTTACCGAAAGGTGATGTGTATAAGTTTTATATCGGGCAAGAAACTCTTGCACGTACATTGGAAAATCAAGAGACTGTTACATACAAATTTTTACACGATCGCGTTCAGCAAGCTGCTTATTCTCTGATTCCTAACGATCAGAAACAGTTCACTCATTATCTTATTGGAAACTTGCTCCTAGAGAATCTCTCACAGGCAGATCAAGAACAGCAGCTTTTTGAAATTGTTAGCCATCTTAACATCGGCAGTTCATTCATTGTTGATCCCTCGAAACGTGAAGAACTTGCACAATTAAATTTGACCGCAGGAAATAAAGCAAGAAACTCTACTGCTTATGAAGCTGCCTCTAACTACTTTGCTACTGGTATTGATTTATTAGCTACGGATTTTTGGAAGAAGCAGTATCAGCTATCACTGGAATTGTTTCTACAAAGAGCAGAAGCTGAAACTATTTCAGGCCATTTTGAATCAGCATCTCATTTAATTGAAACAATTCTTGATGAAACGGATAACTTACTCGATCGATGTGCAGCTTACGAGCTAAAGATGCGACTGAATATTGTCTGTGGAGAACCTCAAGTAGCAATCGATGTAGCCTTACTTGCCATAAACCTATTAGGCATTAAATTAGAATACGAACCTCTTACCAGTGTTGATTTTGATCGACTATTGAACTTACCGGAGATGAGCGATCCCGCAAAGCTCAAAGGAATGGAAATTCTAGTTTCGGTCTGTCCTGCTGCCTATACCAACCAACCCGAATTAATGTTGCCAGTAACCCTTACCATGCTCAAACTATGCAATCAGCATGGTAATTCACCGATTGCGGCCTTTGCCTACGGTTTGTATGGTGTCTTACTCTGTGGGTTTATGGATAATATTGAATTGGGTTATCAATTTGGTCAGCTTTCGCTCAAAATCCTTGAGAAATCCAATGCTCATTTCCTGAAAAGTAAGGTATATCAACTCTTCTATGCACATGTATGTGGCTGGAAGGAGCCAGTTTCCGCAACCATTGATGGTTTGCTAGAGTCCGTTCAAAGCGGATTAGACACTGGGGATGTAGAATATGCCCTGTACGGCTTGAAAGATTACTGCATTTATTATTTTCTAACAGGTGCATTTCTTGATGATGTAGATGATATCTACAAAAAATATAAAAATCTCAGCCGCAACATTGAGCATGTACATAATGAAATTGCAATTTGGCAACAAATAGGATTAAACCTAAAAGATTTATCTGATGGAGATGTACTGATTAGCCTTGAAAATCTCAATGAGGAAGATACATTTCAGTACTTGAAAGAGAAGCAACAAAATATAGTTTTGTTTGCTGCTTACTTTGCCAAATGTAAACTTTACTACTTCAAAGGTGATTACGCGAAAGCCATTGAAAATGCAAACAAAGCGAACACTTACATTGGCTTTGTAACTGGTAAAATCTATACCACAGTTCATAACTTTTATTTTTCGCTGGCATTATTAGGACTTGCCCAAACATTAGAACCAGCACAACGCTCGGTATATCTTAATCAAGTCGAGGAGAATCAAAATCAATTGCAAGCCTGGGCTAATCATGCCCCAATGAATATTCTTCACAAATTTCATCTCGTCAAAGCTGAAATTTGCCAAGTTCTGGGAGATTACAAGGAAACGATCGAACATTACGATCGCGCCATTGTTCTTGCTAAAGAACACGGCTATATCCAAGAGGAAGCCTTAGCTAACGAACTGGCTGCTAAATTCTATCTCAACTGGGGCAAACAGCGCATCGCTCAGGAATATATGACCGAAGCCTACTACGGCTATGCTCGTTGGGGTGCTAAAACCAAGGTTGCTGACCTAGAAAGACGCTATCCGCAACTGCTGGCTCCTATACTCCAGAAAACCTATTCTCCCCTTTCCACGACCGAAACCATCTTCACCTTGGGAACTCTTACTTCGACTAGTTCCGCCACATCCAGCAGTAGCAGTGTCTCTGTGGCTTTAGATTTAGCTGCAATTCTCAAAGCTTCCCAAACTATCTCTTGCGAAATCGAACTGGAAAAACTGCTTTCATCGTTGCTTTCTATCGTCATTAAAAATGCGGGAGCTGATAAGTGCGTGTTAATGCTCTTGCGAGACGAACACCTGCTGATCAAAGGGTCAATTATTGAGGGTTCAAAGCCAGTTGTGTTGCAGCGTCTTCTGGTTGAGGACAGTCAGGATATTCCCCTGAAGCTAATTTATAAAGTCAAGCACAACAGGCAGACTGTTGTACTGCTTGATGCGATCGCCGATCCGAACTTAGCCAATGACCCGTATATCATTCGTCAGCAGCCTAAGAGTATCTTGTGCAACCCGATTTTACATCAAGGTAAGTTTATAGGCATTTTATATCTAGAAAATAATTTAGCGACGGGGGCGTTCACGAGCGATCGCGTCGAACTGCTCAACTTACTTTGCGCCCAAGCCGCGATTTCCCTGGAAAATGCCCGACTTTATGAGCGATCGCTAGAAGATGCTCAACAGCTAGAAGCAGCTTTACAAGAACTCCAGGGCGCTCAATTACAAATTGTGCAAAGTGAAAAGATGTCTGCATTGGGTAACTTAATCGCAGGGGTGGCTCACGAAATGAATAATCCCCTCGGTTTTATTGCTGCTAGTCTCAAACAAGCCAAACCTACCTTTGCCGATCTTATTGAACACTTGAAACTATATGAACAAAAGTTTCCTACTCCCGGAGATGAAATTACAGACCATGCCCAAGAAATCGACCTTGATTATAGTTTATCAGACTTGCCCAAGATGATTGATTCCATGTCTATGGCGTGCGATCGCCTGAAAAACATCAGCACCAGTTTAAGAACTTTCTCCCGTGCCGATAAAGATTACAAAGTGCCATTTAACATTCACGATGGCATTGATAGCACAATTTTAATTTTGAAGCATCGCCTCAAAGCGAATGAACAACGTCCCGCCATTGAAGTTGTCACCAACTACGGTAATTTACCTCAAGTAGAATGCTTCCCCGGTCAATTAAATCAGGTATTTATGAATCTTCTAGCTAATGCTATTGATGCATTAGAAGAATCTAATCAGGGGCGCAGTTTTGAGGAAAATAAAGCTAATTATAACTGCATTACAATTACAACTTCGGTAGAAAATAATCTAGTTAAAATTGCCATTGCTGATAATGGACAGGGAATGAGTGAACAAGTCAAATCAAAGATTTTTGACCATTTATTTACTACAAAAGCTGTTGGTAAAGGCACAGGGTTGGGGTTAGCGATCGCTCGTCAAATCGTTGAAGAAACCCACGGCGGAAAATTGAGTTTTAACTCGGTTCTGGGTCAGGGTACAGAATTTACGATTGAAATTCCGGTATGAATCCCGCACACTCCTTGTTCGCGCAGCGTCTCGCAGAGAAGGGATGGGATTAGCACCGATTTTCTTTGACTCTAAATCTTACAAAATTTAAAGTCGTGCAGCGACGGGTTTGCTATATATCTGGGAACACTTTATTCATAAAGATATCAAACCCGCCAATGTTTTAATTAATCCAGAAACCAAACAAGTTAAATTAATTGACTTTAGTATTGCATCCTTACTACCACGGAAAACTCAAACACTGATAAATCCCAATGTCTTGGAAGGGACACTTGGTTATATTTCTCCCGAACAAACAGGAAGAATGAATCGGGGAATTGACTACCGGACTGATTTCTATTCTTTAGGTGTCACTTTTTACCAACTACTTACGGGTGAGTTACCGTTCCATTCAAACAACCCGATGGAATTGGTACATTGTCATCTAGCAAAACTTCCACCATCCCTTCGGGAAGTTAAAAGTCAAAAGTCAAAAAGAGCCAGTGTGTTGGGCGGCTCTGCCGACTTGAAGCAACTGGCGTTCAAAAGTGAAGAGATTCCGCATGTGTTGTCAGATATTGTAATGAAATTGATGGCAAAAAATGCTGAAGACCGCTATCAGAGTGCATTGGGACTGAAATTTGATTTAGAAATTTGTTTATCTCAACTCCAAGAAACTGGTGAAATTAAGCATTTCCCAATTGCTCAACGGGATCTATGCGATCGCTTTATTATCCCTGATAAACTTTATGGACGAGAAACAGAAGTAGAAGCTCTATTGCAAGCATTTGAGCGCGTTAGTACAGGTGCGACAGAAATGATGCTGGTAGCTGGTTTTTCAGGTATTGGTAAAACCGTTGTAGTTAACGAAGTTCATAAACCAATCGTCAAAAAACGCGGTTATTTTATCAAAGGGAAATAGGCAAAAGTAAAAAATAAAGAATGGTTGTCAGCCTCTAAATTTATTTATCAGGATTATCTTTTTACTTTTTAAGCACGAAGTACTGGTTTGCCACCGCTTTGGATGACCATTGACTATTGACTAATAGCTAAACAATCAGTTTCTGCCCACCAGGCGTAAATAGGTGTGTCACGGTCTGGTAAAGTGCCAAAAATATTAGGTTGCAACACATTAATACTAATGCCATTTGTTAATTCCATAACATAATTAACGTGTGTGCCCAAATACATAACGTTGACAAGCCGTCCTTCAAAGCAGTTAGCTGGCAAATTGGGTGGATAAAGCGAAAGCTGTATTTTTTCTGGACGCACACTCACTACTACAGCTTGTGATAATTCAGTTGGTGTATCTTCAGCGCGGCTAATAACAATTGAGAGTCCCATTTTTGTGGAAATTTTAATATTAGAGGAGTCTACCGCGACGATTTCACCACTGAATAAATTAGTATCGCCAATAAAATCAGCAACAAAAGATGTGCAGGGACGTTCGTAAATTTGGCTGGGAGTGCCAACTTGTTCAATTTTGCCTTGATTCATCACAGCAATGCGATCGCTCAAAGACAATGCTTCTTCTTGGTCGTGTGTCACCATCACAAAGGTTAACCCCAAGTCTTTGTGTAAATTTGATAACTCAACCTGCATTTCTTTACGTAGTTTTAAATCTAACGCCCCTAAAGGTTCATCCAGTAGTACGACGGTGGGACGATTGACTAAAGCCCTTGCTAAGGCGACTCGCTGCTGTTGACCACCAGAAAGTTGATTGGGAAAGCGCGATCGCAAACTTTCCATCTTCACGAGTTTTAAGGCTTCTTGGACTCTAGCTTCAATTTTCGATTTGGGTATTTTTTTTAACCGCAGTCCGAAGGCGATGTTATTCCAGACATTCAGGTGGTTAAATAGAGCGTAACTTTGAAATACAGTATTGACGGGTCGGCGGTAAGGGGGCACATTAGTCATGGACTGACCCTGAATAAACACCTTACCAGCGTCAGCAATTTCAAACCCAGCAATTAAGCGCAATGTTGTTGTTTTACCACAACCGGAGGGGCCTAAAATACTAAAAAATTCTCCTTGTCTGACATCCAAATCAATGCCATTTACTGCTGGTTCTTGGTTAAAAAACTTGAAGACGTTACGCAGTTCAACATCAAGTGGCTGAAAACTTGTTATCCCCCTCTGATTTTGCATGACAATTTGAGCCATAATCCTCAGTAGAATGCCGCGATCTTACGTTATTTTGTCAATTGCTCTAGTCTTTTGGGCAGACTATATTTGACACTTTGGTTTATTGTATCCGCCAAAAACAATTGTTCAAGAATATACTCGCCCGATTCTTTCATACTCAGTAACAACAATAAAATTATGGTAAATTTGTATACCCAAGCTACTTTTATAAACTCTGTGATTAAGTTAACATGCCTTAAAATTGCATATTAGCAATTGCTAAAAGGCCGGCTGGAATTGCGTTTATTCATTTTGAATTTTAAATTGATACTTATGTCTTTATTCCCATCACTTGGCAGCAAAAAAGATACACGTACAGTTGGACGTGGTTTCCAATCAATATTTTTAATCGTATTTACCCTATTAATGACCACTGGGATTGAGGCTCGTTTGGCCTACTTGCAAATAGTTGAAGGGCCAAAACTCCGGGAACGAGCCGAAGCAAACCGAATTCGGATGATTCTTAAACAACCAGAACGGGGCAATATTTTTGACCGGAATGGCAAACTTTTAGCCAGTACTCGCTATCCTAGCTCTGTATATTTGTGGCCGATGGCACATACTAAGCCTTCCTGGTCTGTAGTCGGCCCGCGTCTAGCGCAAATTCTCAACATTCCCCAAGATGAGATGGAAAAGAAATTAGAACAAGCAGGTGCTAATTCTTCTTCACTCATTCGGGTTGCTCGCGATTTAAATGAAGCAGAAATCACAGCATTAAAGGAGTATAAAAATGAACTTCCCGAAGTGGAAATCAATACAGATTCTGTACGTTATTACCCTCACGGCAAGGAATTAGCGCACGTACTAGGTTATACACGAGAGTTGACCGCCGACCAGTTAAAAGGCAAGAAGGAGTTAGGCTATCGACTGGGAGATGTAATCGGTCAGATGGGTGTGGAAAAGGCTTATGAGAAAGCTCTACGAGGCGAATGGGGCGGTCAGCAAGTGGAAGTGGATGGTGCGGGTAGACCAATCCGGGTTATAGGAGAGAAACAGGCAAAGGCTGGTAACGATTTGCACTTGACCATAGATTTGGATGTGCAAAAGGCAGCCCAAAAAGCTTTGGGAAATCACCGAGGTGCGATCGCAGCACTCGATCCGAATACTGGTGCTGTTTTCGCGTTGGTATCTTATCCCACCTTTGACCCGAATATCTTTTCCAAACAAAAACTCTCCCAGAAAGATTGGGAAAGTGTCCAAGGTAAAGATCATCCCTTGGTTAATCGTGCCCTGAGTGCCTTTCCACCCGCCAGTACTTTCAAAATTGTCACGACGACAGCCGGACTGGAATCAGGTGAATTTTCTCCTGACTCAATACTACAAACCTTTGGTTCTCTTACCGTGGGTGGGGTGACATTTGGTGAGTGGAACCACGCTGGATTCGGGCCATTGGGATTTCCCAGAGCGATCGCTATGAGTAGTGATACTTTCTTCTATCAAGTTGGCAGAAAAGTTGGTGGCCCAACTTTAATCAAATGGAGTCGCAAATACGGGTTTGGTCAAAGAACTGGTATTGAATTTCGTGATGAAGAATCAATAGGCTTGGTTCCAGATGAAACATGGAAGCAAAAAACTTGGAAAATACCTTGGACTGTTGGCGACACCATTAATATGTCAATTGGTCAAGGCGCTTTGCAAGTGACACCTCTGCAATCGGCGATTATGTTTTCTGTCCCTGCTAATGGTGGGTATCGAGTTCAGCCGCATTTGCTCAAAGACAACGAAGAAGCAAAAAGTTGGCGAGAATCCTTAAACATGAAGCCGACAACTATCAAAGTTCTCCGCGACGGACTGCGGAAGGTGGTGAGTGAAGGCACTGGTAAGCGCTTGGACGTGCCGACAATTGCCCCAGCGTCCGGGAAGAGTGGCACAGCTGAAGCTGGTGTTGGTCGTCCAAATCATACTTGGTTTGGTGCTTATGCCCCCAGTAATAAGCCAGAAATTGTGGTTGTGGCCTTTGGGGAAAATACTGGCGAACATGGCGGTACTATTTGCGGCCCGATGGTTTTACAAGTACTAGAAGCTTATTTTCAGCACAAATATCCAGGTAAGTATCAAAAACCTCAGCCCGATCCATCAGAAGCTAAAACTCAAAGTTCAGGACATGGCACTGGAGACTAGAAGGAGGCAGGAGATTATACCAATTCAAAATTCAAAATGACGCTCTCTACGAGACGCTAAAAGCGAACGCGGACTCGCTAACGCTGCGCTAACAAAATTCATGCATTAAGAAAGCCAGACATAACAAACGTATGTCCGTATGTATCTGTCGCATTCTTTTTTAAAATTGGTATTAGAAATCGTGATTGACGACTATATTCGAGCCACAATGACTCAAAATCAGATTCCAGGGCTTTCTGTTGCAGTGGTGCAGTCAGGTGAACCTGTTTTAGTTAAAGGCTATGGACTGGCGAATATTGAACACTCTGTTTTAGCTACTGAACATACAGTTTATGAAATTGCCTCTGTGGGTAAAATTTTCACCGCTACAGCCATAATCATGCTGGTGGAACAAGGGATAATTTCGCTAGAAGATGCGATCGCAGACTATCTCGATTGTCTACCCATAACATGGCAAAATGTCACAATCGGGCATATTTTATCTCATCAGTCTGGAATTCCCAGCTATACCGATGCCCCAAACTACTGGGAAATTACCCATCTTAATTTATCGAAATCTGAAATTTTGGCTCTAGTTACTCACCTACCCCTCAAGTTCCAACCGGGTGAGTTTAGCGCCTATGACAACACAGGCTACTATCTACTGGGTTTGATCCTAGAAAAGGTAACTGGACAATCTTATGGAGATTTGTTGCAAGAGCGCATTTTTGCTCCTTTGGGAATGAATGCAACTGTGATGAATAATCCCAGTGAAATAGTGCCAAATCGGTCTGCTGGCTATCGCTTGCTAAACAGCAAACTCCTTAACAAACCTTATTACAGTCCTTCTGTTACCTATTCGGCTGGAGGTCAGCTTTCCAGTGTAGAAGATATGGTGAAGTGGGAACAGGCGCTTTGTAGTGCAACTCTGTTAAAACAATCAACCCTGGATTTGATGTGGACTCCTCATCCTCCAAATCAGGGTGATGATTGGGAAAAGTTGAGATATGTTGCAGGTTTAGGTTGGTGGGTATTTAATTATGGCGATCGCCGAGTAGTTGGTCATAATGGTTCGATACTAGGATTCGCAAGTAACATTACCCGCTTTATTGATGACAAAATTACCGTAATTTTACTTTGCAATCTAGATAAAATTTCTCGACCAGATGCGATCGCTAAAAAAATTGTTGAATATTACGTGAGTTCGACGAACTAAAAAACAGCAGGAGGTAGAGATAGTAAGTCTTTAAGGTAAATATCGAGCGAAGGTTTTTGAGGCAGATAAGTATAATCACGATTAGCAGCCATCAAATTGACCAAAAAGTTGAAAACACTACGATGTCGAGAATGTTCTATCTGACACAGGTTTTTCAGGTTATTCATTTATCTTCATTAACTCTGTCATGCATTGTTAAAAAAGTTGACAGTTCTTTATTTAACCTACCTGCACGGACAAACTCAGCGTAGGTATCAGCTTCAATTGCCAGCAGCTCCCCTCGCAGTTCTTTGATTGTAAATTCTTGCAAATTTGGGTACTCATCAAGTAAGTTGTCAATTTTTTCTTGTAAAAGGGCAATTTCTCCAGAAAGCAGCGTCTTGTGGTAGTCATAAAACTCTGGCTGAATTCCTGGACGCTTTTGTGTTGTTTCTAAATATTCCAGCGCCCGTTGGAGAGCAACTTGACGGGCAATTGCTTCCATGTATTGTTGACGTAGCGGTTGGCTACCTAAAAGTTGTAGTTTTTCTAATAATGGTTGAGTGGTTAAGCCCTGTACTAACAGTGTAAATAAAACTACTCCAAATACTGTAGCAATAATTTCTTCTCTTTGGGGGAGTATGGCTGGTACACTCAAAGCTAGGGCAATAGAGACAGACCCCCGCAATCCACCCCACGATAATACAATTTGTTCGGATAAAGGAATTTCGGATTTAGCTAGCCAATTGCTAAGACTACTTAAAGCATAAATGGATACTGCTCGTGCCACAATCATCGCAGCGATCGCCACTGCAATAATTTTTAAGTTATCTCCTAAGACGGCAAAACGAATTTGGTCGCCAATTAATAGAAAAACAATCGAATTCACAAAAAAAGCCAAGAATTCCCAAAATTCTGTAACAATGATGCGCGTGCGCGGGTTCATGCCAATGCGCGAGCCAAAGTTGCCTAAAATTAAAGCTGTGGTAACTACTCCAATCACTCCAGAACCACCTAAATCTTCTGTAATTAGATAAGTGCTGTAGGCAGAAACTAAGGTGAGAGATTGTTCTACTAGCGGTAAGTCGAAACGTTGTGTCAGGTAGGAGATGCCAAATCCTATTAGTCCTCCAACGCCAATACCAATGCCTACTACCTGAAAAAATTCCCATAAAGCAGACTGTAAATCCAGTTTGGCAGTACCTAACGGCAGAGCAACTAGTAAGCCAAAAGCCACAACCGCCATACCATCATTAAATAAACTTTCCCCTTCCATCAGCGTTGTTAGGCGTTTGCTTGCTCCTAATTCCCGAAACAAAGCCGTTACCGAAACCGGATCGGTTGCTGACAGACTAGCTCCAACTAGTAGAGCTATGCTAAGTTCAAGCCCAGCGAATTGATGAAGACCAAGTGCCACTCCGGCAATAGAAATTATCACCCCAATCACTGCATACAGACAAATAGTTAGTAAATCTCGCTTTAAATCTGACCATTTCAAATTCCAAGCAGCTTCAAACAATAGTGGCGGTAAGAAAATCATCAAAATCAATTGAGGAGAAAGATTAACCAATCGCACATTAACGAATGCTAACCCTAATCCCACAATAACCAGTAGTAGCGTGTAAGGAATGCGGCGAAACCAACTAAAAATTTGTGGTAATGTTGCTACACCCAAAGAGACAGATAGTACTAGGAGAAATTGCTTGAGTTGTTGTGCAATTACGACTTCACCTGCGGCAGACTCTAATGCCATAAGAGTATTCCAGTTAAACAGAATATTTACCAGCAATGAAAATAGAGAGATTATCAAACCGCCAACATTTTACGCTTATAAGTAAAATGCCAACCAAAGCAACCTGCTGTTGTTAAGGCTTTCCTTTTATCTTGTAACAAGCCAGAACAACTAGAAACCACTCGCCGCTACAACCGAGTCCAAAAGGTTAAGTGGCAAGTAGTTTAGTTTTCGTCATTAGCTTTTGGAGAATCTACCTTGCCGTTATCATCTCTTTGCGTCTGCATTTGGGCAAGCAGCCGAAGCGAATCGCTGATCCGGCGAGATTTTGGTATTTCACCTCTGCCTGCAGGCCAACCTTCACGCTGACGGGAGCGGTTTCCGTCTGTCTCTTCTGTTTGGTCGTGAAACAAAATTTGCTGCGTGGGAAAGGGTAAATCGATGCCGTTTTCTACTAATGTTTTCTTAATTGCAGACAGTACCTTGTCCCGTGAGATCAGGTCATCTGCTCGTCGTGGCGGTTTGATCCACCAACGAACGCGGATGTTAACAGTACTTTCGGCAAGTTCCATGACCAGCACATCAGCAGCAGGGTCTTTAAGTACCTCCGGCACACTATGCAATGCTTCAAGCATTAACTCCTTGGCTCGGTCGATATCATCACCATAGCCAATACCGACATCATACTGTAGTCGGCGACTTTCAAAGGCAGTGTTTACCGTCACTGAATT
Organism: Nostoc sp.; assembly: GCF_036917415.1. Classification (GTDB taxonomy): domain Bacteria; phylum Cyanobacteriota; class Cyanobacteriia; order Cyanobacteriales; family Nostocaceae; genus Nostoc. Next base: position 12,032 of record NZ_JBALDJ010000022.1, on the reverse strand, counting down.
AGTAAACAATTCTGAGTTAGGAATCACAATGCGGCGACCATCGTAAGTTTTAATTGTTGTCGCTCGTGTCTCAATATTTTCTACAGTTCCCTCAAAGTCTTTAAAAACTATTTGATCGTTAATTCGGAACGGTTCTGTCAATAGGATCAGAATGCCAGCCAAGAAGTTTTGTAGAATGTCACGAAAGGCAAAACCGATCGCCACCCCGCTAATTCCCAATAGTTGTACCAAATCCCCTGCTCGGAATGTCGGAATTACAATCGACAAAGCAATAAATAGCCCTAACAACAGTGTTGTACCTTGCGCCAAGCGTCCTAGTACCAGTCCTAGATTCCGAGCCTGATGGCGATCGCGTGTCAATCGTTTGACCAGTCTCTTAATCGCTCTAGCAACAAAAAAGAAGATTCCAAAGACAATCAATGCCAGCACGATATTAGGCAGTAGGACAATGAATCCGTTAATCATTCCCTGGATTTTGTCCCAGAGTGCGGATATATCTGCATTCATGTTACTTGTTTAATTAGTCAGCATTGCTGATAATAGTAAAAACTCCTGATATTCAATTCCATCTATAGTTAGTTTTTATTGTCTATAAATAGTATGAAAAAACTTTTTTCAACGATATAATATTTTCATTAAAAAAAATCAGTTGATTGATAACTAAAAATAAAGCTTTTTAAGCATATTTATCTAAAAGAAGTAGGTATTATTAAAATAATGTGATAAATTCATATTTTATGACTTACGATCGCAATTCTCTGCAATTTCATAAATTAAAAATTATTTAATAGTCAAAAACATGAAAATTATTCTACTATTTTTCACTCACGTTTTTGAACTGGGTTACATCAATGGCGACTGTAATGTGTCAGTATCCACAAAGCACACCGCTCCAATATAACCAGTGTGGCAATAATACCGACTGCCAAACCAAATAAAACTAAATTGTTTTCATTACCCGCCTTCAGAGCAAAACTTAAGGAAGTAGCGACTGCGGGAGGATGAACGACATCTAGCAATATCATTAGAACAATTGTCAAAATCATTGCACTTCCAGCCGATAAATACCCAGGCCCCAAAGCCAAATAGGTCAATAAACCAATGATCGCTGCCAACATTTGAGAGATGACAAGTGTCCGCACTGTATTAGTGCCGTGTTGTGGGTCTAAGTAAATGAGAAAAGCACTGGAAGCAAGAGAGGCGAATAAAAGTCGCTGACGACTAAGTATCTCAACTAAAGCTAGTACTGTTAGAATTACCAACGTTGGCATTGAAGCTAGAGCAAATTCCCCCTGTAAAGTTAATCTCTGTCTTTTGCGACTGTTTCCTGGCTTTATAGATTCTAATTGTCTAGGTTGGTTGTTCATTCCTCCTTCTCCTTGTCTATGAGATTTTTGTGAGGAAAATCTGATTTTTCTCCCTTGACTTCTTTTACCTGACTGACTTCAAAAATCAGGGAAAAATGCTGCCTCATTTCTTTTTGAAGAAATGCTTCTAAAAGACTTACTTGCTTCGATGTCACAGCTGACTGTGCGCGAACGCTCAAGCGAACTTGGGGTGGGTTTGTGAGCCAGTTAGTATCAGTTTTTAGTAGTTCCAAACGTTGAAAAGTTAAGGTTCGATTTAACAAAGCCTTTTTCAGGTGGGTTTCGAGTTGTGCTTGTCTAACTAACTGGGTAAAGCTCACAGTTAAAGGTATCAGTAAAGCACCTGTTAACGCCAGTGCCCATAGCAGCGCTTTTCGTGCGCGCTCGATAGGAGAATAGCCAATAAATAAGAATGTCAGCATACAAGCAAGGCTAATGCCTAACAAGTTCGTCAGGTAAAGCAAAGTTGCTCCTAAACTAAGCGACCAGTCAGATTTTGCTAGACCTAAACCGATAACGCAAATTGGTGGCATGAGGGCAACAGCTATTGCTGTTCCTGCCACACTAGCAGAGATTTTTGAATTCACCTTAGCGTAACCACTGATACTACCTGCTGCAACTGCAATACCCAAATCAAGCAGGTTAGGTTTGGAGCGAGATAGCACTTCACTGCCAAAACTAGGTAGATTAACTAGCCAAGCTATACTGTAAGAAATGAAAAGTGCTAAGAATGTGCCTAATAATACTGCTATTACGCCTTGACGAAATAGGCTGACATTTCCGTTCAATGCACCAAAGGCTAAACCTCGAATTGGTAACATCAGAGGTGCTATAATCATTGCCCCGATGATGACAGCAGTACTGTTGGCAAGTAGACCAAATGTAGCGATCGCACAAGAACCAACAATCAAAATCAAATATGTGGCGTCGGGAGTAGACTCTTCCAACAACTCATCTACCAATTGTTTTAGTTGTAAAGGTTCAACCCTTTTGCGTTTAAAATTATTAAAACGATTGCGAATATTGTTTATCAACGCCCCCCCAAGACTAAATAATTTTAGATTCTGGATTTTAAACAAAAGCTGAGAGCGAACATATCCATCTTAAGATGAGTAATATACTACAAAAGTAAAACTAATTACTCCTGACCGAATTATTTTGACCAAAACAGACTTATGATACAAGCCCCTAAATTAATTTATGGACAAAAAAAAAGATTTATTTCGAGATGCAAAGCACGAGAAATAATGTGTCCTTATTTTAAGCCCCTAAATTTATTTATGGGGATAAGAATTTTGAATTTTGAATTTTGAATTCCCCGAAGGGGTTGACTGCTGTCTTTTATGGCGATATCTTCGCGGGTTTCAAGTTTCTGGCTTTGTAAAACATTTCCAAACTATTGCGATCGCCAACAAAACGCCAGTGCCAAGGCTCATAACTCACACCTTGAGCATTATCTTTAGGAAATGACATTTCAAAGCTGAAACGCGCTGCATTTGCTTGCAGCCATTGATAAGCCTTGGTATTGTCAAAATTAGTTTGAAGATTAGTTGCTGGTACTGCTCCATCTCCAACATCCACAGCATAACCTGTGTGATGTTCGCTATGACCAGGAGGAGCGCTGAGGGCAGCTCGTTCTGCTGGCGTTTGATTTCGCTGGGCGCCGACAGCAAAAAACAACTGCTCCTGGTCTTTGATGGAGCGAAAGCCAGAAATTGGTACTAAAATTACACCTGCACTCCGGGCTGCTGCTACCATCTCCTCAAACTTTTGGGCAGCAGCTTTTCGCATTCTAATGCCCCTATTTGCGGAGATGGTTACTAGTTCTGACTCAGGGGCTTCTGGGTATGGAAAATGCCCTAACACAGTATCGCTGGAATTATTAGATGCTGTTGGAGTTGTAGGAGTAGAATTAGCTGGTAAAAGTTGAGAATCAGCAGTTTTTTTGGGTGCTGTGACGAAAAACAATAAACTGCTAATTAAAGCCAGCAAGACAAATCCTGCAATTCCCCCAATAAAGATAATTCGGGGTTGCAACCAAATTTTAGGTGCTGCAACAGGGGTATCGCGTACAGCCACTGGAATATCATCGCCAAGGTCATTCGATGAGTTTTGCGGTTTTCCAGAAAACCCTGCCTTATTCAAAGGTAAACTCCTGTTTTTGTGGAATAGCCATAACAGATTTTGCACTGGACAAAAGTAAACGTAACAGGTAGCATTTTACATCTGTGGTTCTTAGGCGCAATCTTGACAAACCTTTTAGAACTATACGTCAAGCTGGGAGGATTAGTCCTGGTAGGTTTTATACTGGGACGCAAACTACCTGTGACAGTTCCTACACGTTTGGGACAGTTTCTTTTTTGGGTGGGAGTACCCATAAGCATAGTATCGTTTTTGCGTCAATCTAGCTTGTCGGGGCAAATTTGGATTGCACCTGCGATCGCTTACCTAGCCATTTTACTAGGAGCATTTTTAGCTTGGTTAGGGATTAAAGCACAAGCCTATTTTAAAAAGACTGTTCCCCAACCACCAACTCAAGCTAGCTTGATATTAGCTGCAATGTTGGGTAATACTGGTTATCTTGGTTTTCCCATTACCTTAGCAATGGTAGGCAAGGAATACTTTGCTTGGGCGCTATTTTACGATTTGCTAGGTTCATTCCCAGGAACTTATGCTCTGGGTGTGTTGCTAGCAGCTAGTTTTGGTGGCGGTGTCCAGAATCATTGGCAGATTACTAGGGCGATTTTAATTAATCCTGCGCTGTGGGGTTTCGGATTTGGCTTGCTGTTTCGGCAGGTGACAATTCCCACAGTTGCGGAATTCTGGTTAGAAAAATTTGCTTGGAGTAGTGTAGCTTTATCCCTGGTATTAATTGGAATGCGACTGGCGCTGCTCAAATCTTGGCGTAGCCTACCACAAGTAGGGATGAGCTTAGGAATCAAAATGCTGCTAGTTCCCTTGATATTGGGTAGCATCTTACCCCTGTTTGGATTAACTGGGGCGATCGCAAAGATAATCGTGCTACAAGCGGCTATGCCTCCAGCTTTCGCCACACTGGTAATTGCTGAGACATTCAATCTCGATCGCGATCTGGCAGTTACTGCCTTAGCTGCTGGGGCTATAGTATTGTTGGTTACTCTCCCAGTTTGGCTGTGGCTATTTTGATTTTGAATTTATGCACTGTGATGCGATCGCTTAAAACTCCAGGAAAAAGCCGCCACAAATTGGATGTGCGGTATCTATCCTATTCGGACAAAGCGATGTCTACGACGGGCTATTCGGCTAAGTAATACACCAAGCTCAATACGCTTGGGTTAAAGGCAAAAACCAAAACCAGCGTAGTTTGGGTTGAGGAACAAAACCCAACATTTTTCGTGGTTTGTTGGGTTTCACTTCGTTCAACCCAACCTACAAATATCCTTAACCCAAGCGTATTGACAACCAAGTTAAATAGTTATCCCCTTTTCTATCATCTTACGAAAACGAGCAGCAAAGTCGTAAGCTGCTTCGTAGTCCACTTCTATCCAATAGTCAGGCTGTTTAAGCGGCAACTTAAGAAATACCCTCAGGGTATAATGCGGGTCTTCTTCAGGATTCAAGACATAGTAATGCGTAACAGCTAAACTGTGAAATGTTGGCTTAGGGATTATCGTTATAGTTAACTGCTCTAAGTGTGATGAAAAAGTGTTCTTGAGTGTTGTCTTGACTTCCTCTATTTGATCGGAAGATGGAAGGATAAATGTATATTTTATTCCACGCTCTATATTTTTCTGCACCATGTTTTGGACGAAGGAATTTTGTAAATCTTCGTAGGGAGAGCGAGTAACGACCCAAATTGACTTGTAATAAGCATTTACCTCAATTTTACCGAGGTCGCGTGGAGTGTATAACCATTCATACTCAGTTTCAGTTTCACCCTCTTGGCTCTCCTCAATTCTATCTAATTCTTCTTTGAGTTTATGCCACTCATCATCGAACATATCTCTGAGATGTTCATGCTCCAACCTACTCTCAATGCCCAACCTGTTGTTGATGCTGGATAGCAAGTTGAATACATTTTTCTTATCATAAATTGTGGATTGAAACTGTGACAGAGGGCCTTTTAATTCAGAAGAATTAACACGAAAGAGAAATGGTGACAAAAATGAGCGAGAGCGATCAATAGACTTTGATAATGCTCCTGCTTCAAAGTATAGCCAAGGTCTTTTAACGTTATAGGGTGTTAGACAGATAATGCCAAATTCTGCATCTTCAAGCTCTTTAGCAAGCACCTCCTGCCAACGTTCGCCTTTGTTAATATCTTCAGAAGAGACAAAAGGATTAACAGCCTGTATTACAGAAGGCAGCCAGTTACGTAACGCATTAGCGACCTGCTGACTCGTAGTACCAGACCAACTTATAAACACTTTCATATACTTTCCCATCCTTTAATTACTAACTTTACCTGCTTTTCATCTGCAAAATATGTTATGGGGAAGGAGGTTTTGATACTATCTAAGTCAAGTCTGACTGCTATTTTACTCTTCTTAGCCTTATTGTTGGCTGCTTTAGCGCTGTTAGTCATAATGCTCAAACCATGCTCAAAATGAGTAAATTAGTCATTATATAACTAATTTACAAGCATTATGCACCCTCTACTGGATGCTGCCCATAATATGGCAAAGCCTCTGACCAATTAGGAAATTTTCCCTCTTGCCAATCGAGATTAGCTAATTCCAAAATACTTGTCACCGTCGCTGCTAACCCAGATTGGGCTTGAATCAACTGATAATTAGTGTTCCAATTCGCTAAAGTTTCCTGCCATGCTTCTGGTGTGAACACTCTATCTGATAAACACACTTTTAATTTAGAAGTATCTGGCTCAAACTGATAAATAGCAGCAAAAATTTGACCTCGTTGTGCTGACATTTCCACGGCAATAGTTTTTGGATTTTGACTTTTGCCTGCTTCTGACCAAGCTACCGCAGCCAAAGTTGAAATCGCAAATACAGGAATATCTAACTGTTGCCCTAAAGTACGAGCAGTAACAACGCCAATCCGAGTTCCCGTGAAGCCGCCGGGGCCTTTTGCAACTGCAATAAAGGACAAATCTGCCCAAGTTTGCGGTTTGATAAATTCAATTAAATATTGATGCACTAAGCTAGATAGCTCGCGCCCCAAATTCCAAACTTTAGAGCGAGTATCGCCTGCAAAATTACTAATTCCCAAACCTAATTCTGGTGTGGTGGTATGTAGTGCTAAAGCGTATTTATTTATGGCAAGGTCGTCTTCTTCCGTTAGCAAAATTATTTAAAATATCTATTTTTATAAATTAACGTTAATTATTTAAGCATATAACATAGCAGTTCTTAATTAGAATAAACTACATATCTTTTCTTCTGCTTTGGACAGAATTCTCAAGGCAAAGATTCTGCTGTTTCAACAAAATCAGAATGTGATAGCAAATGTTCGCTTACTGTTGACTCTCTAATAGCGATCGCTTTCCTGACATCTCCTCCCCATAACATGAATTTGCGATCGTTGAAAGACAAAATCTCATTACAGCAGTTTTCATGTATTTGAAGCACATCTGTCGTAAGGGCACAGCAATGCTGTGCCCCTACCGCGTGGTCTATTTACCTGAAAATAGCTGTAAGATACACCAATCATTTTCTATCAAGTGGGCACTAATTCACCAGGACGCAATTTCGACCACTTACCTGTTTCCCGCTTAAAGCTCAGACAACCAACAACATCCCATTCCATTTCAATCACATCATCTTGAGTCCGAATGTTGACATTGATAGAAGGTTCATTCGGATCAAAATTTGGTGTTTCAGTCAAGTGAGGCTGTTGGTGCTGCCCTTCTACGGCATGATAGGTAACACATCGGTCTACATAGTGGCAGTTCACGCAAATACACATAATAGAACCAACTCCAGGGGCCTTTATTGTTAATCTAACTTAAGCCCAACTGTTATTCATGAGTTGCTGAGTTGATTTTTATTACAATGCACGAATCAATTCCTTCTACCCTCGCTCCCGAAAATTGGCCTTTCAGCTTGGAATTATTGCCAGAACCAGCTTACATGGTAGGTGGAGCTGTCCGAGATGCGCTCCTTGGCAGAACTCGCGAATATCTGGATCTAGATTTTGTTATACCATCCAAGGCGGTAAAGGTAGCCAGAGCGATCGCTCATCATTACAAAGCTGGTTTTGTATTACTCGATGCCGAACGACAAATTGCGCGTGTGGTTTTTCCCCACGCTACAGCTGACTTTGCCCAACAGGAAGGAGGTAGTTTAGAAGTTGATTTGCACAGACGGGACTTTACAGTAAATGCGATCGCTTATAATCCTCATACGCAAGAAATTATCGATCCTCTGCAAGGTTATGTAGACTTACAACAGGGCATTTTGCGAATGGTATCACCCGCGAACCTAGAAGATGACCCTTTGCGGTTAATGCGAGGTTATCGCCAAGCCGCCCAACTAGGTTTTACTATTGAACCAGCTACCCAAGCTGCAATTCGTTCTTTGGCATCACATCTTGGCAAAGTTGCAGCCGAAAGAGTTAGGGTAGAAATTGGCTATCTACTGGCAAATTCTCAGGGTACTCCTTGGATAACAATGGCTTGGGAAGATGGTTTACTTGCCCCTTTTTTCAAAAATGCCACCCGTGAAAGTTTACTCAAACTAGCAGCAGTTGACACAGCCGCCGCTTTACTCACAGAAAAGTGGCAACAACTAGGGGTACAACTGCAAGAATATATCCGCGATAGTATTAAAACTACTTGGCTAGGTATTGCCAAACTTGCTTGTCTTGTCAACCCAAATCCAGAATTAGCAGAAATAGAGCTACAAGAACTAACTTATAGTCGTGCCGAAATCCGAAGTGTAACTACTGCTTTAAAATTGTTACCGCAATTTCAAGTAGTTAATATGTCCTTGCGAGAACAATACTTTTTGTTTCATGACGCAGATATTGTATTCCCCGCTACGGCAGTGCTAGCTGTAGCAATTAATAATTTGGTAGAGGCAATATCTGGTGACAAGCTACTACACATAGCAGTGGAAACTCAAGCAATGAGCTACCAAGTCTTAGCACCTTTGATTGACCGCTACCTCAACCCTGATGATGCGATCGCTCATCCCACTCCACTAGTAAGCGGGAAGGAGTTGATTATATCATTAGATATTCCAGCTTCGCCAATTATCGGTCAACTGTTAACAGAAATTGCCGTAGCACAAGCTGAGGGGAAACTTTCAACACCAACAGAGGCGATCGCTTATGCACGTCAGTTAATTGATGGTTAAATATACTTAATTAATTTATGGTAATGTAACAAAGGCGATGCCTACGTAATTTTGGCACTCCTGGCTAAGGCTGATAAATCTGCAACTTCAAGTACTTTAAGTATCCTCTACTTACCATAAAATACCGATCTTTATAGTCAATCATGGCAATTACATACATCACTTATGCTAATATTTGCTTGATGTTATGACTGCTTTGCTATGTTATTTTATAAAATTTAGCGCCGATGGATAACCGAATGAACTATACACTAACCTATTCATTTTTATGCCTGAGTTGGTCGTTCGTACATTGAATTAAACACATACTATAAACAAAGACTTTCAGGTTTTCTTGATGGATAGAGTTTTTATGCCCAGCTTTTCTTGGACAGGACTAACTGCTTATGAATGGACAGCCTTTAATTTTGGTTGTAGAACAGAGTTTACATGATTTAGAGCTACTTAATTCTCATCTAGGAATATTAAATTTTTCATGTATTTGTACCAAACAAGGGGTGAGGGCTGTGATGTTGGCACAAACTCATCAACCAGATTTAATCCTGCTAGATATGAAGCTATCTAATTTGAGTGCGAACCAAGTCATTGACGATCTCAAACATGACTCAAAAACTGCTACCATTCCAATCATTGCAGTCACACCTCTAACAACGGTACAAGACGATCGCTCCATGATGCTCACAGCAGATGATTGCATTACTAAACCTTATGATTTTAATCAATTAGAAGTAGTAATCAGTCGGCACATCAGTCAGCTAAATTCCTAACATTTCTCTTGGGAATAGATTCGGGATTACGAACTTCAGATAATTCCTTGAGAATTACAACAATCCCAGAACGACCTGTTGTTAGATTTGTGTTTGTCATTAGGTATAGGACAGGTTGACCAATAATTTCCTCAATCAAATTTTTTAAATCTGGTTTAATTATTTTCTCTAAATATAATCGTACTTGTTCAGCTAAAGTGTCATAACCTCCTTTCAGTAAAGTTTGTTCAGCTTGGGTAACAGAGTTTTCTATAGAAATTACGATTTCAGTATCAAAAAAATGACAAATAATTTGGCTAGGAGACTTTCCTAGTTTATCATTATATAAATTTTTAATTCGCTGTGATATTTCTGTTTCTAATTGTCCTATAGTCTGTTGTAACATAAATACTACTATGTAAGATTTATCGTTAGAATCGGGGAATTGAAATATCCAACATTATAGTAGATGATTATGGAATAGCTGAGAAAATTAATTACTATTTTATATAAAGTTCCTGTATCAATGTGATGTATTTAGTATGTATTTATTTAAGAATATTTCCAAATTTGATGAAGTAAAATTTGTTAACTCACAATTTGTGCAGTGTTAGGTTAATAACTGGATTTGATCGTCATTTGCTCATGGCTAATTAGCTGATTCTATGCTACATCAGCTTAGGCGTAGCCCACGTACCTGTATCTCACAATCCAATACTTAATTAGTCATGTTTATCCAAATAGTTATCAATGACAGATGCATATAGTACCAAATCAGAATGTAATGTAAATTACAAAACTTTCTATACCTTCCGGTGCAGCTAGTAAGCAGATAAATTTAGGTTCTAATAAAGACTATGTTAGCTGCTAAGACAATTTGTGAAAAACCAATACAACATATTCGGCATTAATTCTTAGAAACCGATATCTTCCACTCTGGTGACACATTCTTTACGAGCAAAGCAACTGTGATTCTGCAATGTCAAAGTGCTTAGTAATTCCTGGTAAATACCGAACTGGCTCAACTGCGGCTTTGGTTATTACCAAATTACCGCCTGGTTTCATAATCTTGCCATCTACCTGCAAACAACCTTTGTCTGTTGCATCTTGCAGTTCTGGCATATTGATGTCGCCAAAGGGATCTGTTAACTACCTCTAATCAGTTTTTATTTTTATGACTTTAAATATCTAGTGTGGTATTAGTCGTATTGTTGAACACAATAAATTACACAGAAATTTCATAATTAGCGATTAATCATGGCTAATTTAAAGATGACTTTAAAAATGATTTAATCGATATATTTTGTGAGAAAGTTAATACAAAGGTATATTCACTGATCTCAAATTCATGGATTCTTTATTTATCAATTCCTTACTTGAAGAGTTGAAAAACCCGGATCCCATAGTGCGCGACAACGCAACCAGAAAAATCTGGCGAATCTGGTTTCAGCAAAAGGGAATCTATGGGCTGGAAATAATTGACCGTAGTCAAAAGTTACTGGATGCAGGTGAAATTGCTGAAGCTGAAATAGCGCTAACGGCATTAATTAAAGACCAGCCAGATTTTGCCGAAGCTTGGAATCGTCGAGCTTTCCTCTATTACAGTATTGGCGATTATCAAAAATCTCTGGCAGATTGTCAGATGGTTGTGCAGATAAATTCAATACATTTTGGGGCGCTTCATGGTATGGGCTTATGTTATGCAGCACTAGGAGAGTATGGTCAAGCTATCCGAGCTTTTCAACGTGCTTTAGAAATTCAGCCCTATTCGCTAGTGAATCAAAAGTTGATTCTAGAATGTACATTTAGATTCAGCTACAACGGCAGATAGGAGAGAGCATCATACTGTTTTATGAATCCGTTATCATCCTCATCAACAACAATTCATCGCCTTAGTCACCATAGTTTTATTCAATAAGCTTCTATCTGAATTAATAGCAGCGTCATTGCTGCTTGTACTAACAGCAACCAACCGTCAACTAGCAATTCTCGGTTGAATAAAGCTAACTTTAATACAAACTAGATAGCACAAGCGGAATGCAGTGGATTTTACTAAGCGATGTCTACGACGGGCTGCGCCTACGCCACCCTATTTGATGAAATAAATCATTCATCAGCATCGAGATTCCATGTAATCGTCGGTTAAAACGTGATTTTTCTAACATTGTAGAAATCAGATTGTGGTCTTTGATCTAGTTACAAGCCGCGCTCTGATTACCACTGAAAAATATTGCTGCAACCAGTGCCGTTGTTATAATTTCCGCATCACTCATCTCTATGCGACCATCTTCATGATGCCCAATCGCTTTCAACAAGTCATCAGTGATAGCATAGATAGCAATTATTTCGTTTAACATTTTCCCCTCCGTTTTTGTTCCTGGAGGGGATTTTATTATACATACTGACCCCATACACCACCCCGAAGCGCTAGCGATGGCATAACTAGCAGCTTGGGTTAATAGCCATAACTTTCTAGGCTTCGGTGCAAAAGATGCTAAAGCGATCGTCGATAACGTGATGCTACTAGACCTAGAAGTGCGGTTCGTTGCTTAGTGAATCACGGTAAACAGTCCGTACATAACTAAGCCAGCCCGACAGCAGATTACTGTCATTAAAGGCTGAAC